>NZ_JBFBKR010000010.1:0-166648 GCF_040686575.1 Arthrobacter sp. NPDC080073
GTCCACTATGTGGTTCCCGAACAACAACCCGTTGCTCGCCGGAACCAATAACTGAATAACAACACCACAAAGTTGTAACCACAAAGACTTCCCACACCACACCCCGCCCACGGGCGGCCTGGTGACGGGTAACAGGGTTACGGCGGTCATAGCGTGGGGGAAACGCCCGGTCCCATTCCGAACCCGGAAGCTAAGACCCACAGCGCCGATGGTACTGCACCCGGGAGGGTGTGGGAGAGTAGGACACCGCCGGACAACCATTCACGGCCAGGCCCCGACACACACGTCGGGGCCTGACCCATTTAACAACACCCCCAACACACCCCGGCTCACATATCAACGGGTCCAGGCGCACCCCGGCTCCCATATGAGCCGGAAATCCCACACCCCGGCTCACGTATGAACGGTTCCGGGCGGACCCCGGCTCACATATGAGCCGGAAATCCCACACCCCGGCTCACGTATCAACGGTTCCGGGCGGACCCCGGCTCACATATGAGCCGGAAATCCCACACCCCGGCTCACCTATGAACGGTCGCGGGCGTCCGGGGGAAGCCCGCATATGTGAGCGGGCTCCCGCCGAAACCGGCTATATGCGAGCGGGCGTCCGGGGAAAGCCCGGTATATGTGAGCTGGCGTTCGGGGAAAGCCCGGTATATGTGAGCTGGCGTTCGGGGAAAGCCCGGTATATGTGAGCGGGCGTCGGCGAGGCTTCAGGCGATTTGGCTGCCCGAAGGGCCGACACTCCGCCTGCGGACTTGGATCCGCAAGCCAGCCGAAGCGGTCCCAGTCATACCTGGGGTTGTGATGATTCCCACGGGAAGCTGAATAGGCGGCCTTCGGGTGCGTTCGCGGATGGCTGTTCACCTAGAATTGCATAAGAGATACGAGCCGGATCCCGGCGGCGTGAGAACAAAATACGGATAAGAGCGGCTGCGCATGCGCCAGTGGTCAGCTCACAACAGGAGGAATCCATCATGGCTGAGCACAACGGCGGCAACCGCGGCAACTTCGGCGGTGGCCGTGGCGACCGCGGTCCGTTCCGCGCCAACAACAATTCCGGGGGCGACCCGCGAGGATTCCGTTCGAGGGACAACCGTGACGGCGCTACCGGCGGTGACCGTGATCGTAAGCCCTTTGGTGATCGTCCGCGTCGTGACGGGGATGCGCGCCCGAGCTTTGGTGATCGTGATCGTAAGCCGTTCGGCGACCGTCCGAGCCGTGAGGGCGATCGTGACCGTAAGCCCTTTGGTGATCGTGATCGTAAGCCTTTTGGAGATCGTCCGCGTCGTGACGGGGATGCGCGCCCTAGCTTTGGTGACCGTGATCGTAAGCCGTTCGGCGACCGTCCGAGCCGTGAGGGCGATCGTGACCGTAAGCCCTTTGGTGACCGTGATCGCAAACCTTTTGGTGATCGTCCGCGTCGTGACGGGGATGCGCGCCCGAGCTTTGGCGATCGCGATCGCAAACCTTTTGGTGATCGTCCGCGTCGTGACGGGGATGCGCGCCCGAGCTTTGGCGATCGTGACCGTAAGCCTTTTGGTGATCGTCCGCGTCGTGACGGGGATGCGCGCCCGAGCTTTGGTGACCGTGATCGTAAGCCTTTTGGTGATCGTCCGCGTCGTGACGGGGATGCGCGCCCGAGCTTTGGTGATCGTGATCGCAAACCTTTTGGTGATCGTCCGCGTCGTGACGGGGATGCCCGCCCGAGCTTTGGTGATCGTGATCGTAAGCCGTTCGGCGACCGTCCTCGCCGCGAAGGCGACGGAGAGCGCCGTAGCTTCGGCGACCGCCCCGAGCGCGGTCCCCGCAAGTTCGATGGCCCACGTAGCGAGGGACGCAGCCTCGGTGGCGGATCTTGGGAAGACCGTCCCGCGCGGGTTCCGAACGCGGCGGATCTGCGCAGCGCCAACCGCCCGGACCGCGAGCGTTCCCCGGAGATCGACGACGACGTTACGGGCCAGGAGCTCGACCGGGTCACGAAGCACCAGATCAAGACCCTTGAAGGTACCAATGCCGATTGGGTCGCCAAGCACTTGGTGATGGCGGGCCGCCTCATCGATATCGACCCTGAGCTGTCCTTCCAGCACGCCTTGGCTGCCAGCCGCCGTGGTGGACGTTTGGCAGCTGTCCGCGAAGCCGTGGGCCTGACCGCCTACGCTGCAGGCCACTATGGCGAGGCTCTTCGCGAATTCCGCACCTACCGCCGGATCAGCGGCTCCAACGTCCATTTGCCCCTCATGGCTGACTGCGAACGCGGTCTGGGACGGCCGGACCGTGCACTGGACGTCGTCCGTTCCCCCGAAGCACAGGACCTCGACGCGCCCGGCAAGGTTGAGCTGGCAATCGTGGCTTCGGGAGCCAGGACCGACCTTGGTCAGTTGGACGCCGCGGTGGCCGAGTTGGAGATCATCCAGCTCGACATCAACCGCGCCTTCTCCTACAGCCCGCGCCTGTTCCGTGCCTACGCAGACGCCCTGACGGCAGTGGGCCGCACGGAAGAAGCCGGCAAGTGGCAGCGCCAGGCCGTCGTGGCAGAAAATGCCCTCGGCGTAGGAGACTTCGAGGACCCGGACATCATCGACCTCGGCGAGGACGATGAAAGCGAAGCTCGCAAGCCTCGCTTCCGGAACATCGAGGAGAACGCGGAGCGGACCGAGGCGGACATGCCACAAACTGCGCCCGCACGCGCGGAGGCGGTCATCGCCCCTGAAGCCAGCGAACAGGACGATGTGGAACTCGACGACGTCGAGTCTGACTACTTTGAGTCCGACGACGCCGAGTCGGACCGCGATTCCGTGGAAGACACCGAAGACGTCGAAGACACCGAAGACGTCGAGGACACCGAGGACACCAAAGAATACGGGGAAGGCGGAGAAGAGGGCTCCGAGGGCGGCGAAGAGACCAAGAATGACTGAGGCCTCGCTGGTTTCGCAATTCGACGCTGTCCTCTCCGATCTGGACGGAGTCGTCTACGCAGGCCCGCATGCCATTCCCGGCGCCGTGGAGTCCCTGCAGCGGCTTGAATCGGTCGGGGTCCGGCTGGGCTACATAACCAACAACGCCTCGCGTACCCCGGCACAGGTGGCGGCGCATCTTCGTGAACTTGGCGCGCCCGCAGAGGACAACCAAGTGATCAGTTCTTCGCAGGCCGCCGGGGATCTTCTGGCAGGACTCCTGGCTCCGGGTTCGCGGGTAATGATTACCGGCAGTCCGGCGCTGGCCCACGAAATTGAACTCGTGGGCCTCAAGCCTGTTCACAGCGCCAAAGAGAACCCTGTGGCTGTGGTCCAGGGCTTCAACCCGGAAATCGGGTGGAAGGATCTGGCCGAGGCGTCCTACGTTGTTGCCGCAGGCGCCCTCTGGGTGGCTACCAATACGGACATGTCCATTCCCCAGGCCCGCGGGATTGCCCCCGGAAACGGCACCCTTGTGGCCGCCGTCGCGTCTGCCACCGGCAAACAGCCGCGGGTCGCCGGCAAGCCGGAGGCCCCGCTCTTCCACTCGGCGGCACGCAGGCTGAAATCGGAGCGTCCGATCGTTGTCGGAGACCGCCTGGACACCGATATCCTTGGCGGCAACCGTGCGGGCTTCGCGACGGCGGCCGTGCTCACCGGCGTCGACACGCCCGGGTCCATCCTTGCGGCACGAAGCCCGGAGCGCCCCGGCTACTTGCTGGCTGATCTCACGGAACTGCACGAGCCGTACCCCGAGATCGTCGAGGAGGACAGCGCGTTCCGCTGCGGAAAGGCAAGCGCCGAAGTCCAGGACGGCCTCATCACCGTCTCCGGGTCCGAGAAGGATCTGGACGCCTGGCGTGCTGCGTGCGCAGCCTGGTGGGCCGCCAATCCCGACGCCGCAGAGGCCACATCGCCGCGGCTCGAATGGCTGGAAAACTAGACTGGACCAATGAGCGAGAACGATCACCCGGAGAGTCCCGTCGACCTGCACGGCGTCGAACCGCACGATGCCCCGTGGCCGGACAACACGGCCCCTACAGGCGACGCCGCCGTGGATTCCGCCTTGGAGCCACTGTCGGGCATCTCCTCCCTGCCGGTGGCCGAGCATAGCGGTATCTACGCCGAGATCCACGACTCCTTGATGGCGTCCCTCGACGACGAAGAACGCTGAGCATGGCCAGACTCGACCAGGAACTCGTCAGCCGTGGATTGGCGAGATCGCGGACCCATGCCGCGAAGCTCATAGCGGACGGAAAAGTCAGTTCCGGGGGAAGCGTTCTCGCCAAGGCAGCGCAACAAGTCTCCGACGAGACGGAAATCGATGTTCAAGCACACGCCGAGGACGTTTACGCCAGCCGCGCCGGACACAAACTTGCCGGGGCGCTGGCGGCGTTCCCTTCCGTTGTCGTGGACGGGAAGCGGTGCCTCGACGCCGGCGCCTCCACCGGCGGTTTTACTGACGTGCTGCTCCGGCACGGTGCCGCGCACGTGGTGGCGGTCGACGTCGGGCATGACCAGTTGGTGCCGTCCCTGCGGAACGATCCACGCGTCGCAGTCCATGAAGGACTCAACGTCCGCTACATGACGCCCGGGCAAATCGGCGGGCCGGCCGCGCTCACCGTGGCAGACCTGTCCTTCATTTCCCTCACCCTCGTTCTGCATCCGCTCGCGGCGTGCACCGAACCCGGGGGAGACCTGATCCTCATGGTGAAGCCGCAGTTCGAGGTCGGCAAGGAACGGCTGAGCCGCACCGGCGTGGTCACCTCCGATCAAGAACGGCGGCGCGCGGTGGCGCAAGTCGCCAAAGCGGCCGTGGATGCAGGGCTTGAACTCTGTGGCCTGGCACCCAGTCCCTTGCCGGGCCAGGACGGAAATGTGGAGTACTTCCTGTGGATAAAACGCAGGATGCAGTCGGACTTGCCTAAGATCGAAGAGCGGGACGAGGAAGTTGCTGCACTGATGGAACGAATCTGGACCACCCACTAGAAAGCAGAACACCATGAGCAGGCGCGTTTTGGTCCTTGCCCACACAGGGCGTGAGGACTCCCTTCGCGCGGCCTGGGATGCCTGCGGGCAGCTCCACTACTCCGGCCTGATCCCCGTGATGCAGAAGTCCGAATTGGACGACATCGAACGGTTCTTTGGCGTGGTGGATAAGCCGATCGAGATACTGCACGAGGATGTCCGGTTGGAGGACGTCGAACTCGTCATGGTTCTCGGCGGCGACGGCACCATCCTGCGCGCGGCCGAGCTCGTCCGCAATGTCGACGTTCCCCTGCTGGGCGTGAACCTCGGGCATGTCGGTTTTCTCGCCGAGAGCGAGCGGGCCGATCTTGCCCAGACCGTCGAGTGGATCGCCAGCCGTGAATACACGGTGGAGGAGCGCATGACCATCGATGTCCAGGTGTGGGTCCGTGGCCAGAAGATCTGGCATACCTGGGCCCTCAACGAAGCCGCGATTGAAAAGGCTGACCGGGAGCGCATGATCGAAGTGGTGACGGAAGTGGATGAACGTCCGCTCACGTCGTTCGGTTGTGACGGGGTGGTGCTCGCTACCCCTACGGGCTCCACGGCCTATGCCTTCTCATCCGGCGGGCCCGTGGTGTGGCCCGAGGTGGAGGCCCTGGTGATTGTCCCCATCAGCGCCCACGCCCTCTTCGCCAAACCCCTCGTGGTTTCGCCGCGGTCCAGGCTGGCAGTGGAGATCCTCAGCCGAACCGACGCCCAAGGCGTGCTTTGGTGCGATGGCCGCCGTTCCGTGGACCTGCCGCCCGGCGCCCGGATCGAAGTAACCCGGTCCACCCGGCCCGTGCGGCTTGCCCGTACCCACCAGACGCCGTTCTCAGCGCGGCTCGTGCGGAAGTTTGAGCTCCCCATCCACGGCTGGCGGGGTCCGGCGCCCCGTTCGGCCGACATCCACACCGGTCCGACCCCCGTTATAAGGACCTTCAAGCCCAGCCCTTTGCCGACTCCCCAGGACGTGCGGACAGGCAGAGCGGCCGACCCCACAAAGGAGATGTAAACCATGATCGAGGAACTCCGGATCCGTGATCTCGGCGTCATCACCGACGCCACGTTGCCGTTGGGGCCCGGCCTGAGCGTCGTCACGGGTGAAACCGGCGCCGGCAAGACCATGGTGGTCACCGCCGTCGGCCTCCTTCTGGGAGCGCGGTCCGACGCCGGTGCGGTACGCTCGGGTGCCAAGTCGGCCTCAGCGGAGGCCCGGCTCTTGCTTGATCCGGGACACGCCGCGGTGGAACGGGCTGTGGAGGCAGGCGGCGACGCGGAAGAGTACGACGGCGGCACCCAGCTCCTGCTGGCCCGCACTGTGGGCGCGGACGGCCGCAGCCGTGCTTTCGTGGGCGGCCGGTCAGCGCCGGTGGGCGTCCTGGCGGAACTTGGCGAGAGCCTGGTGGTGGTGCATGGCCAGTCGGACCAGATACGGCTCAAAGGTGCCGTGGCGCAGCGGCACGCACTGGACCGCTTCGCCGGGGCCGACCTCGCCGCGACGCTCACGGATTACCAGGAGCTCTACAGTCATTGGAAGTCCACCCAGACGGAGCTCGACACCCTCCGCGGCGAGGCCCGGGAAAGGCTGCGCGAGGCGGAATCGCTCGAGGTCGCACTCCAGGAAATCGACGACGTCGATCCACAACCGGGCGAGGACGAGTCCCTCAAAGCCGAGGCAGTGAAACTGGCGAACGTGGAAGAGCTCCGCATCGCCGCAGCGGCAGCGCATGAAGCACTGATTTCGGAGGAATTCGGCGAAACGGCCGATGCCACGACGCTGATTGACTCGGCCAAACGGGCGCTGGACCAGGTGTCCGGACACGACGAAGCGTTGGCGGGAGCCGCCGCGCGGCTCGCCGAAATCGGCTTCCTCATCAACGACATCGCGGGGGAGCTGTCCAGCTACCAAGCCTCCCTGGACTCCGAAGGGCCCGAACGGCTTTCGGAGATCGAGGAGCGGCGCGCAGCACTGGCCAAACTCATCCGGAAGTACGCTCCGAGCATCGACGAGGTCTTGGAATGGGCGGCAGCGTCGCGGACCCGGCTCGACGAACTGCAGGATGACTCGAGCCGGATCGAAGCCCTTGACGCCGAGGTAACTGCCGCGGAATCAACATTGCGGAAGCAAGCCGCGCGCATTTCGAAGTTGCGATCGAAGGCGGCCAAAGAACTCTCCGCGCGCGTGAGCGCGGAACTCACCGCCCTTGCCATGGCGGATGCAACCCTGGTGATTGACGTGGACAGCCAGGGACAGTTGGGACCGCACGGCGTCGACGACATTTCCTTCCTCCTTCAACCGCACTCAGGTGCCCCCGCCCGCCCCCTCGGCAAGGGCGCGTCCGGTGGTGAGTTGTCCCGCGTCATGCTCGCCATCGAAGTGGTCCTCGCCGCCGTTGATCCGGTGCCCACCTTCGTCTTCGACGAGGTCGATGCCGGAGTGGGCGGGCGTGCCGCCGTCGAGATCGGACGCCGGCTGGCCATGCTGGCCCGCCACGTGCAGGTGCTGGTGGTAACCCATCTGCCGCAGGTGGCCGCCTTCGCCGATCAACACATCCGGGTCACCAAGACCTCGGTCAGGGGAAGCGACGGCAAGACCGCCACGGGCTTCACGTCCAGCGACGTCCAGCTCCTCGATGACGAGGAACGCGTGAAGGAGCTTGCCAGGATGCTGGCAGGACAGGAAGACTCGGAGTCGGCGCGGGCGCATGCCCAGGAGTTGCTGGACGACGCGAAGCTCCTGCCCCAGCAGGCGTAGCCGCCCGCCTGGGCTGTTTTCCCCGGTCGGGTGGACTTTACTCTTGATCCTTGCCCCACGGCAGGGGACTATTGAGCATTTGGGAAAACGGCTAGCGGATCCTTTGGAGGCGCAATTGATGATAGGCTCGAATTCCGTGGTGCAGCGATCAAATTCCCGTGTAAATTCCCGGTTCCCGGGCTCGTCCAAGACGACCAAACACATCTTTGTCACTGGCGGTGTGGCGTCCTCGCTCGGTAAGGGACTGACGGCTTCGAGCCTCGGCCACTTGCTGCGGGCACGCGGTTTGTCTGTAACTATGCAGAAGCTCGATCCCTATCTCAACGTGGATCCGGGCACGATGAACCCCTTCCAGCACGGCGAAGTCTTCGTCACTGACGACGGCGCCGAAACCGACCTCGACATCGGACACTACGAGCGCTTCCTCGATGAAAACCTTGAGGGTTCGGCCAACGTCACGACCGGTCAGATCTACTCGACAGTCATCGCCAAGGAACGGCGTGGTGAGTACCTCGGCGACACCGTCCAGGTCATCCCGCACATCACGGATGAGATCAAGCGCCGCATGCGCCTCCCCGCTGAGGGCAAGAACGCTCCTGATGTCATCATCACCGAAATCGGCGGCACCGTTGGCGACATCGAGTCGCAGCCTTTCCTCGAGTCCGCACGCCAGGTCCGCCAGGACATCGGCCGGAACAACGTCTTTTTCCTCCACGTCTCCTTGGTGCCGTACATCGGCCCCTCGCAGGAACTGAAGACCAAGCCAACGCAGCACTCCGTTGCTGCCCTGCGCTCCATCGGCATCCAGCCGGAAGCGATCGTGATCCGCTCGGACCGCGAAGTGCCGGACGCCATGCGCGAAAAGATCGGCCGCATGTGCGACGTCGATATTGACGCCGTGGTCAACGCCGCCGATGCCCCCAGCATCTACGACATCCCCAAGACGCTGCACTCCCAGGGTCTTGACTCCTATATCGTCCGGGCCTTGGACCTTCCGTTCAAGGACGTCGACTGGACCAGCTGGGACAAGCTCCTCGAAGCTGTCCACAATCCCAAGCACCAGGTTGAAGTTGCCCTCGTGGGCAAGTACATCGACCTCCCGGACGCCTACCTGTCCGTGACCGAGGCCTTGCGTGCCGGCGGTTTCGCGAACGAAACCAAGGTCAAGATCCGCTGGGTCCCGTCCGACGAATGCGAAACCCTCGAGGGCGCCACCAAGTCCCTGGGCGGCGTCGACGCCATATGTGTTCCCGGCGGCTTCGGTATCCGTGGCCTGGAGGGCAAGCTCGGCGCGCTCAAGTTCGCCCGCGAGACGAGGCTTCCGGTGCTGGGCCTTTGCCTCGGTCTCCAGTGCATGGTCATCGAGTACGCCCGCAATGTGGTCGGCCTCGAGGGTGCGTCCTCTAGCGAGTTCGAGCCCGACTCCAAGTACCCCGTCATTGCCACCATGGAAGAGCAGCTCGACATCGTGGACGGCAAGGGCGACCTTGGCGGCACCATGCGCCTGGGCCTGTACGAAGCCAAACTGGATGAAGGCTCCGTGGTTGCAGAGACCTATGGCGCGACAACGGTTAGCGAGCGTCACCGGCACCGCTACGAGGTCAACAACAAGTACCGCGAGCAGATCGCAGCCGAGGGACTCGTGTTCTCCGGAACGTCTCCCGACGGCAAACTGGTTGAGTTCGTGGAACTGCCGCGCGACGTGCACCCGTACTACGTGGCAACGCAGGCCCACCCCGAGCTCAGCTCCCGCCCCACGCGCCCCCACCCGCTGTTTGCCGGCCTCGTGAAGGCTGCGCTGGAACGTCAGTCAGGCGTGGATTCGGCAGCAAAGTCAGCCCGCAAGGTAGCTGCGAAGTAATCGCTCACACAAACGAAGGACGGCGCGATGCCCGGTATTTCTGAAACCCCCAGCACTTTTCGGAAGGTTTCGGACATGCCGAGCCCGCGCCGTCTTTTGTCGTCCAGCAAGGTCTATGAAGGCCGCATTTGGGACGTCGTCAGTGACGCCTTCGAACTGGGCGAAGACACCGGCACTTTGGTCCGTGACTACATCGACCATCCCGGCGCCGTTGCGGTGCTGCCGATGAACGTCGACGGCGAAATCCTGTTGCTCAAGCAATATCGCCACCCCGTCGGTATGGACCTGTGGGAGATTCCTGCCGGGCTTCTCGATGTGGCAGGCGAAGACTTCGTGGCGGGCGCGGCCAGGGAACTCGCGGAAGAGGCCGATCTTACGGCGGCCACGTGGAATGTCCTCGCGGACTTCTTCAATTCCCCCGGCTCCTCGAGCGAGGCGATTCGAATCTATCTGGCGCGCGGATTGGCAGAGGTTCCCGAGGCCGAACGGCACGTCCGCACAGATGAAGAAGCCGAAATCGAGCTGGTGTGGGTCACGCTCGACGAAGCTGTTTCAGCGGTGCTCGAAGGCCGCCTGCACAACCCGTCCGCCGTCGTCGGGATCCTCGCAGCCGCCGCCGCGCGCGCCGACGGCTTCAGGAACCTGCGGCCCGCCAACGCTCCCTGGCCCGCCCACCCGAGCCAGCGCTGACCGTGCCCCAGCTCGCGGAGACCCGGGTCCAGACCGCCATTGACCGGGCCGTCACGGACTACCTGCAACACCTCGGCGTGGAACGAGGCCTCGCAAGCAACACTTTATCCGCTTACCGCCGGGATCTGTCCCGCTATTCGAACTTCCTGGCAGCGTCCGGAGTCGACAACCCGGGCAATATCTCCCGGCACGACGTCACTGCTTTTGTACAGGCGCTGGCCGACGGCTCCGACGGCGGCGCCGCACTCGGCGTCCGCTCTGCGGCACGCACTGTGGTTGCCGTCCGGGGCCTCCACAAGTTTTGGGCGCTGGAGGGGACGACGACGGCGGACCCCGCGAGCGATGTCCACCCGCCAATGCCGGGCAAGCGTCTGCCAAAGGCCATTAGCGTCGGCGAAGTGACCCGGATCCTTGAAGCCGCCGGCGCCGATACCGCCACCGGGTTGAGGGACCGGGCCCTTTTGGAGTTCCTCTACTCCACAGGTGCCCGCATCAGCGAAGCTGTAGGCCTCGACGTCGATGATGTCTCCCTCGAAGCGGAAGCCGATGGCCCCGCGATCGTACGGCTCTTCGGAAAAGGCTCCAAGGAGCGCTTGGTGCCACTGGGGTCCTACGGTGCCCGCGCCGTCAGCTCCTATGTGGTTCGCGGACGGCCTGCGTTGGCCGCCAAGGGAAAAGGCACCCCGGCGCTGTTCCTGAATGCCCGCGGAGGCCGGATCAGCCGGCAGAGTGCCTGGACCATTCTCAAGACTGCGGCGGAGAAGGCCAACATCACCAAGGACGTCTCCCCGCACACCCTCCGGCATTCTTTCGCCACGCATCTGCTTGAGGGCGGCGCCGATGTCCGGGTGGTGCAGGAACTCCTGGGCCACGCCTCGGTCACAACAACACAGGTGTACACCCTGGTCACTGCCGACACCTTGCGCGAGGTCTACGCGGCCGCGCATCCGCGGGCGCTTGGCTGACCCAGGCCACTTAACGCAGTCCGGTGCCGGTCACGCCAAGACCCTGAAGGTCAGCTCCACCGCGTTCAGGAACAACGCCAGAATGGACATGCCGAGGCCGGCGACGAGCAGAAGGCCCGGGTGCGCCAAGCCGACAACCACCCGCCTCAGATTCGGCCGGGAGCGCAGGAATTTCTTCGGCACGCGCGAGCTGGCGGGACTTTGACTCCAGCCACGCAAACGGCGCAGGAACCACGCGCAGCGGACGATGAAAGCCATCCACAGCACCGAAATCACAAGCGGGACTGCTGCCACGAGCAAGTTGAAGCCGAGGGCCGTGACTTCGCGCTCGGAACTTCCCACGGCTGCCTGGACAGTCGTGGAGATCGAGGCGCTCATGACCACTGAAACGCCCCATACGAGGAACGCAGTCACCAGTGCCAGGAATCGCACGAAGAAGTGGCCCAGCACTGATTCGTTTCGTGGTTGCAGATGCCTGCGGGGAGTTGCGTGCAGCACCGCGAGGGTGGACAGAAGGGTCGGCAGTGCGGCCATACCGACCAGCAGGTACCAGCTCCAGCCAGCCAGGTTCAGGAATTCATCGAGCACGATCAACAACGCCCAGAATCCGGTCCATACCCACCCGGCGTGGAGCGGATGCCGAACCAGCCAGCCAGGCAGCCAGGCCTCGGGGGCTTGCCCTGGCGGGGCGGCTGCCTCTCCTGGCGGGGCCTCCGCCGGCGTGGGCCCCTCACCCTCGTCCACGCTCATGGGCCAACTGTAGCAAGGACGAGCTCGCGACGATCCGCGCAGAGTTAGGCTTGGTCAATGACTGCAGCTCACGTCACCTTGTGCTTCCTGCTCCGCGACGGCGACGCCGGCCAGGAGGTGCTTCTGGGCCGGAAGAAAACCGGCTTCGGCAGTGGAAAGATCGTGGGCGTAGGCGGGCATGTGGAGTTCGGAGAAACTGCTGCCGAGGCTGTCTGCCGGGAGGTGGAAGAAGAAATCTTCGTCCATGTCGAACAGCGGCATCTCATTCCTGCCGGGACAGTGGACTTCGTCTTCCCGGCCAAGGCGGAGTGGAACATGTTCACCACGGTGTATCTGACCGAGCAATGGACCGGCGAACCCGCCGAAAGCGATGAAATAGCACCTCAGTGGTACCGGGTGGCAGGGCTCCCTGTCGAGCGGATGTGGGCCGACGCCGAACACTGGCTGCCTGCCATGATTTCCGGTGAGCGCATCGCGGTCGAAGTGGTGCTCGCGGATGACAACGAAAGCGTCGCAGAAGTGCACACCGCGGACTGGCTGGATTTGGGCGCTGCTCTCTGACTGCTGAAAGATTCCCAAAAAGCTTGCAGTGAACTGTAACTTTGTCCGCCTGCGGTGAGAACGACGTCGGGCCGGCACCTGGGCCCACGCGGCCAGGGGGCTCGTGGGGAGTGACCGGCCCGCCGTCGAACGTTCCGAAAAACTAGGGCAGGTGCCGTTCGTCCACGCCGTTGTATTCGCTCAGCGGGCGGATCAGCGAATTTGATCCGAGCTGCTCCATGATGTGTGCTGTCCAGCCGGTGATGCGGCTGGCGACGAACAGCGGGGTGAATGTCGGGGTGTCGAAGCCCATGAGGTGGTACGTGGGCCCGGCGGGGTAGTCGAGGTTTGGCTTGATGGCTTTGGCCTCGTCCATGGCCTGCTCGAGCCCGTTGTACAGGCCCAGTATTTCGGGCCGGCCGTAGTGGGCGATCATCTTGTCCAGTGCGGCCTTCATGGTGGGCACCCTGGAGTCACCGTGCTTGTACACACGGTGCCCGAATCCCATGACCTTCTTCTTCTGCGCCAGGGCGTTCTCCATCCAGGTCTTCGCCCGGGCGGCTGCGTCCTCGAGTGATTCCTCGGTGCGGATGCCGATTTCCTCGAAGGTGTGCATGACGGCTTCGTTGGCGCCGCCGTGCAGGGGGCCTTTGAGGGCGCCGATCGCCGCGGTCACGGCGGAGTGCAGGTCCGAGAGGGTGGAGGTGACCACGCGGGCGGTGAAGGTGGACGCATTGAAGGAGTGCTCGGCGTAGAGGATCATCGAGACGTTGAATGCCTTCACGACCTCTTCTACCGGGTCCTCGCCGAAGGTCATCCACAGGAAGTTCGCGGAGTAGCCGAGGTCTTCGCGGGGTTCCACGACGCCCTGGCCGCGACGGCGGCGCTGGTCGTAGGCGACCACCGCGGGCATGGCCGCGAACAAGTCAATGGCCTTGGCCATGTTTGCTTCCGGGGTGGAATCCTCGGTCAGCGGGTGCCTAGCTCCCAGCACCGAAGCGGCCGTCCGGCAGACATCCATGGGGTGGGCCGTCGTCGGCAGCGTATCGATGACCTGCTTTACTACGGGGTCAAGGGCGCGGCCCGCGCGCTCGCGGGCTGTGAACTCTGCAAGCTCCTCCGGCGTGGGCAATTCACCGTTCCACAGCAGGAAGGCAACTTCTTCGAAGCTGCACTTGGCGGCGAGTTCCTGCACGGGGTAGCCGCGGTACAGCAGCGAGTTGGTGTCCGGGTTGACCTTGGAGATCGCGGTGTAGTCAACTACGACGCCGGCCAGGCCTTTCTTGATCTCAACAGCTACCATGCTGTTCTCCTTCGTTCATCGGCAAGCACTCCGGAATAGCCGGAACGCCTGCATCCCTTGGTTGATCCAGTTACCGGCTGAGCCCAGGAACCTGGAAGTTGAAAACGCTCGTGTCGAAGTGGTTGTAAGCCTCGTAGTCCACGAGGTCATAGAGCCGCGCACGGGTGAGCATGTTCTCCACCTGCGCCTCCTGCGTTCCTGTGGCCTTGATCGTTTCCAGCGTACGCTCTGCAGCCCCCATGGCAATGCGGAGCAGGGTGACCGGGTAGATCACCATGTTCACGCCGACGCCCTGGAGCTGTTCGGTGGTGAAGAGATCGCTCTTGCCGAACTCGGTCATGTTGGCCAGGATCGGCACATCCACTGCATCACGGATGGCTTGGAACTCGGACAGATCCCTCATGGCTTCAGGGAAGATGGCGTCGGCGCCGGCTTCGACGAGCGCCCGGGCACGTTCCTGCGCTGCCTCGATGCCGTCGACGGCGCGGATGTCGGTGCGGGCCATGATGAGGAAGTTCTCATCCCGGCGGGCGTCGGCGGCGGCGCGGATGCGCTTGGCGGCGGTGTCGGTGTCGACGACGTTCTTGCCGTCCAGATGCCCGCAGCGCTTCGGGTTGAACTGGTCCTCGATGTGGCAGCCGGCGAGGCCGGCGTTTTCGAGTTCCTGGATGGTGCGGGCCACGTTCATCGGCTCGCCGAATCCGGTGTCCGCGTCCACCAGGGCCGGCAGCTCGGTCATGCGGGCGATCTGCCCGGCCCGGGTGGCGACCTCCGTGAGTGTGGTGAGACCGATGTCGGGCAGGCCGAGGTCGTTGGCGAGCACGGCACCGGAAATGTAGACGCCGGGGAAGCCTTTCTCCTCGATCAGCCGTGCCGAGAGCGGGTTGAACGCGCCGGGGAACTGGACGATGGTCCCGGAGTTCAACAGTTCGCGGAGCTTGAGGCGCTTCTGTTCGGGCGTGGTCTTGGAGTACAGCATCTAGAACAGTCCCTTCGGCGCGGCGGCGAGGTCGATGACGCCGGGGGCGGCAGCGATGTTCAGCTGGTCCAGCTCACCCGGTCCCAGTTCCGGGAGGCGTTCGACGGCGCCGAGGAACCTTTCGATTTCGGCCTCCTCGACCACACCGGCAGCAAGGGTGCGGAACTTGTTCACGTACTGTTCCCGGGCGAACGGTCGGGCGCCGAGCGGGTGGGCGTCGGCCACGGCGATCGATTCGGTGATGACCGTTCCGTCCGTGAGGGTGATTTCCACGGTGCCGCCGAAGGCCTTCTCCGCAATGTCCAGGGAGTGGTAGCGGCGGGTCCATTCGGGGTCTTCCACGGTGGTGACCTTGTGCCAGAGTTCCACGGTGTCCGGGCGGGAGGCCCGTTCGGGGGCGTAGGAGTGGACGTGGTGCCAGGTGCCGTCCTGCAGGGCGACGGTGAAGATGTACGGGATGGAGTGGTCCAGGGTTTCCCGGGAGGCGGTGGGGGAGTATTTCTGGGGGTCGTTGGCGCCTGAGCCGATCACGTAGTGGGTGTGGTGGCTGGTTTTGATCAGGACGGATTCCACGTTGGCCGGGTCGGTGGTTTCGGGGTGCTCGCGGTTCAGCTTGCGGGCGAGGTCGATCCAGGCCTGGGCCTGGTATTCGGCGGAGTGTTCCTTGGTGTAGGTGTCCAGGATGGCGCGCTTGGGTTCCCCGGCCTCAGGGAGCGGGACCTCGTAGGAGGCGTCCGGGCCGTCGAGCATCCAGGCGATGACGCCGTCTTCGCCTTCGTAGATGGGCACGGGCGAGGTCTGCCCGCGCATGGCCCGGTCCGCGGATTCGACCGCCATTTTGCCGGCGAACGCAGGGGCGTGGGCCTTCCACGTGGAGATTTCGCCCTTCCGGGACTGCCGGGTGGCGGTGGTGGTGTGCAGGGCCTGCCCGACGGACTGGAAGATCGTCTCGACGTCGAGGCCCAGGAGGGTGCCGATGCCTGCCGCGGCGGAGGGGCCGAGGTGGGCCACGTGGTCGATCTTGTGCTTGTGCAGGCAGATCGCCTTGACCAGGTTCACCTGGATTTCGTAGCCGGTGGCGATGCCGCGGATCAGGTCCTTGCCGCCGGAGCCGACGTGCTGGGCCACGGCCAGGATCGGGGGAATGTTGTCGCCCGGGTGGGAGTAGTCCGCGGCCAGGAACGTGTCGTGGTAGTCAAGTTCTCGGACGGCGACGCCGTTGGCCCAGGCGGCCCATTCGGGGGAGACTTTGTCGCTGATCCCGAAAACGGAGGAGCCCTTGCCGTTGGTGGTTGGCGCGTGGGTCAGGGCCTGCGCGCGGGCGGCGATGATCGGGGCACGGTTCAGGGAGGCAATGGCAACGGAGGCATTGTCGATGATCCGGTTGATGATCATGTCGGTGACCTCGGGAGTCACCTCGACGGGGTCGGCGGCGACCGTGGCGATCTTGTGCGCCAACTGCTCCTCACGGGGAAGGTTCTCTTCGCTCTTGTAGACGCGGACGTGGTTGTTCTTCACCATGGTGCTCCTATTTGTGAGGTGTGTGGGTGGCTTTGACGTGGGAAAGACTGCGGTGCAGATGAAGGGTGGTGGCGGCTTCGGCGAGCCTCGGGTTGCCTGCCGCGATGGCTTCGGCGATCGCGGCGTGCTCCGCGGCGGCGGCATGGAGGCGTTCGGCGTCGTCGGCCGCGAGGCGCCGGACCCGCACCAGGTGGACGCGCAGGCTGCGCATGGCCTGGGCGAGGTAGGAATTGGAGATCGCCTCGTCGATCGCTTCGTCGAGCCTTCCCACCAAGCCGTAGTAGTCGTGCCGCGCCGGATCGGAATCGTTGAGCATCTCAGGGGCCCGGAGGAGCTCGGCGTGGAGCTTTTCAAAGACCGAAGGATCACCGCGCTGCGCGGCGAGGGCGGCGGCTTTGCCTTCCAGGGTTTCGCGCAGCTCGAACAGTTCGTCGATGTCCTCCAGCGAGATGTCGGTGACGACGACGCCGCGGCCGCCTGCCGCCGTCGTCAGTCCTTCCGCGCTGAGCCGGCTCAGCGCCTCCCGGACAGGTGTGCGGGACACGCCCAGGCGTTCGGATTGTTCCACTTCCGCGAGGACAGTGCCGGGTGCCAGGCGCCACTCAATGATGTCTTCGCGCAGGGCCGCATAGGCTTTGTCGCTGGCACGCATGGGACCCTCCTTCGCTGGGTGGATATCCTCAGTGTATACATAAACCACGAAAAAGCCTAGCTTTTGGCGATGAGATCTGATCTGTGTATACATCCGCGGTGAATCGTGGGCTAGCTCCGATTCCAGCGGTACTCGTTCTCCGGCCGTCCGGGGGTGCCGTACCGCGGATTCCTCGTGACCATCCCGGCGTCGGCCAGGTACTCCAGATAGCGGCGCACGGTGACCCGGGACATCCCCAGGGCGACCGTTGCCTCGCTCGCGGACACGGCCCGGCCGAGGCCGGCCAAGAGGTCTTTCACGGACTCCAGGCTATGGGCGGAGAGGCCCTTGGGCAGCGGGACTTCGGTGGGTGCGCGGAGACTGGCAAACGCCTGGTCCACATCGCTTTGCGAGGCTCCGCTCGCCCGGGCGCCCGACGCCGGGGCGGCGAGTTGCTCGCGGAAGGTGCGGTAGCTGGCGAGTTTGTCCGCGAACGTTGCGAAGGTGAACGGCTTGATGAGGTACTGCACGACGCCGATCGACACCGCGCTCCGGACAATGTTCACTTCCCTGACGGCGGTGATGGCGATGATGTCGGCGAGCAGTCCCGAAGCGCGCATCCGGCGGGCAACATCCAGCCCGTGAAGATCCGGCAGGTTCATATCCAGCAGGACGAGGTCCACTGGCTGCCCGGCAACGGCGAATTCATTGAGCAGCCGCAGGGCCGACTGCCCGTCCGGGGCGGTTCCCGCAACAGCGAAGCCGTCGATCCGGCCGACGTAGACGCCATGGGCAGCGGCGGCGATGGGTTCGTCCTCGACAACGAGGACGCGGATTTCGGTCATTCGGCTTCTTTCCTGGAGTCCGGCGCGGGGAGCGCCACGCGGAAGAACGCGCCGCCCAAGGCGCTCGTGGATTCGCTGATGGACAGCGTACCGCCAAGCCGCTGCACCGCTTGCCGTACGAGGGCCAGGCCCACACCGCGGGAGGGAGCCCCAGGTTGGCCGGCCTGTCCGATGCCGGCGGCCTTCGTGCTGAATCCGTATTGCCAGACGTCGTCCACGATGCCGGGGTCGATTCCGTGGCCGGAATCGGCCACCGTGAACGTGGTTCCCTCAGGTCCGGATTCGATGCCCAGCTCCACTTTGCGCGGCGGGGGAGCGGCCGTGGCGGCGTCGAGTGCGTTGTCCAGCAGGTTTCCCAAAATGGTCACGAGGTCCTGGACGGCCAGGCCCTGGAGGCCGTCCCCGCCGGTCACCGTAACAGTCAGCTCCGCGCCGCGTTCGTGCGCCTCGGCGGACTTCCCCATGATGAGTGCACTCAGGACAGGCTCGTCCACCGATGCCACAAGATGGTCGGTCAACTGCTGGCTCAGTTCAAGGTCCTTGGTGGCAAAGTCCAGGGCGTCGGTGGTTCGCCCGAGCTCCATGAGGGACACGATGGTGTGCAGCCGGTTGGCGTGTTCGTGGGTCTGGGCCCGCAAGGCGTCCGAGAGTGTCTTCATGGTTTCGAGTTCACTGCCCAGGGACTCGATTTCCGTCCTGTCGCGGAGCGTGGCTACCGTCCCGAACACCGCAGGCCGCTGCCGGCCCCTCATCCCGGGCGGGCCTACCGCGGGCGCCTGGTTCACCACCAGGATCCGGGACCCGCTGAGGTGGATTTCGTCGTGTGCCGTCCGGCCTGATTCGAAGAGCCCGTGGAGGCTGGGCTCCAGGGGCAGGTCCGAAAGGCGCGGTGCGGCTCCTGCGGCGGGATCGACGTCGGACGGTTCCAGTCCCAGCAGATCC
The DNA here is from genome assembly GCF_040686575.1 of Arthrobacter sp. NPDC080073. Classification (NCBI taxonomy): domain Bacteria; kingdom Bacillati; phylum Actinomycetota; class Actinomycetes; order Micrococcales; family Micrococcaceae; genus Arthrobacter; species Arthrobacter sp. NPDC080073. The sequence continues at coordinate 18,753 of NZ_JBFBKR010000010.1, forward strand.
GCGGCCTGGTCGTTGTACATGACCACGCGGCCGCCTGTATCGATCAGGACCACGCCTTCGCGGACCGAGTGCAGGACCGACTCGTAGTATGCGAACAATTGCGCCAATTGCTCCGGTCCCCAGCCCCGGGTGACCGAACGGAGGTATCGGCCCAGCAACCAGGAGGCGAGGGAGCCTCCGGCAAGCATGGCCAGGGAGAAGGCAATGATCGTCGTAAGCCGGGCTGATACGGCAACGTCCACCGTCCGCACCGTGACGCCCGCCGCCACCAGGGCCCGGACTTTACCGGATGAATCCTCCACGGGAACAATGGTGCGGACAGACGGGCCTAGCGTACCGGCAGTGACCTCAGTGAACGCCTGCCCGTGGAGCGCAGGGTCGATGGTGCCGATGTAGGGCTTGCCGATTTCGTCGGGGTTGGCGTGGGTCCAGCGCGTCCGGTCCGGGGCCATGATGGTGATGAAGTCGGTATTGGCGTTTGCCATCACCACCTGGGCGTAAGGCTGCAGGGCGGCGGAGGGATTGGTCGTACCTGCTGCCTGGAGGACGAGGGGATTGGCTGCAATCGCCGCGGCCACTGCGTGCATCCGCTGGCCGGCGTCGTTGTAGGCCCGGTCCCTGGCGTCCACAAAGGCCACCGTTCCCACGATCGCGGTGAGCGCCAGGATGAACAGCAGGTTTGCCACAAAGAGTCTCCGGGCAATGCTCCAGCGTCGGATCACGTGCTCCTTTCTGCGGGCAATCCTGTGACCAATATGAACGCAACAGTGATGCATGTCACGCGGCGCCCAATGATGGATATCACAACAGAGCGGCGCAGGGACATTTCGCAGGAACCACGGCGCTTTCCAGAGTATCTATAAGGAGCAAAGCCATGACCTCTCAAAGAGGAGAGATTGCACCCGCGAAGGCCGGGCGCAAGGGGCTGGACAAGTCGCATTACCTCTACATCGCCGTGATCGCCGCAGTCGTGCTGGGCGCCGTCGTCGGCCTGCTTTTCCCCGAGGTGGGCAAATCCCTCAAGCCTTTGGGTGACGGCTTCATCAAGCTCATCAAGATGATGATCGCCCCCGTCATCTTCTGCACGATCGTCCTGGGCATCGGGTCGATCGCCAAGGCTGCCACGGTTGGCAAGGTCGGTGGCCTCGCCCTGGTCTACTTCCTGGTGATGTCCACCTTCGCGCTCGCCATCGGTCTGGTAGTTGGCAACATCATCCACCCGGGCGAGGGCCTGAAGCTGATTCCGTACGATCCCAATGCGAAGGCTGCCACAAACAGCACCGCCGATTTCCTGCTGGGCATCATCCCCGGAGACATTCCCGTCCTGCCGACGCTCCTGGCCGCCATTCTGGTGGGCTTTGCGCTGCAGCGCATGGGCTCGCAGGGCCAGCCGGTGCTCAAGGCCATCCAGCACGGGCAGGCGCTCGTCTTCCGCATCCTCATCATGATCATGTGGCTGGCACCCGTCGGTGCCTTCGGCGCGATCGCCGCAGTGGTCGGTGCCACCGGCGCGAAGGCAATCTTCGGAATGCTCACCCTGATGGTCGCCTTCTACATCACCTGCGCCCTGTTCATCGTCGTGGTGCTCGGCACCTTGCTTCGGGTTGTGTCCGGCGTCAGCATCTTCCAGCTGATGAAATACCTGGCCCGCGAGTACCTGCTCATCTTCTCCACTTCATCCTCCGAAGCGGCGCTGCCCAGGCTCATCGCCAAGATGGAGCACCTCGGCGTTTCCAAGCCGGTTGTCGGTGTCACGGTGCCTACGGGCTACTCCTTCAACCTGGATGGAACTGCCATCTACCTGACCATGGCCTCCCTGTTCGTCGCCAACGCCATGGGTATTCCGCTGGACCTGGGCGCCCAGGTATCGCTGCTGGTGTTCATGATCATTGCGTCCAAGGGGGCTGCCGGCGTTTCCGGTGCCGGCCTGGCCACCCTCGCCGCGGGCCTGCAGGCGCACCGGCCCGAGCTGCTGGGCGGCGTCGGCATGATCGTCGGCATCGACCGCTTCATGTCGGAAGCCCGCGCCCTGACCAACTTCACGGGCAACGCCGTCGCCACCGTGTTGATCGGTACCTGGGTCAAGGAAATCGACCGCAACCAGGTCACTAGCGTCCTGTCCGGTGCGACGCCGTTCGACGAGCTGACCATGATCAGCCACAACGCCGAACCCGAAGTGAAAGAGGCCGTGGCGGTTTAGCCCGGCACACTGTTTGGAAGCATCCGCGCAGGCAAGGCAGGAACCCGTCATGGGAGCCTGCCTTGCCTGCGTTTTATTGGCGCCAAGGCCCAACCTTCTACCTCAGCTAGAAGGTAAGGCTCAAACTGCGGGCAATGTCAAGTTCCACAGAATGCCGTGTCGGGCGCTGTAGCCTAGGTGGGGAGCAGTGTTGGTGCTGGAGACAGCCGCAGGAAATGACCGTCGTGGAGAGAGTGGATAGATACGTGAGCAGCGAACGGGGAACGACTACGCTGGAGGGCACGGATTTCGATCTGGAAGACGCCGTCATGGGGCCCACGGGCCGCCCGCACCGCGACTTCCCCGAGCCCGCGCCGCTGGCCTCCCACGGCCCGGCCCGCGTCATCGCCATGGTCAACCAGAAGGGTGGCGTGGGCAAGACCACGTCAACCATCAACCTCGCCGCTGCGCTCGCAGAATTCGGCCGGCGCGTCCTGCTCGTCGACTTCGACCCGCAGGGAGCTCTTTCCGCGGGCCTGGGCGCGAACCCGCACGAGCTCGACCTCACTGTCTACAACGTCCTGATGGACCGCAAAGTGGACATCCGCGACGCCATCCAGAAGACCGGCGTCGAAGGCATCGACCTCCTGCCGGCGAACATCGACCTCTCCGCCGCCGAGGTCCAGCTGGTCAACGAGGTAGCGCGTGAGCAAGTGCTGGACCGCGCGCTCAAGAACGTCGAGGACGACTACGACGTTGTGCTCATTGACTGCCAGCCGTCCCTCGGCCTCCTGACCGTCAACGCCTTGACGGCTGCGCACGGCGTCATCATCCCGCTGATCTGCGAATTCTTCGCCCTCCGCGCGGTGGCACTGCTCGTCGAAACCATCGAAAAGGTGCAGGACCGGTTGAACCCGCGCCTGCAGGTGGACGGCGTGCTCGCTACGATGTATGACGCCCGCACCCTGCACAGCCGCGAAGTCATCTCCAGGCTCGTGGAGGCGTTCGGGGACAAGGTCTTCGAGACCGTCATCAAGCGTTCCATCAAGTTCGCCGATGCCACGGTTGCCGCGGAGCCCATCACCAGCTACGCCGGAAACCACATCGGTGCCGACGCCTACCGCCGCCTGGCCAAGGAACTGATTTCGCGCGGCGGCGCACCCTAGCCCGCGTGGCAGAGCCACTCACCGTTGAAGGCGCGCCGCCTTCCGGACGAAAGGCCGGCTTTGAGGTCAGGCTGGCGAACTTCACCGGCCCGTTCGATCTCCTGCTCGGCCTGATTTCCAAGCACAAGCTGGACATCACGGAAGTCGCGCTGGCCACTGTGACGGATGAGTTCATCAAGTACATCCGGCGCCTGCAGGAACTGGGCGAGGACTGGGCCCTGGACGAAGCGAGCGAATTCCTGGTCATCGCCGCGACCCTCCTGGACCTCAAAGCCGCAAGGCTCCTGCCGGCCGGCGAAGTCGAAGATGCCGAGGACATTGCCTTGCTGGAAGCCCGGGATCTTCTCTTCGCCCGGCTCCTGCAGTACAAGGCTTTCAAACAGGTGGCCGCGATCATGTCCGGCACTTTGGAGTCCGAAGCCCGGCGCTTCCCGCGGCAAGTTGCGCTGGAAGGGCATTTCGCGGCGATGCTGCCCGAACTTATCTGGCGCCATACGCCCGAACAGTTCGCCGCGCTGGCGGCGAAGACCCTGGCTCCGAAGGACAACACGCCCGAGGAAGTCGGCCTCGACCACCTTCACGGAGCACCCGTCAGTGTCAAGGAACAGGCCGAGATCATCGGGTACCGCCTGCAGCGCGGCCAGCCACAATCCTTCAGGGCACTGATCGCCGACGCCGAGTCCACGCTTGTTGTCGTGGCCCGGTTCCTGGCACTCCTTGAGCTGTTCCGCGACCGTGTGGTGGCGTTTGAGCAGCCGGGTCCGCTGGCCGAGCTGACCGTCCGCTGGACAGGGCGCCCCGAAGGCTGGAGCAGTGACAACTTGAGCGACGAGTACGATTCCGAACCCGGCGCCGGGCAGATCGACAAAGGAGAGGAACGGCTGTGAGCGAGCAGGAAACAGGCGGGGACGGGCTCGCCGAGCTTGAAGCCGTACCCGGCGGCGCACGCGCGGCTCTCGAAGCCGTCCTGATGGTGATCGACCAACCGGCCACCGCGGAAGAGCTCGCTGCCGGGCTCAACGTGACGGTCGCCGTCGTCGAGGATTTGCTGGAGGGACTGCGGCAGGAGTATAGCGGCTATACTGTTAAAGCCCCGGGCAGGGACGCTGATGACTTGCACACTGATGCAAGTGCCGGCGCTGCACCCCGGGGTTTTGAGTTGCGGAACGTTGCCGGAGGGTGGCGGATCTATTCACGCGCGGATTTTGCCGACGTCGTGGGAAGGTTCGTTCTCGAAGGCCAGACCGCGCGGCTGACGCAGGCAGCCCTTGAAACCATGGCGGTCATCGCGTACCGGCAGCCGGTTTCCAGGGCCAGGGTGTCGGCCATCCGCGGCGTCAATGTCGATTCAGTCATCCGGACCCTTGTCCAACGCGGGCTGATCGAGGACTCGGGTACCGATCCTGAATCGGGGGCGATCCTTTACCGGACCACCTCGTACTTCCTCGAGCGCATGGGCATTGGCTCGGTGGCGGAACTGCCTCAATTGTCCCCCCACCTTCCGGGGCTGGAGGGCATCGAGGAGTTCTTCGACGCCGAACGCATGTAGTCGCGGGAAACACCGCGGCCGCACGCAAATCGAAACAACTCAATATTGCAAGGATCTACAAACGCCCGGCTAGTAGCGGGCAGACACACAGGGCAGATATCCTCTGTCCGGCTGGCTTATGTTGAGAAAGAACAAGCCGGCCACCATAACAAAAGGACGGGTCATGACACAGGCGGGACGCCAGGGTTCACCACGTAATAGTTCGGGACGAAACAATTCCGGACGCAACGAGTCGCAAGACTCAGGCCGCAGCAATGCAGGCCGCAGCAGTGCCGGCCGTGCAGGCGGCAGCAGTTTTGGAGCCGGCCGGGGTGGCGCAAGCCGTGCCGGTGGCGCTAGCCGTGCTGCCGGCGCCTCCGGAGGCAGCAAGCGCAGCTTCTCCCCGGGCGGAGAACGCCCCTTCAAGCCCACCCGTCCGCGTGAGGAACGCCCCTTCGATCCGGACAACCCCACCTCGGCCGGAGGCTACGAGCGTCGGCACGCCGGGAAGCCGGCAAAGGCCCCCCGCAAGCCAGGCTCCAACAAGCCCGGGTTCGGCAAGGCTCCGGGCACGCCGGGCGCACTGAAGCCCAAGGCCAGCAACAAGAAGCAGTACGCTTCCCGTGCTTTTGGCAGCGAGCGCTTCGGCCAGAACCTTGGTCCGATCCGCAAGCCCCGTGGCCGCCGCGGCGAGGTGGCCCAGTCCGAGCAGCACGACGCCGATGGCGTGCGCTTGCAGAAGGTCATGGCCCAGGCCGGCGTGGCTTCCCGCCGCGTATGCGAGGAAATGATCGAGGAAGGCCGCGTCGAGGTCAACGGCCAGCTCACCACCGAGCTTGGCATGCGCGTCGATCCCGCGACCGCCGTGATCCACGTCGACGGCATTCGCATCCAGCTCGATGACACCATGCTCTACATGGTGTTCAACAAGCCCAAGGGCGTCGTTTCCACCATGGAAGACCCTGAGGGCCGTCCCTGCATCAGCGACTTCCTCAAGTCCGCCAAGAACAAGGGCGAGCGTCTCTTCCACGTCGGCCGTCTTGACGTCGCCACCGAGGGCCTTCTGCTGCTGACCAACGACGGCGAACTCGCCAACCGCTTGACGCACCCTTCCTATGAGGTTCCCAAGACGTACCTGGTACAGGTCCGCGGTCCGTTCCCGCAGGGCGTCGGTGCGCAGCTGAAGGCCGGCATCGAACTCGAAGACGGCATCGCTTCCGTCGACTCCTTCAAACTCGTGGATTCCACTCCGGGCCACGTGCTGATCGAGGTTGTGCTGCACTCCGGCAAGAACCGTATTGTCCGCCGCTTGTTCGAAGCCGTCGGGTTCCCCGTGCTGCGCCTTGTGCGCGTCAAGATCGGTCCCATCGGCCTGGGCGACCAGCGCCAAGGCAGCATCAGGAACCTCGGCAAGCAGGAAGTCGGACACCTCCTGGCCTCCGTAGGACTGTAAGGCATGTCGGCATTCCACTCGCACGGCCGGGGCCACCTTGACGGCCCGGTGGTCGTTTTCGGCACCGGCCTGCTCGGAGCCAGCATCGGTCTCGGCCTGCGCGGCCGGGGTGTCTCCGTGTTCCTTTCGGACCCGTCGCCGACCAACCAGGCGGTGGCCGTGGATATCGGTGCGGGCAGGCCACTGTCCGAGCTTGAGAAGGCACCCCAGCTGGTTGTTGTCGCGGCGCCGCCGGATGTGACGGCCGACGTCGTCGAGCGTGCCCTGGGTGAATACCCGGAGGCTGTCGTGGTGGACATTGCCAGCGTCAAGCTGGCAATCCAAGCCGAACTCCGGCGCCGGGGAGTGGACATGTCCCGTTACGTCGGGACGCACCCGATGGCTGGGCGCGAGAAGTCGGGACCCGTCGCTGCCCGCGGCGAGCTCTTCACGTCCATGCCCTGGGTTCTTTGCCCGTCCGAGGAGACCAGCGCCGACGCGCTTCAGACCGCACGTTCCCTTGCCGGCGACCTGGGGGCCATAGTCTCCCAGTTCACGGCGGAGGAACACGATGAAGCGGTTGCCTTGGTATCGCACTTGCCCCAGGTGATGTCTTCGCTTCTTGCCAGCCGCTTGCAGGGGACACCGCTTCACGCGCTGTCCCTGGCCGGGAACGGGTTGCGGGACACCACGAGGATTGCCGCCAGCGATCCCACCCTGTGGGTGCAGATCCTCGGCAACAACGCGGCCAAGATGGTGGATATCCTCCATGGTGTCCGTGAAGACCTCAACCGATTAATCGGTACCCTGGAGGATCCCACCGCGCCCGGCGCCCGCCTGGACCTTGCCCAGCTCATCAGCGAGGGCAACGCCGGGCAGGCCAGGATCCCGGGGAAGCACGGCGGACCCCCGCAGGCATATTCATGGCTTACAGTTCTGGTAGACGACCGGCCCGGGCAGATCGCCAGGTTGTTGACGGAGATCGGTGAGATCGGCGTCAATGTTGAAGACCTCCGCCTGGACCACTCGTCCGGGCAGAACGTTGGCATGGTGGAACTCTCCGTCATGCCCAACAAGCACGACCTCCTTGTTGAAGCCTTGACTGACCGTGGATGGCGGGTACTCCAGTAATGAAACGTGAACTTTTCGGCCCGGAGACCGTTGTACGTCCGGGAAAGCCGCTGGTTGTCGCCATCGACGGCCCGTCCGGCTCCGGCAAGTCCAGCGTCAGCAAGGAAGTTGCCCGGCGCTTGAAGCTGGCCTATCTGGACACGGGTGCGATGTACCGTGCGTTGACCTGGTATTGCCTCAAGACCGGGATCGACCTCGGGGACGGTGCCGCCGTCGAGCAGGCCTCAAAGGATCTGCCGCTGGAACTCAGCACCAGTGCCAACGCCGAATACGTCAGTGTTGCCGGAGTGGATATCACGGAGGAAATCCGTGAGCCGAGGATCTCCTCGTCTGTCAGCGCCGTTGCAACCACGCTCGGTGCCCGCAACGAATTGATTCGTCGCCAGCGCCAGTTGATCGAACAGCACCACCGCCGCATGGTGGTCGAAGGACGGGACATCACCACCGTCGTCGCGCCCTATGCGGAGGTCCGTATGCTGCTGACCGCCAGCGAGGAAGCCCGGCTGCGGCGCCGCGGCCTCCAGTTGGGCGGAACGCAGAGCCACGAGCAGCTCGCCGCCCAGGTGATCCACCGCGATGCCAAGGACTCCACTGTGGTGAACTTCACCCAGGCGGCCGACGGCGTTGTCACCCTGGATTCCTCGGACCTGGATTTCGAAGAAACGGTTGAAACGGCACTGAGCATTGTAGGCAAGGTCATCTACGGTGACTGAAGCCCGGCTCCCGGCACGCTGGACCATGATGTGGAGCCGGCCTGTCGGCTGGCTGTTGGATCATGTCCTGTACCGGACAGCGATAACGGGACGCGCCAACGTTCCCAAATCCGGCCCGGTCATTTTCGCGGGCAACCACATCAGCTTCCTGGACGGGCCGGTGATGTTCGGCGCGGCTCCACGGCCCATGCACATCCTGGTCAAGAAGGAGATGTTCAAGGGTTTCCTGGGCAAGGTTCTTCGTGCCTCGGGGCAGATTTCCGTCGACCGCTCCGGCGACCGCGCGGCGCTCCAGCTCGGAAGACAAGCGCTCGACGCCGGCCGTTGCGTGGGGATTCTCCCTGAAGGAACGCGGGGGAGCGGCACCGCCGGCAACATCAGCAACGGCGTCGCATGGCTCGCCCTGATGTCCGGTGCCACAGTGATTCCCGTGGCCATCCTCGGAACGCGGACCGGAGACGAACACCGTGACTCCATTCCGGGGCTGCGCCGCCGCCTGTACGTCAGTTTCGGGGCTCCCTTGAATGTGACCCGCAGAAACGGCGAGCCGGGGCGTGTTTCAATGGACAGGGCGGCTGCGGAGATCCGCGCTGCGCTGGCTGGACACGTCCAGGATGCCGTCAAGACCACCGGTCAGTCCCTTCCGGGGACTAAATGAACCGGCCCACAGCCAATGCAGCACCGCCAAGAAGAAGTAGCCGGGACGCCGGCAGATCACCACTAAGGAAAGTGCAATGAGCGATACGACTCACAAATCCGGCAACATCGGAGCCGGCGACGACGAATACACGCCCACCGGCACCGACCAGGTGGCTGAAAACCTCGCCGCCCTGGACGACGACGAAGCCGAACTCCGCGCAGCCTCCCTCCGGGCAGGCCTGGAAGACTATGACCTCGACGAGGACGACGCCGCCCTGCTGAGCGGACTCTACGACGACGAAGGCGAAGACGGGCCCCTCAAGCTGGATCCGGTCCTGGCCATCATCGGCCGCCCCAACGTCGGCAAGTCCACGCTGGTGAACCGCATCCTCGGCCGCCGCGAGGCCGTCGTCGAGGACACCCCGGGCGTTACCCGTGACCGTGTCATGTACTCGGCCCACTGGAACGGCCGCAACTTCACGCTCGTGGACACCGGTGGCTGGGAGCACGACGCCAAGGGCATCCACGCCCGGGTCGCCGAGCAGGCCGAGATGGCCGTGGAACTGGCCGACGCCGTGCTCTTCGTGGTGGACTCAGCCGTCGGCGCCACTGCCACGGACGAAGGCGTCATGAAGATGCTGCGCAAGTCCAAGAAGCCGGTCATCATGGTGGCCAACAAGGTTGACGACTTTGCGCAGGAAGCCGACTCCGCTACGCTTTGGGGCCTTGGCTTCGGCGAACCGTACCCCGTGTCTGCCCTCCACGGCCGCGGCGTTGCCGACCTCCTGGACCACGTCATGGACACCTTGCCCGAGTTCTCCACCGTGGAAGGCGTCGAGCGCTCCGGCGGTCCCCGCCGCATCGCCCTCATCGGCCGCCCGAACGTCGGCAAGTCCTCGTTGCTGAACAAGCTGGCCGGCTCCGAGCGCGTGGTCGTCGATCCCCTCGCCGGGACCACCCGCGACCCCGTGGACGAATTCATCGAACTCGGCGGCCGCACCTGGCGCTTCGTGGACACCGCAGGCATCCGCCGCCGCCAGCACATGGCCCAGGGCGCGGACTTCTACGCTTCCCTGCGTACGCAGGCCGCGCTCGAAAAGGCGGAGGTCGCCGTCGTGCTCCTGGCCGTTGACGAGGTGCTCAGCGAGCAGGACGTCCGCATCCTGCAACTCGCCATCGAGTCGGGCCGCGCGCTCGTCCTCGCGTTCAACAAGTGGGACCTGCTCGACGACGAACGTCGCCGCTACCTTGAGCGGGAAATCGAGCAGGACCTGGCACACGTTGAATGGGCTCCGCGGGTCAACATCTCCGCCAAGACCGGCTGGCACAAGGACCGCCTGGTGCCCGCACTGGACCTCGCCCTGGAGAGCTGGGACAAGCGCATCCCCACGGGACGCCTCAACGCGTTCCTTGGCGAGCTCGTGGCGGCCCACCCGCACCCGGTCCGCGGCGGCAAGCAGCCCCGCATCCTGTTCGGCACCCAGGCATCCAGCCGTCCGCCGAAGTTCGTGCTCTTCACCACGGGCTTCCTGGACCCCGGATACCGCCGGTTCATCACTCGCCGCCTGCGCGAAACCTTCGGCTTCGACGGCACGCCGATCGAGGTCAACATGCGCGTCCGTGAAAAGCGTGGCAAGAAGCGCTAATTGAGACGCGCATCACAGATGACACCCACCAAGGTGTCATTGGGAACCTCGAACATCGTGTAAGCTTTTTGAGGTGGTTCGGCCGGACTGCTTAGGTGAAAACCTAGGCGGAGAACGGCAGGACTGACGGGCTGTAGCGCAGCTTGGTAGCGCACTTGACTGGGGGTCAAGGGGTCGCAGGTTCAAATCCTGTCAGCCCGACCGCAAGGTATGGATAGCAAAGTCCCGGGAACCTAAGGGTTCCCGGGATTTTTGCGCTTTAGGGGCTTGGGCCGGTCCGAATGTGGGTCATAGGACATCGTGTGCAAATCCCATGTGTGTTACGTCCGTCCGGCCCAACCTTTTCGGCGCCGGAGGCCTTCGGCGGCGGCTCCAGGGACGCGAGAGGCTGGCAGCACGCTTCTGGGCGGGCAGGACCTTAAAAGAAACTTGATCCCTGAGGAGGCCTGTTGCCTCATTGCAATACCTCCGGGAAGAGTAATACGTTGCCTCTTTTGAAAACCTCCGGATGGGCGGGTTCGTTGCCTCGGTGAAGTGCCTCCGGGTGGCCTAGTGGTTCCAGGCGCGGTTGACGGGTTTGAGGGGTGCTGGTTTCTTGGCTAAGGCCAGTGTTTCCAGCTGTCCGGTGAGCGCCAGGATCTGGCGTGAGAGGGCTCCGGGCTTGATGCGTTTGAAGGCGGCGTTCATCTGGATGACCGGGCGTTTGTGCATCCGTTCATGCCGGATCGCGCGTTGGTGGGGTGTGGCGGGGGCGTCGTGTTTCTTGGTGACTTTCGCGCCGTGCCGCTGCTTGATGAGTAGCTTTTGCTGGGGCAGCAGGTAGTTGGTGAAGACACGGTCCAGCTCCCAGATCTCGTTGAGTTTGGCCAGTTCCGCGGCGGTGTCGTAGCTCAGGTAGCCGACCAGTTCCCGGACTCTGGCCCAGTTCTTCTGCTCCACGTGGGCTCCGTCGTTTTTGTTGCCGGGCCGGGAGCGGGTGAAGGTGATCTCGTGCGCGTGGCAGTAGGCCAGCAGATGCTCGTTGATGAACTCGGAACCGTTGTCTGAATCGATGCCGATGATGGGGAACGGGAACGCGGCAGTGACGTGTTCGAGGGCCTCGAAGACCCATTTGGCGGCCTTGTTCTGCACCGACCGGTTCACGGTCCAGCCCGTGGCGATGTCCGTCACCGTCAGGGTGCAGCAGAACTCGCCGAAGCTGTTGCCTCCCTCGTGGCCCACCAGGTCGATCTCCACGAACCCCGGGACGGCGTCATCCCATTCGGCCCAGGTGCGGACCGGGATCTGGGATTTGAGCAGCGTGCCCGGCTTGGTATGGGACCGTCTGCGCGGGAAAAGTTTCGCCCGTTCGCCGGCGAGTTTCCGGTCGATCGTCGCTGCGCTCATCCGCATCAGCAGACCGGCCTGCTCATCGCTCAGTTCAAGCTCCCGGTCCCGGCGCAGCAGCGGCACCAGGACAGGAAGCATCGGGGCCAGCAGCCTGCCGGCAGGGGCGCGCAGCACGGCCCAGCACTTGATGAGGGCAGGCAGCAGATCAGGCCCGTACACCGGGGTCCTGCCCGGGCGTGGCCTGACGATCTTCAACACCAGGGCATCCCGCAACGCCGCCCGGGCGTAGTCGCGGTGCCAACCGGTCAGCTCGACCAGTTCGTTCAGGATCCGGGACTTCCCGGCACGATCGGCACCCTTATAGGCGAGGGCCTTCTTCTTCGTCACAGCTTGCCGCTGGGCCATCGTTAGCTCCATGAAAACGGGCATAGCCCCCCGACCGCCGCCACCCTTGCGAACCACGCCGCTAGGCGGAGGTTTTCAAATGAGGCAACGTATCCGGCTACGCGGAGGTTTTCAATGAGTCAACGCGGGAGGGTGCGCGTATGGAGGCAGTTGAGCTAGAATAAAACCGGTTGACCGGATTGTTTCTGCTGGGCGAATTGCTGCCAATTAAATGGGAGACCCAGATGAAATCGATAGTGATGCGTGCGGTGGCGGCAATAGCCGCGGCTACCGTTGCGACAACGATGTTCGTTGGGACCGCTCAAGCCTCAACGTCTTATTCTGTGGATGATGCTCGACCCGCGGCTCCTGTGGCCAAGGTTGACGGGGTCTCGAAGTTTGACCCACTATCTGTGGTGGAAGGCCAGGGCCTCGTCGGGAAGAAGGCAATCGTGGGGAAGGCAAGGGCCGCAAGCAACAATGCCCAGGCCAAGCTCAACGGAAGGGCTTCGGAAGTCCGGCCCGTCCCGGTTTCCCCAATACTAAATGGAAGCCGGACGACCACCGAGGATGGCTTGACCGTCGAAAAGGTTGGCGACAGTTACGGGGCGGTGACCGGCATCGGCCAGCAGGGTCTGAACGCGAGCTACATCGTCATCAACGACCCTGCTGCCCCCAGCGAGTACAAGTTCACCATCGGAGACGAGACGATGCGCCTGGTAGCGAATGCGGATGGATCCATCGCGGTCAACGACGCGGTTGGTAAGCAAGTGAACTACATCCAGCCCGCCTGGGCCCATGACGCGACGGGCAAGAAACTGGCCACTAGTTACAGGGTCTCAGGCAATGTAATTACACAAACTGTCGATCATCGCGGTGCCCAGTACCCCGTGACGGCTGACCCGCAGGTTGGATGCGGTTTCGGCTGGTGCTCGCTCTACTTCAACCGCTGGGAAACCACCAGGCTGGCCAACGGTGGGTGGGGAACCCTGGGCGGTGCGGCCGCGGCCTGCGCCGCTGCGGGAGCCTGGGCAGCAGCCGCGTGCGTGCTCGCTGCCGGCTTCATTCAGTCCACCGCCGCAAATGCGGTTTCAGACGGTAAATGTGCCGGGCTGTTCTTCGCGGGCGCTCCTATCCAGATAGTCAGTTGGAATGCGTTCGAGTACGCCGGACCTCAATGCAACTAGACTCAGGCGAACAGACAGGCAGAGGTGAGAAGCCATGGAACATACCCAGAAAATCTACCGGATTAGTTGCGCAGTTCTGGCCGTTCTAGGCCTAGTAGTTCTGCCCGTGCTCGGACTACTGGGGCTAGCGTCGGCCGAGTTCTTCAAAGTTGCATTCGGCTTTCAGATCTTGGCAGTTGTCATTCTCGTGGCATGGTTCTCCATGATGCGACAGCGGCACCGGAGTCAGCCATCGGGGCCGGGAGCTAGCGCCAGGGACTGAATAATGGCGACGGCTTAAGGAATCAATTTTCGAGGGCCTGGGCTCTCGAGGTCGACGAGTTCTGATTCGGAGTGGGGCGTTGGATTCTGCACTATCATTCGAGTGGATAAACTCCTGAGCCTTGGAATTATGGGACAGACAACTTCCGCGAAAGTAATTATCGAGCAGAATCTGACGCCGACCACACAGGGAGCACTCATTTCTAGAGCCTTGAGCACCTAATTTGCGCTCTTTCTGCACCTATCGGCCAATTCCGGAGGTAGTTTGACGGCAAGCCACTACTTGCAACTGCCAAATCGGAGGGCTGAATATGCGGAGCGAGCGACCGGCAGGCACCGCGATAGCCTTGGCTGCCGTTATTCCATGGACGTTAGGTGCCTATGCCGTCTTCATTGTTTCAGCGCAGTACACCGGATTGGGCCTCTTCGAGTCCTATGCGGCGTTCCAGGGCGGGTCTACTCTTGGCAACGTCATTTGGTTCTTGACCTGGAGCGGAATGACGGGCACCGTTTGTTGGACGCTTGCGCGAAGGATTGGTAGATCCTTCGACGCCAGGATGGTAGCGCCCTTCATTTTGTTCGCCTACGCTGTTCCGTCGATGCTCCTGATTTCTCCCGGACACGGCCATGGGATTCGCCGTGTCGCATGTCCGTGCTTTTGCGGATGGTGCAGCACAGTGGGACTCATTGTTGCCGTGGTTCTATCTGTGATCCATCGGGTGTCCGCTCGCAGGAAGCGAGTACCCGCGAGATCAATAGGAGGACTTTGATGAGCAGCAGAAGAGTTTCAAAAGCCTCAATGCAACTGCATCAGGCAAGTGACCCTCGGGGCTCACGGATTCGCAAGCACCCATGAACAGTGCGGACGCTTGGGCCCGAGCATTCGAGGAAGGCTTCAAGCTTGTGGACGAAAGCATTATGGGCCGTGTGAGATACAGGCACGCTGCGTCTATTGATGCCACCCGGATCGCGGTCGTCTACGACGATTGGCGAGGTGCGCTGGCCGGTCGGGTTTATGGCCTGCGACTCCTCGAGGAGCTGGACTTCGACCGTCGCCAGCCAATCCAAACGGCAATGGGCATCGTGCTTGGAGAGCTCGTTGGACCCACAGATGAAGGAAGAGAACGAGACAGCACGGTTCTGAAGCCGATTAACTCAAAGTACCCGGGAATCCACTGGTTCGGGAGCGTTCCATAGAGAGGCATCAGCTTGGTCCTTGACACGTGCGCATTCAACCACGGAGTGGGGCCGGCAGCCTCACCCTGGTCCAGTCATTCGCCGGATGCCTACGAAAAGGATCAGCGTCAGGTAGATCCAGACGGACGAGAAGACGTTCAACCCGTCCTGTTGGTTTGCCGTCAAATGCAAGGGTTCTGCGAATAGCGTCGCTGCTGCACGAGCTACCAGCCCAGGTAGGGCGCAGATTGTCATCAGAGCGAAGAGCTTGAGCGAGCGAAGATATATGCTCACGATAAGGAATCCCAGTACGAGGCCCCATGAAGGCAACTGCACGGTTCATGCACCAACTTCCAGTTTTTTGAGCATCAGTTCCGTCCTTTAAGGCTGTCTGAAACCGAAACCAGACGAAGCCATAGCCATCCACTGGCTGGAACGACCAAGAGCAAGAACACAAGGGCCGCATAGTCGATCAACGCCAATTCGGCGGCGACGGGGCTAGCTCGCAGGAGACATAGACCTGCGAACGTGGCTCCGGTGCCTCCGAAAATCGCCGGTCCCCACACCGTCAAGGCCGAGTCAAAGACGAGCATCACTGCCAGTTGTTGTTCCTTCAGTCCGAGAACGCGGTACAGAGCAAAATCTTGTTTGCGTGCCGCCCACCGCCCGATTGTGAGCGACAACAGAATCGCAAACCCCAAAAAAGGGCCGATCTTGGACGGACGACTATCGAGTTCTTGCTGCGGGGTCAGCTGCAGATGGTCTAGCGAATAGAAGGGTCTTACGAAAACCGGCGATGGGAAAAACCAGTTCGCCGGAATGGAACGCACCTTCTCGACCGCGCCCGATTCACTCTCAACCAGACAGTCTCCAACAGTTTCGGTTGGGGAAGCGACGTAGACAGCAGCGGATTCAAACCGATCGCTCCGCGGTGATACGGGCAGGACTTGCTGAATTTCCAGGTTCGCGCTTCCTTTGGGGTCTGAACCGGTTGATACCAAGGGGACCGTCGACCCACTAACGAGTCCAAGTCGAGAGGCGAGGGCATTGCCAACGGCTACACCTGTGAGCTTGGGCCTGTCCGGCCAAACGATTTGTAGCCAAGACGGACTAACAGACAATAGAAGCAGGTTGTTCCGAGGATCTAGTGAGGTATGGACCATTTCTGATCTGGCCACTCCGCCTGCTCGGAGCACACCTTCAACGCTTGCTAACCGCTCACACGCCTCTAAGGATATTGGCGATCGATCCTGGGTCGTGACGACCAAAACGTTCACCCCCCGAAAAAGTTGTCTGCTGGCGCGTTCTGAGATTGCGGTGACGTCCAAGTGAGTAGCCACAACAACCGATCCACCGACCAGAAGGCTCACGACCATTGAGACCGCTGCTCTAAGTCGGGGAGCTAGCGCATTTGCAATGGATTCCGTTGAGACCGAGTGGGCGGAAAAACCTTTTAGGTGCTGCGGCCAGCTCTTTCGAGGCCTAGTTGACATCGTGCATTGCTGGCTGAAGGGTGATGACCAGGTCGGCTCTGGCTGAGACATAATCGTCGTGGGTGGCCACAACGACAAGGGAGCCGCTGGATGCGGCTGCTCGGAGACCATCGCACACGGCCACCCTGGCGTGTGCGTCGAGAGCTGCCGTTGGCTCGTCAGCCAATACAAGTTCGCCGGCCCATGCAACTGAACGTGCCACTGCAACTCTTTGGCGCTCACCACCTGAAAGTGAAAAGCCTCGTTTGCGCATCAAGTGGCTGATCCCAAGCGAACGCGCAGCACCGAGGCTAGCGCGCATCGCAGACGCCGCCTCCAGTCCTTTTGACAAAGGGCCCAGCATGATATTTTCGCTTACGGTTCGGTGAGCCAGTAGTGGTGCCGATTGAACGATCCAGTCGATGCTCATCCCGTCGGAAAAGCCAGACATAGCAAAACTGCCACCGGTCGGCTCTATTTGTCCTGCCAGGATGGAAAGCAGAGTGGTCTTCCCAGCTCCTGAGGGACCCCTTACGGCAACGAACCCGGGACCCACTATCGAGGCGTCAATTCGCGCGAGCACCTTCCTGGGACCATAGGATTTGGACAGTTTGAAGAGGTCTATTCGCAAGATCTATCTCCAATTCTTGGCGAGATTTCGACATTCTGGCCTGGTCGTATATCCGCCGTCACGACCGCTTGCCCAGCAGAAGAGGAGAGGATCGCAACCGGCTTCGATCTTTTCGTCCCGTCAGGTTCCCTCGTTATCACGCATGTCTTGCCGGTCTTTGAGGCAAATACTGCTGCCGATGGGACACGAAGGCTACCTTTGACGGAAGGTGCTTTCAGCTTCGCGTCAGTCGCTCGGGCGCCTTCTTGGACCATGGACCTAAGAGCTGTTTTCCCCAAATTCGAAAGCTGCTGGCGGTCACTATTCAGTTCGAGGTCAACGTCGCCCAAAAACAGGCGCTCTTGTGGAAAAACTTCAAGTCTGGCGGTCTGAGTGATGTCAGGCGTGCGCGAGGTTTCGACGCCCAGTTCGGTTGCATCGGTCGCCGACTTCGAGACGGCACCTGCCATTACGACAACGGCTTTGGACACTTGCTTCGGTGACGACGCAATTTCAGCCCCAAACGCCGGCGCCATGGAGCCCCGAACCAGGTGGGTACTACCAACGTTTACGGCTTCGTTAGGCAGGAAAACAAACCAAGACGATGAGAATGTTTCTCCGCTGGCGGGGCTCACTCCTAGCTTGGTCTGGAGATGCGTCACCGCGGCAGCAGTAGTAGCGCCGTAGCGATCTCCAACCGGTTTGCCGAACCCTAATCGTGTGAGAGCGGCATTTAGTTTATGTACTTCTGAACCGACATCACCCACTCTTAGCTCGCCGAAAAAGGGTGTATCGGTATAAACGGCCATGCGGGATATGCCATTGACCACGGTAACCATGTCGCCATCTTTGATGGTTTCCCCGGTTCTGAGATGCACGGCTTGCACTATTCCATCCCACGCAGGCGCATATAGCTTGGAACCGTCCTCCCAGTCCATCAGAATTTGAACTTCGCGTGAGGTTTCGGCATCCCTGGCCAGAGCCGGGGACCAAACTTCGGCTTTCATCGTTTCTATTCGGACGCCCGCTGCGCTTTGAGTCACAACCCAAACCGCAGCCGCTGGGGCTACGAGCCAGGTCGCAACTCCTATTCCCAGCAGCCAACGGCGGGCTGTCTTGCTAGCGCGCATGTCAAAAGCTCACGTCGACTGCTGCGAGCTTCGGATAGAGCTTCAACGCATTTTCTTCGACACAGGAAGTGGCCGCTTTCGCTTGAGGCGAGAGGACTCCATCGCCGCCGACGGGCTTTTCGCCCACCAGGTCCACGAGCAGACCTGGATTTGAGGGAGATTCAAAGCCGGCCGCCGCAAGGCAATCCTTGGTTGCAGACCACAATGGTGAATCCATAGCCTTTTTGGACGTGTTTTCGAAGACCGCTGCAACCATGGACCAGTGTTCTTCTTTGCAAGCGGAGTAGTCGGCGGCGGCCTTCTGTGGGATTCTGCCGTTCAGCTTCAACACAAAGGAGTATGTGACGCCGTTTAGAGGATTCGTCTGAGGCTCCGAAAGGGAATATCCTTTCTCCTCCACGCAAGCTCTTAGGTTCCCAAACGCTCCGTCATACTGTGGAAAACTCACTGAGCCTTGCTCTAGGATGTCGGCTTGCCCGGTTTTCCCCTCTGTACGCAACTGACGGCCTATGTCCTTTATTTGGTCTGAGGTAACAATCGGACCAGAGGCTAATGAAGTCGGCGACGGCTTCTCAGAGCAACCCACGAGCAAGCTGAGTAAAGGAACTAGGGCAAGAGGAGTGCGTCTCATGCAGTGCATTGCCGTTGACTTCCTAGGACTCGAACGACGACCCGTCGAGGCCATGCGTCCCGGTGACCGTCCTCCAAGTCGAGATAGTCGTCGCGATGTAACTCGCTGAAATGAGCGAGTTGTCGCTGATTGATGACCCATCACTGACCATCACCTTGAGGGTGTTGAACGGATTCCAGCAAAAGCCGTCCTTGGTCGTGGAAGCCTTGCCGGTGCCATTGGCTGTCCAGCTGTTTCCGATGAGCTTTACGGTTTGACAGTTCCAAGTAGTAACGGTCCGAACTTGGCAACTGGCCGCTTGTGCTGGCGAGGCCAGGAGCGTAAGAACCAGTGCAGCAGAGCCCGCGATCAGGATGCGAATGACGCTTTTCATGACGGTTCCTTCCTATGGTTTGACTCGGATTGCCCCAAGCCGGCTATGCCCACCCCGCAAGCAATATATGGCCGACATTTGCCGTCTCAGTGGTCAAATCCAAGAATTAAGTGGTCGACAGTAGCGATCTACGTGTTCAATTCCGCGAGATTTCGGGGTTCCTGCCGGGCGTCTCAGTGTGCCCGGGTCGCCGTCTCCGTGTTTGACGGCGCCCCCATCTATCATTGGACGGTGAGCGATACCCTTCCCCCTTGCCCCGAATGCGCCAGCGAATACACCTACGAGATGGGTGCCTTGCTGGTCTGCCCCGAGTGCGCGCACGAATGGTCGCCCACGGCTTCTGACGAAGCGGAAGCCGGCTCAACGGAGATCAAGGACGCCGTCGGCAATGTCCTCTCAGACGGGGATACCGTGACGGTGATCAAGGACCTCAAGGTCAAGGGCAGCGCCGCCGCCATCAAGGTCGGAACCAAGGTCCGCAACATCCGCATTGTGAACGGCGTGGGGGATCACGCCATCGACTGCTAGGTGGACGGCTTCGGACCCATGCAGCTCAAGTCAAGCGTGGTCAAGAAGGCCTGGCGCCCTCAAGCCCCCTGCAGCGCCCCCAACGCCTTCACTAGGGGCTCAAGCTCCGGCACGGATTCCGCGGCCGTCAGGGACTCTGCGAGGGTTTCGTCGTGCACGGGCCGGGTCGCCAGCAACAGCTTCTGGCCGGCCTCGGTGAGTTCCGTATAGATCCCGCGCCGGTCGTCGGCGCACAGGATCCTTGTCAGCAGCCCACGGTCCTCGAGCCGGTTCACCAAGCGTGTCGTGGCGCTGCTGGAAAGTGCCGTGGCCCTGGCGAGCTGCTGCATCCGCATGTGCCAGCCGTCCTGGCGGCTCAGCGCGTCCAATACCGTGTACTCGACTACCGAAAGATCGGCGGCGGACTGCAACGCCTTTTCCAGTGCTGCCTCGATGTTGCCGTGCAGCGCCGCGAGAGTCCGCCACCCCTGCGCCCGCACCTCAACGGCGTCGTCCTTGGTGCCCATGGCTCCCGTAACTCCCTGCCGATCGATGAGAAAGCCAGACGCGCGCCAAAGTAGTTGCTTGCGCAATTACATGGCGTGTGCAACTATATATGCAGCGTCTGCAACTAATATTCTACGGTTCTCGGCGACGCACTTCCAGTCTTACGGGAATCCATCCCCACAAAGGAGCTCACCATGCCCGCAGGGTTGATCGCCCTTGCCCTCGGCGGATTCGGCATTGGCTTGACCGAGTTCGTCATCATGGGCCTCTTGCCCGAGATTGCCACCGACTTCAGAATCAGCGAAGCAGCCGCCGGATGGTTCATCACCGGCTATGCGCTGAGCGTCGTTGTCGGCGCCCTCTTGGTCACAGCGGCCGTCACCCGCCTGCCCCGGAAGCCCGTGCTGATCGGTCTCCTCGTCCTGTTCGTCGCGGGCAACTTCCTCTCCGCCATCGCGGACAGCTACCCGGCCATGTTGGTCGGGCGCATTATTGCCGCGCTCTGTCACGGAGCCTTCTTCGGCATCGGCTCAGTCGTCGCGGCCAGCCTGGTCCCGGCCCACAAAAAGGCCGGAGCCATCGCCATCATGTTCACTGGCCTCACCGCCGCCAACGTCCTGGGCGTCCCCTTCGGAACCTTCCTTGGCCAGAACCTCGGCTGGCGGTCCACCTTCTGGGCCATCACCGTCATCGGGGTTGCCGCCCTCATCGGCATCGCCCTCATGGTCCCGCGCACCAAGGAAGGGGCCGTTGCGAGCAGCCTCCGCAGCGAGCTTGGTGCGTTCGCGTCCGGTCAGGTGTGGCTGTCGATCGTTGTCACGATTCTCGGTTTTGGCGGCATGTTCGGAGCCTTCACTTACATCGCCTTCACCCTGACCGACGTCTCCGGATTCGAACCCCACGCAGTCCCTTGGCTCCTCGTCCTGTTTGGCGTAGGACTGTTCGTCGGCAATATCGCCGGCGGCAAAGCGGCCGACAAGTCCATCGACAAAACCCTCGTGGTCATCCTCGCGGGCCTGGTGCTCGTGCTCGTGTTCTTCGCTCTCACGGCCGCGAGCCCCGTGGCCACCCTGTTCTCGCTCGCCCTCATGGGCGGCTTCGGCTTCGCTACCGTTCCGGGTCTGCAGATGCGCGTCATGCACTTTGCCGCCACAGCGCCCACCCTCGCCTCCGGTGCGAATATCGGCGCCTTCAACCTCGGCAACGCCTTGGGCGCCTGGCTCGGCGGCCTCACCATCACCCTGGGCCTGCGCTACACCTCGCCGATCTGGGCCGGGGCCGCCATCACTGTAGCGGCCTTGCTCGTCATGATTGCCGCCGCGGCAGCAGCGCGGCGTGGGGGAGCGGGGGAGTCAGCTTCCGCTCCGGAAGCAGCCCCCGACGTCGTACGCGAACCTGAGGGGTCACCGGTCGCCTAAGCGACACGCCGGTTTCCTGGAATCAGGCCTCGCCCGCACCGCGTTTGGCCAGGATCTCGCCGTTGGTCTGGCAGGTGGGGCAGTACTGCAGCGAAGTGCCCACGAAGGCAATCTCCCGCACGGTGTCGCCGCAGACCGGGCAAGGCTCGCCGGACCTGCCGTGCACGCGCATCGAGGCTTTCTTGGCCTCCTTCAGCTCGCTCGGTTTCTTGCCTGAGAGCTCCTGGACGGCGCCGCTGAGAACGTCCTTCATAGTAGTGAAGATGCGCTCTACTGCGTCCGGGCCCAACGATGCAGCGGCGGCCACGGGAGACAGCTTGGCTGCGTGGAGGATTTCGTCGCTGTAGGCGTTCCCGATGCCCGCCAGGAGCTTCTGGTTCTTCAGGACTCCCTTGATCTGCTGCCTATGCGTGAAAAGCCGGCCGAACTCGTCCAGGCCGAAGCCGGGGTCAAGGGGATCGGGCCCGAGCTCCGCGATGCCATGGACTTCCGCGGGCTGGCGAACGATGAAGAGGGCCAATCCTTTCCAGGTTCCGGTGTCGCTAAGAGTAATGCCGAAATCGTGGCCGTTGTTCGAAAAGCCCAGTTGCGCGGCGAAGTATCCGCCCGCCGCAGTTTCTTCGTCGCCGGACTGTTCGTCCGTGAACGTGAGCCAGCCGGACTTCGCGAAATTGACGACCAAGTACAGGGGCGCTGCTGAGTCTCCGTCCAGGGGTGCTTCAGGAGCGATCTCGAAAACGAGGAACTTTCCCCGCCGGCCGACGGATTCGACTGTCCGCCCGATCAGCGATTCAGGGGGAACATCCGCTGCTTTCAGGGGGAAGGCCGATGGCAGCAGGAACCGGGTAAGCTGCGCCCCGGATAGCCGCTGGTCCAGAAAGTCGGCTAAAGCAGTGATTTCGGGCAGTTCCGGCATGATCGCGCTCCTTCGGCGGCGTTGCGGGACTATGCGGCTCAAGTCTGCTTCCAATCATTCCAGACACCTGTGGGGAGGAGGCATGGATGTGCTTATACTTTCAGCGGTGGCCGGATGTCCGGGCCGCCGTCGTGGTCCGAAATGTCCCGATGAAAGGCGACTCATGAGCAACATTCCTGCCGATCTCTCCTACACCGCCGAACATGAATGGGTCAGCGCCCCGAATGCAGACGGCGTCGTACGCGTCGGCATCACGGACTTCGCCCAGGATGCACTCGGCGATGTCGTCTACGCCCAGCTACCCGAGCCCGGCACCACGGTGAAGGGCAACGACGTCGTGGGTGAAGTCGAGTCAACGAAGAGCGTGAGCGACATATACGCCCCGGTCAGCGGCGAAATTGTCGCCCGCAACGATGCTCTCGACACCGACTCAGCCCTGATCAACTCGGATCCCTACGGTGACGGCTGGCTGTTCGAAGTAAAGCTTTCGGAAGCTGACGCCATCGAAACCCTTCTCAGTGCATCAGAGTACGAACAACAGGTAGGCTAAATGGTATCTGGCCCGCCAAGTTGGTTCTCCCCGGAAAAGGGGGAGCGGCGGCGGCGGGCCAGCGACCTGTTTGGCCCGGGGGAACCGGGCAGATGCGTAACCGGCAGTTGATGATAACTGCCGGCGGATGAGGAGGATTTCCATGGTTGGCGGCAAGCGGAACCACGCCCGGGACGAGCACGGTGCTGTAGAACAGCCAACCTCGGAGACTACCTCGATCCAGCTCACGCCTGTGCGCCACCACGAGCCGGATGCCCGTCCGCCGCTGGCAGCCGAGGAGCGCGCTGCGGTCCAGGCGCTGCCTCCTGGATCGGCCTTGCTGATTGCCCACAGCGGCCCCAATGCGGGTGCACGGTTCCTCCTGGACTCGGACATCACCACCGCCGGCCGCCACCCGGATGCGGATATCTTCCTGGATGATGTGACGGTTTCGCGCAAGCACGTGGAATTCGTGCGCACCCCTGAGGGCTTCGAAGTGGTGGACACCGGAAGCCTCAATGGCACCTACGTCAACCAGGACCGGGTGGATAACGTCCTGCTCAAGAACGGCAGCGAGGTCCAGATCGGGAAGTTCCGCCTCACCTACTACCTGAGCCCTGCCCGCGCAGCAGGCCAAGACTGATTCCGGGTACGCCTGTGGCAATGCCCCAGCCGGAACGGCGAGGACCGCAGGTCCTCAACATCGGGGAGGTCCTCGCGCAACTCAGCGACGACTTTCCCACCATGACGGCGTCCAAGATCCGTTTTCTCGAGGAAAAGGGACTGATCAATCCCAAGCGCACGCCTGCCGGGTACCGGCAATACGCCGAAAGCGACGTCGAGCGCCTGCGCTTCGTGCTGGCACTCCAGCGTGACCAGTACCTGCCACTGAAAGTCATCAAGGATTACCTGGACGCGATCGATCGTGGCGAGCGTCCCGAGAACCTTCCTCCCGGGGTGTCGGTTTCCCCTCGGATCGTCTCGGACGAACTTGCGGCTGAGCTGCAGGGCCGCGCACGCGCCCTGAGCGAGGAGCAGTTGCGGACGGAATCCGGGGCGAGCGTCCCGCTATTGCAGTCCCTTCTCAGTTTCGGACTCATCAGCCACGTCAACGGCAAATTCGACGAACACGCCCTGCAAGTTGCGCGTGCCTGTGTCCAACTTGAAAGCCACGGACTTGAGCCGCGGCACCTCCGTCCGTTCCAAGCGGCTGCCGAACGCGAATTCGGCTTGGTGGAGCGCGTCGTCGCTCCCTTGACGTCCCGCAAGGATGCGGCATCGCAATCCCGGGCTGCGGAAGCCGCCCGGGAAATCAGCGAACTCTGCCTCAGCCTGCATCGAGCCCTGGTGCAGGACCGAATCTCCCGTATGGACGCATGATGATTGAGGTCGAGATCGTTGGAGTTCGCATTGAACTGCCTTCAAACCAGCCTCTGGTCCTCCTGCGGGAGATGCACGGGGAGCGCCATGTCCCCATCTGGATCGGAACGCCCGAAGCCAGTGCCATCGCCCTGGCCCAGCAAGGAGTGGTGCCGCCCCGTCCCATGACCCACGATCTGATGATCGACGTCGTTGAGGCACTCGGCCACACGATCATCAGCGTGAACATTGTGGCGGTTGAGGACAACATCTTCTACGGTCAGCTCCAGTTCGACGACGGGACTGTAGTGAGTTCCCGCGCTTCCGACGCGCTTGCGCTGGCGTTGCGGGCGAAATGCCGCATCTGGTGTGCCGACGCAGTCATGGAGGAGGCCGGCGTCCGGATCACCGAACACGACGAGGGCGAAGACACCGAGCCGGGTCCCGAAGTTGACGAAGAACGGGAATTGCGCCGGTTCCGGGAGTTCCTGGACGACGTGGAGCCCGAGGATTTCGAAGGTTGAAGGCAGCCTAAGGTTAAAGTTGAGGGTGAAAGTTTCGACACGATCTGAAAATGCCCCGGACGTCTTTGACCTGAGGCTCCCGCACGCCTAACGTCGAAGATATCAAGTTCCCGTTGCATACAGGACCCGCGCAAGTCACACTGAAAGGTGCGGACGCGTTGAAATTACACGAGTGCATTTCCCCGTTTCGTGTTAGCCGCCGTATGCACCATCCCCAAGGGAACTTCTGACAAGGAGGGTCACGTGAGTCCCAAAGGCGAAGCAGGCGAGCTAAAGCAGGCCTCGACAGGCGTTGCTGTACCCGCAAGCGGTGCCCAGGGTCTGCTTTTCACCGAGGACCTTCCGGTCCTGGACGAAGATGCCGGCTACCGTGGCCCCACCGCGTGCAAGGCGGCAGGGATCACCTACCGCCAGCTGGACTACTGGGCACGTACTGGACTTGTTGAACCCGCTGTGCGAGGCGCCGCCGGTTCCGGATCGCAGCGGCTCTACGGCTTCCGCGACATCCTCGTCCTCAAAGTCGTCAAGCGCCTCCTGGACACAGGTGTATCCCTCCAGCAGATCCGCACGGCCGTCGAGCATTTGCGTGAACGCGGAGTAGAAGACCTCGCGCAAATCACCCTCATGAGCGATGGCGCGAGTGTCTATGAATGTACTTCAGCGGACGAAGTCATTGACCTGGTGCAGGGGGGCCAGGGCGTTTTCGGCATCGCTGTAGGACGCGTGTGGCGCGAAGTCGAGGGCAGCCTTGCTGCACTCCCGAGCGAGCACGCAGTAGAGCAGTCCTTTCCGGACGACGAACTCAGCAAGCGCCGTTCCGCGCGCCGCACAGGCTGAACCGCCGTCGGGATCGCCGCAAGCGGCCACTGAAGACCAATGAAGCCGCCTTCCGGCAGGAAGGCGGCTTCATCCCTATTGTCTAAGCGGGATGGCTGCCGCTTTGCAGATTCCCGTCAGCGCTTGCGGCGTTCCCGCGTGCTGTTGTTTGAGGACAACATGTTCTCCAGAAGAGAGTCAAACAGTTTGGCGGTGTTCTTGGCCGAGTCGCCAGGCCAGTGGTGGACGGCGTGGGCGGCACCCTGGATTTGCTGCCAGTTCGCCTGCTCCGGAATATGCGGTGCCAGCAATAGCTCGCCGAACATCGATTCCATCTCCGCGAGCCGGTACGTGTGCTCGGTCGAGGACGGCCGGACCCGGTTCGCAACAATCCCTGCGGGGGCCAACTGCGGAGCGAACTCCTGGCGGAACAGCTGGATGGCGCGCATGGTGCGCTCCGTGCCGGCTACCGAGAAGAGCCCAGGTTCGGCGACGAGGACCACGCGGTCGCTCGCGCTCCAGGCCATGCGGGTGAGGCCGTTGAGGGACGGCGGACAGTCGACGAGAACCAGCTCGTACTTTTCGGCCGCGGCAAGGACCGCCGTCAGGCGGCGGAGATCGCGGCGCCCAAGATCCGGCCGATCGTAGATACCGGTGTAGGCGGATCCGACGGCGACATCAAGGGCCGTTCCTCCGCCGTTGCCACGGGGGTGGTCAACCCAGCCGCTGCTGGCCACATTGTCCAAGAGCCTGGCCTTGCGGGGGTTCTTCAGCATGCGGCCAATGTCGAGCTGGTCTCCGGCCTGGACACCGAGGGCCGTGGTGGCGTCGGCGTGGGGATCCAGGTCCACGACAAGGGTGGGGATCCCTGCGGCCAGTGCGGCCGAGGCCAACCCAGTGGTTACGGATGTCTTGCCCACGCCGCCTTTGAGGCTGCTGATGCTGACTACTTGCACTTGAAAACCCAAAACCTAACGCCGGTTGCCGTGTCGCGGTGCCTGTGTTCCGGCCTTGCCGGAACCGGGGCTCTGCCGCTGCCCTTCAACATCATATGTTGAGTGGCCGCCGATTCCTGCCTTATCAGCCCGGAACGGTTCGGGCCGCCTGATACTCGATCGTCTTTTAGCACGTGAAAGTGCACCGTGCGCGAAGGTACACTGCTCGTGACGAATCTCCGTGTGACTGTCACCACAAAGATTTGTGTTTGGGTATGGAGGTCTTACACACTGTGACCACCGACCGTTACACCCGCAATGATGCAGGAGAAGCATGTTTTCCAAGATTCTGGTGGCTAATCGCGGCGAAATCGCGATCAGGGCCTTCCGCGCTAGCTATGAACTGGGCGCCAAGACCGTAGCGGTCTTCCCGTATGAGGATCGCAACTCGATCCACCGGCAGAAGGCTGATGAGGCCTACCTGATCGGACAGGAAGGTCATCCGGTCCGTGCTTACCTGGACGTGGACGAAATCGTCCGTGTCGCCAAAGAAGCGGGTGCTGACGCAATCTACCCGGGCTACGGGTTCCTGTCCGAAAACCCGGACCTCGCCCGGGCGGCCCAAGAGGCAGGCATCACGTTTATCGGCCCGCCGGCTGAGGTGCTGGAGCTCGCCGGCAACAAGGTCGCCGCACTCGAAGCCGCCCGAAAGGCCGGCGTGCCGGTCTTGAAGTCCAGCGCGCCTTCCCGCGACATCGACGAGCTCATTGCCGCGGCGGACGAGGTGGGATTCCCGATCTTCGCCAAGGCCGTCGCCGGTGGCGGTGGCCGCGGCATGCGCCGGGTGGAGACCCGCGAGGACCTTCCGGAAGCGCTCCAGTCGGCCATGCGCGAGGCGGACGCTGCGTTCGGCGATCCCACCATGTTCCTGGAGCAGGCAGTGCTGCGCCCCCGCCACATCGAGGTCCAGATCCTGGCCGATGCCGAGGGCAATGTCATGCACCTCTTTGAGCGCGACTGCTCCCTGCAGCGCCGCCACCAGAAGGTCGTGGAAATCGCTCCCGCCCCCAACCTGGACGATTCCATCCGCCAGGCCCTTTACCGGGATGCCGTCGCTTTCGCGAAGGCACTGAACTACGTCAACGCCGGAACGGTCGAGTTCCTCGTGGACACCGAGGGCGAGCGGGCCGGCCAGCACGTCTTCATCGAGATGAACCCCCGCATCCAGGTTGAGCACACCGTCACCGAGGAAATCACGGACGTGGACCTCGTCCAGGCACAGATGCGTATCGCTTCGGGGGAGACCCTCGCAGACCTCGGTTTGAGCCAGGAGTCCGTATCCATCAAGGGTGCCGCCCTGCAGTGCCGCATCACCACGGAAGATCCCGCCAACGGCTTCCGGCCTGACGTCGGAAGGATCACCGGCTACCGTTCCGCGGGCGGTGCGGGCGTCCGTCTTGACGGCGGCACGGTCTACTCGGGTGCCGAGATCAGCCCCCACTTCGACTCTATGCTGGTCAAGCTGACCTGCCGCGGACGCGACTACCCGGCCGCGGTGGCCCGCGCCCGGCGCGGCCTTGCCGAGTTCCGGATCCGTGGCGTGTCCACCAACATCCCGTTCCTCCAAGCCGTCCTTGCCGACCCGGACTTCATTGCGGGCAACGTGGCGACCGACTTCATCGACAAGCGCCCTGAGCTGCTGAAGTCCCACGTCTCCGCGGACCGTGGAACCAAACTGCTGACCTGGTTGGCCGATGTGACGGTCAACAAGCCCAACGGCGAACTCAAGGTCCACACCGACCCCGCATCCAAGCTCCCCTCGCTTGCAGGGATCGTTGCCCCGGCCGGCTCGCGCCAGAGGCTGCAGGAGTTGGGACCCGAAGGCTTCGCGAAGGCGCTGCGCGAGCAGCAGGCCGTGGCCATCACGGACACCACTTTCCGCGACGCCCACCAGTCGCTGCTCGCAACGCGTGTCCGGACCCGCGACCTCGTCGCGGCCGGCCCGGCGGTCTCCGCGCTGCTGCCCGAACTGCTCTCGGTAGAAGCCTGGGGCGGTGCAACCTACGACGTCGCCCTGCGCTTCCTCGGCGAGGATCCGTGGGACCGGCTGGCCGCCCTGCGCAAGGCCCTGCCGAATATCTGCCTGCAGATGCTGCTCCGCGGCCGCAACACCGTCGGGTACACGCCCTACCCCGAGGAAGTCACCGAAGCATTCGTCAACGAGGCGGCGGCAACGGGCATCGACATCTTCCGCATCTTCGACGCCCTCAACGACGTGAACCAGATGGCTCCGGCCATCCGGGCAGTGCGGGCCACCGGCACAGCGGTAGCGGAGGTGGCACTCTGCTACACCGGCGATCTCCTCGACCCGAACGAGAACCTGTACACCCTCGACTACTACCTGGACCTCGCCCAGAAGATCGTCGACGCCGGTGCGCACATCCTCGCCATCAAGGACATGGCCGGCCTCCTTCGTCCGGCAGCCGCAGCCAAGCTTGTCAGCGCCTTGCGTGAACGCTTCGACCTTCCGGTCCACTTGCACACCCACGACACCGCAGGCGGCCAACTGGCAACCCTGCTGGCGGCCGTGGATGCCGGCGTGGATGCCGTGGACGTCGCTTCAGCGTCCCTGGCCGGTACGACGAGCCAGCCATCGGCGTCGGCCCTTGTGGCCGCCTTGGCACACACCCCGCGCGACACCGGGCTCAGCCTGGCCAGCGTCAGCTCCCTGGAGCCCTACTGGGAAGCGGTCCGCAGGGTCTACGCGCCGTTCGAGTCCGGGCTTCCCGGCCCTACAGGCCGGGTCTACCAGCACGAAATCCCCGGTGGCCAGCTGTCCAACCTGCGCCAGCAGGCCATCGCGCTGGGCCTTGGCGAGCGTTTCGAGGCCATTGAGGACATGTACACCGCCGCGGACCGCATCTTGGGCCACTTGGTCAAGGTGACGCCGTCGTCCAAGGTGGTTGGCGACCTCGCGCTGCACCTCGTGGGAATCCATGCAGATCCTGCGGACTTCAACGAGAACCCGCAGAACTACGACATCCCGGACTCCGTCATCGGCTTCCTGTCGGGTGAACTGGGAGATCCTCCGGGAGGATGGCCGGAGCCGTTCCGCACGAAGGCACTCCAGGGCCGCAGCATCAAGGTCCGCGACGTCGAGCTGAGCGCAGAAGACAGTTCAGCGCTCAAGGGCGATTCCAAGACCCGCCAGAGGACCCTGAACCGGCTCTTGTTCGAGGGCCCCACCAAGGACTACCTCAAGAGCGTGGACACTTACGGCAATCTGTCGGTGCTTGACACCCGCGACTACCTGTACGGTCTCCAGCTCGGTGCCGAACACGTCATGGAGCTCGAAAAGGGCGTGCGGCTGATCGCCTCCCTGGAAGCAGTCTCGGAGCCCGACGAAAAGGGCATGCGTACCGTCATGTGCAAGCTCAACGGCCAGTCGCGCCCTGTGGTCGTCCGCGACAAGTCTGTGGTCAGCAACGTGAAGGCCGCGGAGAAAGCGGATGCGTCCCAGCCCGGCCACGTCGCAGCGCCGTTCGCCGGTGCCGTGACCCTGACAGTCAAGGCCGGCGACACCGTCAAGGCCGGCGATACTGTCGCCACCATTGAGGCGATGAAGATGGAAGCATCCATCACGACGCCGGTAGCCGGTACCGTCTCCCGCGTCGCCATCAACAACGTGGAGCAGGTCCAGGGCGGCGATCTGTTGATCGTGGTCGGCTAGCGGCCCGCTCCTCTGTGGAGCACACATGAAGGAAGGTCCCGGGCTGTTAGCCCGGGACCTTCCTTCTTTGGTTTCCGGATGCGTCCGGCGGGGTGGGTCAGGACGCCTTGGGCGCCGAATACATTTCCTCGATCACTGCATCGAAGTCCTTCATGACCTGGGCGCGCTTGACCTTCAAGGACGGCGTGAGGTGGCCGGAAGCCTCGGTGAAGTCGGACGGCACAATCCGGAACGACTTGATCGCTTCCGCATGGGAGACGGACTGGTTGGCGTGGCTGATCAGTTCCTGGACGGCTGCCCGGACGAGGGCGTTGTCCGCGGCGGCCGCCGTCGTCGTGGACGCGGGAAGGCCGTGGCGCTCCAACCAGCCGGGGAGGGCTTCCTCGTCGAGGGTGACCAGCGCGCCGATGAAGGGCCGGTTGTCGCCGATGACAAGGACCTGGGACACCAGGGCGTCCGCACGGATCTGGTCCTCCAGCAGTGCAGGCACGACGTTCTTGCCGCTGGCCGTGACGATGATTTCCTTTTTGCGGCCGGTGATCTTGAGGAAACCTTGTTCGTCCAGTTCGCCGATGTCACCTGTGCGGAACCACCCGTCCACGAAGGTTTCCGCGGCGAGGTCGTCCCGTTTGAAGTAGCCCTTCATGACGCAGACGCCTTTGGCGAGGATTTCGCCGTCGTCGGCGATCTTGACCGCATTGCCGGGGAGCGGGGCCCCCACCGTGCCGATCTTGATCAGGGACGGGGTGTTGACTGAAATGGGTGCGGTGGTCTCCGTAAGTCCGTAGCCTTCCAGGATCTGCAAGCCGATGCCGTGGAAGAAATGACCAAGCCGTTCGCCGAGGGGGCCGCCACCGGAGACGGCGTGGCTGACGTGGCCACCCATGGCTGCGCGGAGCTTCCCGTACACCAAACGGTCGAATACGGCGTGCTTGAGCCTCAGCACCAAGCCGACGGAGCCCGACTGCTGTGCCCTCGAGTAGGCGATCGCCGTGTCCACCGCCTTGTGGAAGATGGCACCCTTGCCACTGTCCTCCGCTTTCGTGAGGGCCGAGTTGAAGACCTTCTCGAAGACACGTGGAACAGCCAGGATGAAGGTCGGCTGGAAGCTCTGCAGGTCGGCCAGCAGGTTCTTGATATCGGGCGTGTGTGCCACCTGGGCGCCGGCAGCGACGGCCAGGACCGAGATGAAACGGGCAAAGACGTGGGCCAGCGGGAGGAACATGATGGTCTTGGCGTTCTCGTTGACGACGTCGCCGAGGGAGGCCAAAGCATTCTCCGAGAGCTCCACGAAGTTGCCGTGCGTGAGTTCGCAGCCCTTGGGGCGCCCCGTGGTGCCGGAGGTGTAGATGATCGTGGCGACGTCGGCCAGTTCTGCGCTGCTGCGGCGCGCTTCGAGTTCCTCGTCGCTGACGCCGCTGCCGGCCTTGCGAAGGGCGTCAAGGCCGCCGCCTTCAAGCTGCCAGACATGGGCGACTGATCCGAGGCCTTCGGCGGTGACCGCTTGGCGGATTACGTCCTCGTGGTGCGAAGACTCAGCGAATGCCGCGACTGCGCCGGAGTCGCCTAGGTTCCAGGCCACTTGCGACGGCGATGACGTTTCATAGATCGGCACGGAAATGCCGCCTGCAAACCAGACGGCGAAGTCGACGAGGGACCATTCGTAGCGGGTCCTGGACATGATGCCCACGCGGTCGCCCACACCAACGCCGTTCGCGATCAGTCCTTTGGCCAGGGCCGATACGTCCTGGAGGAAGTCTTTTGCCCGGATGTCCTGCCATTGGCCATCGCCGTTGA
Organism: Arthrobacter sp. NPDC080073; assembly: GCF_040686575.1. NCBI lineage: Bacteria > Bacillati > Actinomycetota > Actinomycetes > Micrococcales > Micrococcaceae > Arthrobacter > Arthrobacter sp. NPDC080073. The sequence goes on from NZ_JBFBKR010000010.1 coordinate 50,778, forward strand.
GCTTGGCAAACAGTGCCGGGTTGGATGGCTCGGCGGCCTGACGAACCACGAGGTCCGTGATGTTGGTTTCGGGGGCAACATTCACCAGGGGCGGAACACTGAATTCACGCACGATAGCTCCTTCGATATCAACAGACCATTGCGGGGCTGCTCTAACTCTATACGGCCAAGTAATGGGTGTGTCGCAATTCACCTTACTCAAGTTACTGATGAGTAACTTTACGTGAAGCGCGCGGTTCCGCCAATGCAGAGGTGCGGCGGCTCCGTCCGCAGGGCCAGCATGTCAGTACATATGCGGCTCTCGGAATAGGATGGGCGACATGCCTCTGAATTCATCCAACGACCAGATGCCGGCAGGAGTTCGGAAGATTTCCTGGTCCGGTTCGGCGTCAAGCGGCCGGCGCCCCGGCTCCACGCACGGCGGCCCGCGCTGGGAGTCGGTGCCATGGGCCGCGCGCCGCTCCCATCTTGGCCGGAGGGGGCTGGCAATCGGGATCGACATCGGCGGCACAAAGGTGGCAGCAGGAGTTGTTGATCCCTCGGGCCGCGTGGTCGAGGAAGCGCGGCGCTCCACTCCGGGCAATGACGCCCGGGCAGTGGAGCGGGTGATCGTCGACCTTGTCCAGGAACTGGGCAGAAGCCACCGGATTGCCTCTGTGGGAATCGGCGCGGCCGGTTGGATGGATCTCGACGGCGGTACCGTGCTGTTCAGCCCGCATCTCGCCTGGCGTAACGAGCCGCTCCGCGAAAACCTGCAGAGCCTGCTGAGGCGCCCGGTACTCGTCACCAACGACGCCGACGCTGCCGCCTGGGCTGAATGGCGCTTCGGCGCGGGACAAGGGGAGAGCCGCCTTGTCTGCATCACGCTCGGCACCGGCATCGGTGGCGCCATGGTCATGGACGGACGGGTGGAGCGGGGGCGTTTCGGCGTGGCGGGGGAGTTCGGACACCAGATCGTGGTGCCCGGCGGCCACCGCTGCGAATGCGGAAACCGCGGCTGCTGGGAGCAATATGCGTCCGGCAACGCGCTCGGCAGGGAGGCCCGGGAGCTGGCCTTGCGGAATTCACCGGTTGCCTACGAACTGCTCAAGGCGGCCGGAGGCTCGGCTGAGAACATCACGGGCGTTACCGTGACGGAGCAGGCAAAAGCCGGAGACTCCGCCTCGAGGGAGCTCTTGGAAGAAGTGGGGCACTGGCTCGGGCTCGGCCTCGCGAACCTGGCGGCCGCGCTCGATCCGGGGACGTTCGTTATCGGCGGTGGGTTGTGCGACGCCGGTGAGCTTCTTGTGGGCCCTGCGCGGGCAGCATTTACCCGGAACCTCACCGGCCGTGGTTTCCGTCCCGCGGCCGCCATCAAGCTTGCCGCGCTGGGACCGCGGGCGGGGATGATCGGCGCTGCCGACCTGTCCCGGGTCAGCGGCAGGGCACGCGGCTAGACGCGGGCGCCGTCGTCGTTCTCGTCTTTTTCCTGGGGCAGCTTCATGATGAGGTAAACCACTGAGGCCAGAAAGGTCGCCAGGATTCCCATCACTGCCAGGAGCGGCGCCGAACGCCAGAACATCGCGGTGAACAGCAGGGCAAGCGGGCCGCCCACGGCCCCGATCCAGGCGAGCATGGTCAGGGGTTCGGTACCGGCCAGGCTCGGCGGGTCCTCCGGGACGAAGCCGTTCTCGTCCTCGACGTCGTAGTCACGCGGTCCGGTGGCTCCGCTGCCGTCCCTGCTGCCGTCCCCGTTGCCCGCAGGTTCTTCCGCAGCGCTTCTTTTTGAAACTCCAGACAATCCAAGAGGGTCGAAGTCTTGGAAGGAACGGGACGATGAGCGGCCTGGAACGTCGTCCGGACCTGGCCCCGGCTCTGTTCCGGCACCGCTGCCGGGCTCCTCGGCCGTCGGCGCCTCGTCGAGGGCGGAGGAAGGCATCGACTCAAGCCGTGCCACCAAATCGAGCCAGACCGCGTCGTCGTCTTTGTTGGCGCTCTGGTCGGGGGAGTCGGGCCCTGGCCTATTCATTGGGTGAATCCCGAAGCTCGGCGGCGGACTGGCCGGCAGGGGCGGAACTGCTTGTCAGTCCTGCCATCGTTCTCCTGATGAACTCGACCGAGCCTCGGAAAATCTCCAAGGCATCGTTGTCCAGCGTGGCCACGTGGTAGCTGTTCTCCAAGGTGCTGAACTCCATGGAAGCAGTGACCCGCTCCTTCAGCTGCCTGACGCTTCGATCCGAAACCACGTGGTCCACGGAGGAACGGAAGACGAGCACCGGTGCGGAAATCCGGGGGAGCAGGGTGACGGTGTCCCGGTACATTTTTTTCAACTCATGGGCGGCGGCGACCGGTGTCCTGGGGTACGCTCCCTCATCCATGCCGGGTTTGAGGATGTCGTTGGCAATCGCCGGGGTGGATTTCATGACGTGCTTGAGGACGCCGACCACGGCGGCACGGGGATCATCGATCACGAGTCCCGGATTGACGACGACGGTACCGGCCACCGGCCGCGTCGCCGCGATCCGGAGAGCCAATGTCCCGCCCATCGACAAGCCGGCGGCGAAGACGAAGTCGCACTCGGACTGGAGCTCGAGATATGCCGCATCCACCGCACGGTGCCACTCCTGCCAGCGCCGCGTGGCCATGTCCTGCCACGTGGTCCCATGGCCTGGAAGCAGGGGGAGGCGGACAGCGTAGCCTTCCGCGGCCAGGTACTCGGCCCAGGGGCGCATGCTGTGCGGGCTGCCCGTGAAGCCGTGGCTCATCACCACGCCGATGCTGGGTCCACTACCGGTGAAGTCGCTCGCGTATGGCGAGGGATCGGGGAGAGTGTTCATGATGACTCCGAGGCTACTGAAGTTGGCGGCACTGCTTTCCGTGTTGAGTCCATCGTGTCACTGTTCGGGACATTTCTCACTGGAGTATGGTGGCTTCTGAATGCGGGCCGGGACCGTCCGGACGCCTTGCAGACGCCGCCCCGGAGAGGAACCAACGTGTTCTATTGGGTCATGAAACGGATCTTTTTGGGTCCGCTTCTCAAATTGCTGTTCCGCCCCTGGGTCAAGGGCCTCGACAATGTTCCCCACGATGGCGCCGCGATTCTCGCTTCCAATCATTTGTCCTTTTCAGACTCGATCTTCATGCCGGTGATGGTGCCCCGGCGCGTCAGTTTCCTGGCCAAATCCGAGTACTTCACGGGAACCGGGCTCAAAGGCAGGCTTACGGCCATGTTCTTCCGGCTCACCAACCAGTTGCCGATGGACCGTTCGGGCGGGGCCGCGTCCGAGTTGTCCTTGCAGGCCGGCAGGGACGTCCTGGCCGCCGGCGGCCTGCTGGGCATCTACCCGGAAGGCACCCGCAGCCCCGATGCCAAGCTGTACCGAGGCAAAGTAGGGGTCGCCAAGCTTGCACTCCAAACCCGGGTGCCCGTTGTTCCCGTAGCGATGATAGGCACCGAGAAAGTCCAACCCATCGGTAAGCGTTTGCCCACCATCCGCCGGATCGGGATCATCTTCGGTCAACCATTGGATTTCAGCCGGTACTACGGCCAAGAAGAAGACCGCTCCGTCCAACGCGCCGTGACCGACGAAATCATGTACGAACTCATGCGGCTCTCGGGGCAGGAATACGTGGACGAATACGCCGCCGTCGTCAAGCAGCGGCTGGCCGGGCAGCTTCCGGAGCCGGCGGGCGGAAGCGAAGCGAATGCAGCCGGCGCCGGCGAGGAGGGCAGGCATCCGTCCGGCAACGGTCCGGAACCGGACGGCGGCGGTGCGGTGGCCGGGAAAGTGTGACGGCCGGCGAATAAGGGTTACGGAAGCCGTGCCCCGAACAGCGGGCAAGGCAACTAGTCTTGGAGAGTGACTGAGCTATCCGCGAACCCCGCACCGTCCATGACCGGCCCCCTGAACAGTTCCCTGGGCAGCCCCCTGACCAGCACCGCGCAAAGTGGCGCGGCGAACTATCCCGGCTTGGACGATTGGCGCCAGCTGCCTATCTCGCAGCAACCCACCTGGACCGACAGGGGCGTCTTCGACGCCTCCGTCAAGGAACTCTCCGTGCTTCCTCCGCTGGTCTTCGCGGGCGAAGTCGACATATTGCGCGAGCGTTTGGCCGCCGCAGCCCAGGGCAAGGCATTCCTGCTCCAAGGCGGCGACTGCGCCGAAACCTTCGAGGACGCCACAGCTGACAAGATCAGTGCCAGGGTCCGCACCATCCTGCAGATGGCCGTTGTCCTCACCTATGGTGCGGCCATGCCCGTCATCAAGATGGGCCGCATGGCGGGCCAGTTCGCCAAGCCGCGGTCCTCGAACGAGGAAACCCGCGACGGCGTGACCTTGCCTGCGTACCGCGGCGACATCGTCAACGGCTACGACTTCACCCCGGAGTCCCGCGCCCACGACGCGAGCCGCATGCTGAAGGCCTACCACACCTCGGCTTCCACACTGAACCTCATCCGCGCCTTCACGCAGGGCGGCTTCGCCGATCTCCGGCTGGTGCACCTCTGGAACAAGGGCTTCACCGAAAACCCGGCCCATGCCCGCTACGAGTCCTTGGCGAGGGACATCGACCGGGCCATCAAGTTCATGGCGTCCTGCGGTGCCGATTTCGAAGCCCTCAAGCGCGTGGAGTTCTTCGCGAGCCACGAGGCGCTCCTGCTGGACTACGAGCGTGCCCTGACGCGCATCGACTCCCGCACGGGACTTCCCTACGATACCTCCGGGCACTTCCTCTGGATCGGTGAGCGCACGCGTGAGCTCGACCATGCGCACGTGGACTTCCTGTCCCGCGTGCGCAACCCGATCGGCGTCAAGCTCGGTCCCGGGACCTCCGGAGACGACGCGTTGCGGCTCATTGACAAGCTGGACCCGAACCGCGAGCCCGGCCGCCTCACCTTCATAACCCGGATGGGTGCCAAGAACATCCGCGAGAAGCTGCCCGCCGTCGTCGAAAAGGTCACGGCCTCCGGCGCGCAGATCCTTTGGGTCACGGACCCCATGCACGGGAACACCGTCACGTCGCCCAACGGGTACAAGACCCGCAACTTCGACGACGTCGTGGACGAGGTCCGCGGGTTCTTCGAAGTCCACCACGCCCTGGGCACGGTACCTGGTGGCCTGCACATGGAAATGACCGGCGATGACGTCGCGGAATGCCTTGGTGGCGCCGATCCCATTGACCAGGATGCCTTCCTGGACCGCTACGAGTCAGTGTGCGATCCCCGCCTGAACCACATGCAGTCCCTCGAGATGGCGTTCCTCGTGGCTGGAGCCCTCACCAAGCGCTAGTCCCATCCCGCGAGCAGGCGATCCTGCGTGAAGGCCTGAATACAGGAAAGGCGATCCGGAGCATTCCGGATCGCCTTTCCTGTATTCAGACGTCCTACACGACAGTCAAGGTGACGACGGAGCCCTCCGGCGCATCGCTGTCCACGGGGTTCTGGTCGCGGACAGTGCCGAAGAAGCCGCCCAGGATGTTGTTGATCTTGACGTCGAATCCGAGCTGTTCCAAGGCTTTGCGGGCAGCGTCCGCCTGCTTGCCGATGAAGTTGGGCACGTGCACCATCTTCGGCCCCTTGGACAGGGTCAACGTGACGGAGTCGCCGCGGAACAAGGTGCCGCTGTCAGGGGTCTGGCTGACCACCGCTCCCGCGGGGACCTTTTTGTCGTTGACGGGTTCCGGCGCAATTTTCGCGGTCAATCCGGCGTCGTTGATCGCTTTGACCGCTGCTTGCTGGGTCATGCCGCGGACATCCGGTACCGGGAGGGGCTGGGGTCCCTTGGAAACCACCAAAGCCACCGGCGTGCCGTGCCGGACCGGGGTGTCCTGGGCCGGGGACTGGGAGATGACCGTGCCTGAAGGCACCTTGTCGTCAAACTGCTCCGTGACGTTGCCGAGGGTCATTCCGGCCGCGCCAAGGGCGTTCTTTGCCTGGTCGAGTGTCATGCCCGACATCGCGGTAAGCGGAAACAACTGCGGACCCTTCGAGACGAAGAGCGACACGGTTTGGAACTTGCGGACCACCTGGCCGGATGCGGGTTCCGTTCCAACCGCCAACCCTGCCGTGACTTCGTCGTCGAACACGTCTTTCGGCTCGGATTGGAAGCCGGCGGTCCTGAGCAGTTGCTGTGCCTCCGCGACCGTCTTGTTCCTGGTGTCCGGTATGGTTCCGGGCGAGCCGGGCCCCATGCCGAAGAACCAGCCGGCCGCGGTGGCCAGGATCGCCAGCACAATCACGACAATCGTCCAGATCACTGCCCGGCGGCGCGGGTTGCCTTCCCGCAAGGAGCGCGACGGCGTGGCCGCGGCCCGCGCGCGGTCCTTTTCCTCCTGGCGCTCCATCCGCTTGATGTCGCGTTTGCTCGGTGGGGCGCCCGCCGGCGTCCGGTGTTCCCGGTCCTGTGGCACCTGGACGTCGAAAGCCGCGGCGCCGGGGGAGAACCCCGACGGCGGAAGCACCCTGGTTGGATTGCGCTGGCTTGAGATAATCTCGGTCGGGCGGCCGATCCGTTCCAGGGGCTCCGTACGTTCGGCATTGAAGGGGGCGACTACGGCGGTTGCCCCGTCCGCTTCCCGTTGCCCGTCGGGCGTTGCCGCCCTGGCGGCCGGCGGATTGATGTCCAGTTGTGCGTCGCTCAAGGTTGTGCGGATATGCCGCAGTTCGGACAAGAGCGCGGATCCGTCCACGGGACGCTCTTCAGGTTCCTTCGCCGTGCACCACTGGACGAGTTCGTCCACGTCCGCGGCAAGGCCGGGCACCGCGAGCGACGGCGGAGCGACGGCCGCGTTGACGTGCTGGTAGGCAACCTGGATGGGAACATCGCCCGCGAAGGGTTGGCCGCCGGTAAGCATTTCGTAAAGCATGATGCCGGTGGAGTAGATGTCGCTCCTGGCGTCCGCGGGTTTGCCGAGGACCAGCTCGGGAGCCAGATACGCGACTGTGCCGATCAGGGCGCCGGTGCTGGTTGTCGCCGTGACCGCCCGGGCCAGTCCGAAGTCGCCCACCTTGATGCGGCCGTCGTCTGCAATCAGGACGTTCTCGGGTTTCACGTCGCGGTGGATCAGCCCCGCCGCGTGGGCGGCGGCGAGCCCTTCGATGACCGGATCGATCAGTGCGAAGGCCAGCCGGGGCGGAAGCGCTGCCTTTTCGTTGAGGACGTCACGAAGAGTGTGGCCCTTGATGTACTCCATCACGATGTACGCAATGTGGCCGTCCTGTCCCTGGTCGAGGACACCTACGACGTGTGGGTGGGAAAGGCTGGCCGCGGCCCGGGCCTCGCGTTGGAGGCGGTCCAGGAAATTTTGGTCATTGGCCAGGTGCGGATGCAGCACTTTGAGCGCCACGTCGCGGTCGAGACGCTCGTCCGTGGCGAGATAGACGGTTGACATTCCGCCGTTCGCGAGGCGCGATCGCACCAGGTAGCGCCCGTCCACGAGGGATCCGAGGAGTTGGTCCGAAACTTGTTCCTGCACCCTTCGATCTTAGTTGAGCAAAACACGGGCCCGAATCGGCATACGATCCGGGCCCGTGTTGTGTGCGAAGCGATTTAGCTGAAGTTCTTCTTGAGGGCCAGGATCGAGGCGACGTAGGCCTTGGTGTCGTCGTACATGCCGTGCTTGCTGACCGAGTACTGGCCCTGGTAGTAGCCCGCGATGGCCGTGTTCAGATCCTTGCTGGTGTTGACGAGGGCCCGGATGATGGCGACGCCGGCAGTCACGTTGTCATACGGGTCCAAGAGGTTGAGCTTGCGTCCCACCAGTTGGGAAGCCCATTCGCCGGAGGAGGGAATCACCTGCATGGTGCCGATGGCGTTGGCAGGAGAGACCGCACGCTGGTTGAAACCGGATTCCTGGTAGGCGAACGCCATGGCCAAGGACGGGTCTACGCCCATTCGGCGCGCGGTATCGGCTACGATCCCCTTCATCTGGGCGGTGCTGGGAACCGGGGACGCATTGAGCAGCGCCTTGTTCGCGTTGGCTGAACTGACCACGGCTTCCGGGTAGGTGTAGCCCAGGAACGTGCTCGGAACCAAGGGGGTGCTGACCGGAGCCGGAGCCGGAGCCGAGGCCGCAGGAGCACCCGGAATGGCGAGCTTCTGCCCCGGATAAATGATGGTGCTCACGGACAGCTTGTTCGCCGAGAGCAGCGATGACAGGGACACACCAATGCGTGACGCGATGCCGCCCAGGGTGTCACCGGACTTGATGGTGTACGAGCCGGTGTTGGCAAGTGCCGGTGCTGCCGGCGCCGCCGGCGCGGATGCAGGGACCAGTGCAGCGGGAGCCGGTGCCGCCGGGGCCGGTGCGTTCGTTCCCGGGCCGACCTTGATCTTCTGTCCGGGATAGATGATGGACCGGCCGTTGAGGCCGTTCCAAGTGAAGACGTCGGACAGCGCGACGCCGTGGCGGGCGGCAATGCCGCTCAGGGTATCGCCGGATACGACTGTGTAGCTGGCAGCCGACGAGGACGTGCCGGGTGCCGGGCTCGGCGCGGGAGCCGCTGCGGAACCGGACAACTTGATCTGCTGTCCCGGGTAGATGATGGTGTTGCCCGAGAGCCCGTTGAGCTTCAGGACGGTGTTGGTGTCCAGCCCGTAGCGGGCCGCGATGCCGCTGATGGTATCGCCCCGGACGATGGTGTACGTGGCCGGAGCCGCCGGTGCCATGGGCTGCATGGCAGCCGGGATGGTCGCGGCAACCGCAGAGGCGGGAATGACGTTTGCGGACATAGCGGCGGCCCGGGCCTGGATGGCCGCAGCCAGCGATGCGGGGATCTTCTGGGTTTGTACCGCCGGAAGCGCTGTTGCCGGCTGGGCGAGCGCCAATGAAGAGAGCATGACGGCGGGCAGGGCCGCCGTGGTGGCCGCCATTATGGGCATGCTCGTTGTCTTCTTGGGCGAGCGGGGCGTCGTCATGGGAGCAATCCTCATCTCAGCAGCGGATGTTGGGAATACCGCTGTTGCCAGTGTTACTAAAGTTAGTAGTGATGCAAATGTGATCAATGTGAATCTCTCACATTTTTCGATTCCGCACAAGAAATCCCGGCGCATTCGATTCCCGGGCAATTCGGGGGCACAAATTCCGCCCTTACCGTCCGTCCGGCTAGGCGCAAAGCGCGCGGTCGTGGCAATCTTGATCCGTGAGTAATGTAGAAAGCCTCGTTTCCGAATGGCTGCCGCTGCCCGATGTGGCAGAGCTGCTGAACGTTTCAATCACCAAGGTCCACGGTCTTCTGGATGAGCGTGCAGTGGTGGCTGTGAGAGTGGGCGAACGCCGCATCCGTTCGATTCCTGCCCTCTTTATCCAGGACGGTCATGTGGTGGATAGCCTGAAGGGCACCATCGCAGTGCTTGGCGATGCCGGGTACACGGATGAGGAGCTCATCGCGTGGCTTTTCACTCCGGACGAGTCGCTGCGTGGCCGCCCTGTCGACGCGCTCCGTGAAGGGCGCAAAACTGAAATCCGACGCAGGGCTCAATCACTTGCCTGGTAAGGGACTCCTGCCTTAAATACGGTGGTGGCGATCAGCAATGCTGATCGCCACCACCGTATTTAAGCAGGTATTTAGACTGCCCTTAACCTGGATTTATCCAAGAGTTCACGCGGCGCGGCTGACGGCGGCTTCGGCCAGCTGCCTGAGCGCGGTAAGCGGGAGTTCAGCCAGGGGGAGGCGTTCCAAGGCCTCGAAAGCCTCATTGCTGAGTTCCTCGATCATCGATTCCGTGGCTTCGAGCGCGCCGCAATCCACGATGATCCGCCGGATCTCGGCAACCTCGGCCTCGCCAAGGTCCGGCCTTCCGAGCATGGTATCGATGTAGCTCGAATCAGCAGTCCCCGCCTGGTTGATGGCGAAGCCCACCAGCACGGTCCGCTTGCCTTCGCGGAGGTCATCTCCCGCGGGTTTTCCTGTGGTCCCCGGGTCTCCGAACACTCCCAGAACGTCGTCGCGCAACTGGAATGCCTCGCCGAGGGGCAACGCGAAGGCGGAATAGCCCTGCAGGAGCTCTTCGCTGGCGCCGGCCAAGGCGCCCCCCAAGGCCAAGGGGTGTTCCGTTGAATACTTCGCCGACTTGAAACGGATGATGGACTGGGCGCGGTGGACGGCACCCGCGCGGTCCCGCACCGGGCCCGCAACTTCCTCCAGGATGTCCAGGTATTGGCCGGCCATGACCTCGGCCCGCATCAGGTTGAAGATCCGCCGTGCGGTTGTGCCGGAAGCAGCCCTGCCGCCAATCTCCGTGAACGCCTCCTCGCTGAAGGACAAGCAAAGGTCTCCGGTGAGAATCGCGGCCGCATGCCCGAAGCGTTCGCTGTCCAGGGCCCAGCCTTGGCCCTCATGGAGCTGGCTGAACCGCCTGTGGACGCTTGGGCCGCCGCGCCGTGTGTCGGAGCGGTCGATGATGTCGTCGTGAATCAGGGCTGCAGCCTGGAAGAGTTCCAAAGCGCAACCGGCAGTGATGATGTCGGGGTGTGCGGACTCGCCTCCGGCACCTCGCCAACCCCAGTAGCACATCAGTGCCCTGAGCCGTTTGCCACCTGTCACGAGGCTTGTGATTGAGCCCATGAGCGGGGCGACATCGGGGGAGATGGTGGCCATGGTTTCTTGTTGCACCCCAAGGAAACCGTTCAGTTTGGCGGCGACATCGGCCACAAAACGGCTCTGTTCCGAACCCAGGCTCTCCGTGGTCACTTGATTGACCCGGCGGCCACGTTGGCACCGATGGTGAACGTGGATTTGCCTGCGGTTTCCACCACCGAGATATTCACCGTTTCATTGTCGCCGCGGAGGAAATCCTTTGATTTGATACTTCCGACAGTGCTGCCGGGGACTTCCTTAAAGCCCTGCGCCGTGAGCGCGGAGGTATAAAAGGCCACTACTTCGTCCGGCGGCGACGCAATGTTCCCGACAAGGGCCACCGACGCCGGAGAGGAGTTCTTGTCGAAACTGCTGGATTCCACGGCTGCCTTGGGCATCAGTGGAATCAGTTGCTGGGGGAATCCCGGGACCAAGGCGCCGACCGCCGCCGAAGCTCCCGCGGACCCCGTGGAAGTTGGGCCCGGCGCCGGACTTGCCGAGGCAGTGGCCGTCCCGGACGATGTTGGCGCCGCCCCTTGGGATGCCGTGCTTGCCGGGGACGACCCGCACGCCGAGATGGTCAACGCGACGCCCGTGGCCAACAAGGCCAGGCTGACGGGTTGAGGCTTTCCAAAGAGCTTCACAGGGATTTCCTCCTGGGGGACGACGCCGGATGCTGCCTCCAGTTTAGGGCGCCGGACGCTGGCACCAGTAACCAGTGCCGCGGCATAGGATTTCCTTGTGAGACCACAAGCAGAGAACAACGGGCGGGGCCCCGGACAGGAATTCGCCCCGGATCCCGATGCTCTGCGGGAACTGCGGCGCACCAGCATCCTCCACGTGGACATGGATGCCTTCTTTGTCTCGGTGGAATTGCGCACCCGGCCCGAACTCAAGGGAAAACCCGTCATCGTGGGCTTCCCGGTGGATCGCTCGGTTGTGCTGTCCGCGTCCTACGAAGCCCGCGCGTTGGGCGTGAAGTCCGCCATGCCCATGGCCAACGCCATGCGGATGTGTCCCAACGCGGTCATCATCGAGCCCCGCCACAGCCTCTACTACGAGGTGTCCGCGCAGTTGATGGGCATCTTCGAATCGATAACGGAACTCGTGGAGCCCTTGAGCGTCGACGAAGCTTTCCTTGATGTGGGAGGCGCCATCAGGAGGCTTGGTCCGCCCCTCCAGATCGGCCGTTTGATCCGGCGCCGTGTTGCGTCGGAGCTGGGAATCACTGCGTCTGTCGGAATAGCCGCCAACAAGTTCGTTGCCAAAATTGCTTCTACACGCTGCAAACCCGACGGACTGCTCCTTATTGAGGAAGGGCAGACCGTAGCCTATTTGCACAGCCTGCCCGTGAACGCTTTGTGGGGAGTCGGGGCCAAGACCGCCGATGTCCTCGCCAGGCTGGGGATCCGTACCGTGGCCGACGTGGCGGCCACCCCGCTTTCTTCCTTGAAAAAGGTCCTTGGAGCTTCAGGCGAGCACGTCCACCGATTGTCTATGGGCATGGATCCGCGGCCGGTCACGCCCACCCGCCTCGAAAAGAGCATCGGTTCCGAGGAAACGTTCGCTATTGACACCCCGGATGACGCGCTCCTGCACCGCGAGTTGCTCAGGCTCTCCCACCGAACCGCTTCACGGCTGCGGACAGCCGGAATGCTGGCCCGGACCATCGCGCTGAAGCTGCGTTATGCGGATTTTTCGACAATCAGCCGAAGCAAGACAATGCACACGCCGGTGGACAGCGCCCAGATGATCTATCAGGTGGCAAGCCAGTTGCTGGCGTCCTTGGGGGAGCGCCCCATGAGCGTGCGCCTTGTAGGAGTACGGGCTGAGCAGCTCGAACCGGCGGAACACACCTCGCTGCAGTTAAGCTTCGATCGCAGGGACGACAACTGGCGGGCGGCTGAACAGGCGCTTGACCGTGTCACCGAGCGATTCGGCAGCAAGACCGTCCTTCCTGCGACGCTTTTGGAGCCGCAGGCGCAGCCGGACGGGCCGGGCTCTCCATAGGCTTCGAAGAGCCCTCGCATGCCCTCCGGCGTGTCTTTCAGAACAGCGGACAACAAACTATCCTAGAGATACACAGATTTAGACCGTCTGGATAAATTGCCATGTTGCGTCTGTTCCGTGAGACCGTGTTCACAAGACCCGGTCTTCGGGAACCCTTTTTTGGGTTTGTCCGTTCAAGGAACAAGAGGCAACGGCCGCGGCGTATCCAGACGCTGGCCGACTAAAGGAGGTCGCGATGCCCCTCTCGGAGCACGAACAGAAGCTACTCGAGCAACTCGAGAAGCAACTGCATGAGGACGATCCAAAGTTTGCCAATTCAATGGGCTCTGACCCCATTCGCTCATGGTCGACCAGGCACATCGTTATTGGCGTTCTCGGCACTATCGTCGGGATTCTCTTGTTGTTGGTAGGTGTGTCCCTGCAGAACATCTTCCTTGGGGTGCTGGGCTTCATCGTGATGGGCGCCGGCGTTTACTTCGCCACCCTGAGAAGGGCAGCCGGCGGGAAGTCGAAGAGTGCCAAGCCGGGCAAGGCAAGGAACTCATTCATGAGCAACCTTGAGGAACGCTGGGACGAGCGCCGCCGCGGCGAGGAGAGCTGAACGCTCCATCCAGGGGCTTGTACTCCAGACGGATGCCGAGTCCTCCACATTGCACCACCAGGCTCTGACCTGATTGCGAAAAGACCCGAATCCCGGGTCTTTTCGCATTTAACGCCACGTTCGCCGCACCCCGCGAGCCTGTAGGCGGGGCTGGCGAGCCGCCGTCGTGCGCCTCCTTGGAGCGCCGCCGCAAAGTCTCCTCCACCACCAACCACCCCCGGGAGCCGCATGTTTTCAGGCTCCCGCATACGAAAGTGGGGCAGAAACACGCCGGATTGCGTTGACTGTGGGGGCTTGTGGAGTAAAGTGGAGCAAGTAAGAGGGTAGTGGCGGCGTGGGGCAGGTACGGGCACCTTTACAGACGGGGCGGTGGGCCAGTGTTTCTTGGCACGCATTCACCGCGTCTGGACGAAAAGGGCCGGATCATCCTTCCCGCCAAGTTCCGCGAGGAACTTGCTGACGGCTTGGTCCTCACAAGGGGCCAGGAACGTTGCATCTACGTCTTCAGCCAGCGGGAATTCGAACGTATTCACGAATCCATGCGGGAGGCCCCCATCTCCTCCAAGCAGTCACGTGACTACATCAGGGTTTTCCTGTCCGGAGCCTCTGACGAGGTGCCTGACAAGCAGGGGCGCGTGACGATTCCGCCGGCGCTCCGGAGCTACGCAGGTCTTGAGCGGGAATTGGCGGTCATCGGCGCCGGAACCCGTGCAGAGATCTGGGACGCCCAGGCTTGGGATGAGTACCTGGCCGAGAAGGAAGCCGCCTTCTCGGAGACCGACGACGACAACCTTCCCGGTTTCATTTAGAAACCGGCACAGGAAGCAGCAATGCTTCTTGGACGGGATCTCCAGCCGCCCATCACATTGTTTTCCTGGCTCACCTTCCCCGGAGCCAGGCAGACGATGCGATAGGCGCGGATGGGGATCCGGCCCAAGAAGCGACCGCTCAGCACGAAACTGACAGATGAACAATTCAGCTCTGAGGAGGCCGCATGGAGGAGCAAGACGCGCCAAAACCAACCTCGGAGCGACATGTACCGGTCCTGAAGGACCGGTGCATCAATTTGTTGGCACCAGGTTTTGAGGCCGCCCGCAGCCGAGGCGAAACGCCCGTCGTCATCGACGCCACATTGGGAATGGGTGGCCACTCCGAAGCGATGCTGCAGCGGTTCCCCGATCTGCACCTTGTTGGTATCGACCGGGACGAAGAGGCCCTGGCCCTCGCTGGGGAGCGCCTGCAACCGTTCGCGGCCCGCACTGACCTGGTACATGCCGTTTATGACGAAATCGAAGATGTGCTTGCCGACCTGGGCATCCCGGAGGTGCACGGCATCCTCATGGATCTGGGTGTCTCTTCCCTCCAACTGGACGAGCGGGAGCGCGGCTTTGCCTACTCCTACGACGCGCCGCTGGATATGCGGATGGACACCAGCCGCGGCCAGACTGCCGCCGACGTAGTCAACAACTATTCCGAAGAAGACCTCGTGCGGATTATCCGCAAGTGGGGCGAGGAAAAGTTTGCCGGCAGGATCGCGAACCGCATCGTCACGGCGAGGGTCGCCAAGCCATTCGCCACCACCGGGGAACTCGTCGAGCAGATCCGGGGCGTTGTTCCCGCTGCGGCCGCAAAGTCCGGCGGACATCCGGCAAAACGGACTTTCCAGGCCCTGCGGATCGAAGTCAACGAGGAACTCGATGTCCTGGAGAGGGCAGTTCCTGCGGCCCTTGCAGCCTCGGCAATGGGCGGACGGGTAGTGGTGATGTCGTACCACTCACTCGAAGACAAGATCGTCAAGTCGGTCTTCCAGTCCCGGTCCAAGTCCTCGGCACCGCTCGGCTTCCCTGTGGAGCTGGAAGAACATAAGCCGGAATTCAAGATCCTGACCAAGGGCACGGAAGTGCCTACCCCTGAAGAAATCGCCGAAAACCCGCGTGCGGCATCTGCCCGCCTGCGGGCCGTGGAACGCATCAAAGCGAGGAGAACAGCATGAGCACCGCTGCCGCGAAGATCCTGCCGACCACAGTGGGGAACACTGCGCGTGCCCTGCCCGCCCAGGGACCGGAGCGCGACACGACGCGCAAGGCGCGGACGCCGCTCTCGCTCGTACAAAGTGTTCCCGGACGACGACGGACTCCGTTCGTCGTCTTTTGCTTCGGCGTGCTGGCGGCCGCCTTGCTGACTGTCCTGGTGCTCAACATCTCCGTTTCCACGGCCCAATACGACCTTGTGAAGCTCAGGAACGACGCTGCGTCCTTGACCAAACAGAACCAGGACCTGACACAGCAGGTCCAGAACTACCAAGCTCCCCAGAATCTTGCCGCCAAGGCCGCAGAATTGGGAATGGTAGCTTCCACTGCCACGGGCCAGATCGATCTGGACAACCTGACGGTCACAGGAAAAGCCACGCCGGCAACCAAGGGACAGAATCCCGGTGCCGTCATCGCTCCTCCTGCGGTTGCAGGCCAGTCCAGCGTCGCTCCGTCCGCACCCGCCAAGAATGATTCACTGGACAGCCGCAAGCCGAACGGGGCCGCCGACTCGACACCGGCCAAACCGCAGGCGCCCGCGGTTCCTGCGGCACCCAAGCCGCCGGCTGTGGATCTCCACGGTGGTTCGGTCCCGGCTCCACCGCAGAAGGTACCAGGGCAGTAACGTCCAGCCGACCTGATTTCAGGTAACCAGCAAGGCAAGCAGCAAGGAATCGACGTGGTGCAGAAAACCGGCAAATCGAAGAACAAGAGAACGCCGGCGGCGAAGAAGCGCCTGCGCCTCGGCCTCGGGGTCATGCTGACGCTGTTGCTGGTGGTCGGGGGCAAGTTGTTCCTCGTCCAGGGGCTGGACGTCGGTGGCCTGGCCGAGGCGGCCTACAACAACCGGCTGACAACCACGATCCTGCCCGCCGAACGAGGCAAGATCCTTGACGCCAACGGCACGGTTCTCGCCAGCAGCGTGATCCGCTACAACATCGTGGTGGACCAAACGGTCAACACCAACACCGATCAGTTTCCTCGTTTCAACTCCCAGACCCAAGCCATCGATACGATCTCCAGGTCCCAGGGGATAGCAGAGCTTGCCAGCGCCCTCGGGATGGACGTCGGGCAGGTCACACAAGCCGTGACCGGCGTGAAGAAGTACAACATCGTGGCCAAGGAAGTGAAGCCGGACGTCGAGGACCGGATAGCCCAACTGCACATCCCGGGTATCGTCTCCGAGGGCATCAGCAAGCGCGTCTATCCCAACGGCAGCGTGGCTGGTGGGATAGTCGGCTTCCTCAAAGACGGCACCACGGGCCAGGCAGGCCTTGAGCAGACCCAGGACGAGCTGCTCCGCGGCAAAGACGGCAAGCGCGTGTTTGAGATCGGCGCCGACGGTCTTCGTATCCCTGTGGCAACCGACCTTCTGACCCCGGCCGTCAACGGCAAAGACGTCAAGCTGACGCTGAACACGGACATCCAGTACTTTGCGCAGCAGGCCATCCAGACCCAGGTCAACCAGCTCAATGCCGAGTGGGGATCAATCGTCGTCGAGGACATCAAAACCGGGAACCTCATCGCGATGGCGGACACCAACGCACCGGATCCCAACGACCCCGGCAAGGTAGCGGCTGCGGACCGCGGCGTACGGTCCGTGACGGCTGCCTACGAGCCCGGTTCGGTGGAGAAGATGATCACGGCGTCCGCAGCGATCAATGAAGGAAAGTCCAGCCCATTGGACACCGTCACCATTCCACCGGCTTTGACCATCGACGGTCAGACTTTCACCGATGCGTTCGACCATGGAACCGAGCAGAGGACCCTTGCCGGCATCCTTGGCTATTCGATGAACACGGGTACCGTGATGATCGGCAGCCGCCTGAGCAAGCAACAGCGCTACGACTACCTGACGCGCTTCGGCATCGGCCAAGCTCCGGACATTGGTCTTCCCGCCGAAACCTCAGGCATCCTGGCCAAGCCAGATCAATGGGATGACCGCCAGCAGTACACCGTGTTGTTCGGCCAAGGTGTTTCCCAGTCCACGCTGCAGACCGTCCGTGCGTACCAAAGCGTGGCCAACGACGGCGTGATGCTGCAACCGCGGCTGATTGACGGCTACGTCGGAGCTGACGGGGTGGAGGAGAAAGTGCCTGCCAAGGATTCCCGGCAAGTCGTGACCAAGGACACCGCGCAGCAGGTGCGGGACATCCTGGAGAGCAACGTCACCATGGGCGAAGTGAAGGATGCCGCGATTGACGGATACCGGGTAGGCGCCAAGACGGGCACGTCCCAGGCGCCCCGTGAAGATGGCCTGCCCGGGTTCGATGGCTATACCGCATCCATCGTGGGCATGGCGCCCATGGACAATCCGCGCTTCATCGTAGAGGTTGTAATCCAGCGCCCCAAGGGCAGCATTTACGGCATCACCCAGGGGCCGATTTTCCGCTCGGTCATGGGCCAGGTCCTGCGCACCTACAACGTCCCGCCGTCCACGGGCACTCCAGCGCGGCTTCCCCAATACGGCAAATAGGGGCCAGGACGGCAGGCAGCCCAGTTTTGCCAAGTAAGCTTAGTGGGCATCTGTCCGGCCACATTACGATCCACCCATGCCGTTTGCGGGAGCCCCCGGGTTCCCGCGCGGCCAGTTTTACGAGTACCAACGGAGACCACCTTGTCAGAGCAGAATGATGCCGTGTCGATCCCTTCAGGGAACCCGTCGGCTACGGACAAACCAGGCTTCCGTCCAGCCGTCGTGGCGCCTGTTCCCCTTGAAGCCATCGCATTGTCCCTCGGAATCGCGCTGCCGCCGGACTCCGGCGAAACGTCGGTGACTGGTGTGTCCCTCAACTCGCGCACGGTCGAGCCGGGAGACCTGTACCTGGCGCTGCCCGGTGCCACACGCCATGGCGCCGACTTCGTCACCCAAGCGGTGGCAGCCGGTGCTGTGGCCGTCGTAACCGATGAAGACGGCGCGCGTCAATTGGCACTTGAAGACCTCGCTGTTCCCGTGCTGATCGTCAGCAATCCCCGTGCAGCCGTCGGGACCCTCGCCGCCCTCATTTATCGAAGCCAGCCCCTCGACGGCGGTTCGCCCACGCTTTTCGGGGTGACCGGTACAAACGGCAAAACGACAACGACGTATTTCATCAACTCCCTGCTCCGCGCCCTGGGCATGAATCCTGGACTGATCGGGACGATCGAGATTCTTGCGGGGGACGAAGCCATTCCGAGCCTGCTCACCACGCCGGAGTCGACGGACGTCCACGCCTTGCTCGCCCTCATGCGTGAACGCGGGCTGGAGGCTGCTTCCATGGAGGTCTCCTCCCATGCCCTGTCGTTCCACAGGGTCGACTCCGTGACGTTCGACGTTGCCGGCTTCACCAACCTGACACAGGACCACCTTGATCTCCACGGAAGCATGGAGGAGTACTACCGGACCAAGGCGGAGCTGTTTACCAGCGCGCGCGCACGGCGGGCCGTGGTGACCGTTGACGACCCGTGGGGGCGCTTGCTGGCCGATGAGGCGGGAATTCCCGTGACCACGCTGTCGGCCACGGCGGGGAGCGACGCTGACTGGACGGTGGAGTCAGCCAAGCCACGCGGGCTTGGAACGGACTTCGAATTGCGCCAACGCGGCGGAACGGCCCTGCGCGTCCATACGGGATTGCCGGGGGACTTCAACGTCGCCAACGCGGCGCTGGCCACCATTATGGTGCTTGACTCCGGCATCGAGCCGGCGGCACTCCAGGCGGCGCTGGACACGCACGATCCCTTCACCGTTTCCGTACCCGGCCGGATGCAGCTGATCTCGGATGCCCCTGCCTCCGTTGTCGATTTCGCGCACAATCCGGACGCGCTGGCGAGGGCCCTGAAGGCCGTACGCCCGCAAACCCCGGGATCCCGCGTGATTGTTGTTTTCGGCGCTACAGGCCAGCGCGACCAGGGCAAGCGGCCGACCATGGGTGCCATAGCCGCCCGGCTAGCCGACGTCGTCATCGTCAGCGACGACGATCCTCATGACGAAGACGCAGCGGCGATCCGTTCGGAAGTCATCGCCGGGGCCCGTGCCGCCCGCGAGTCGGAGGACCTGGACTGCGAGATCGTGGAAGCGTACCCGCGGGACGCCGCCATCCGCCAAGCCGTGGAACTGGCCACTGAGAAAGACACCATCCTGGTCGCCGGCCGCGGCCACGAGGTCTGGCAGGAAGTGAAGGGCGTCAACCTTGCCCTCGACGACCGGGTGGAACTACGGGCGGCCTTGACAGCCAGGGGATTCAAAGTTTCCACGGACGAGCGGATAGAGTCCTAGACCGAGATGATTGCACTTACTGCGGCGGAGATCGCCGATATTACCAACGGCCGATTGGCAGCGGACCCGGGCATTGTCCCGGCGTCCGTCGTTACCGACTCCCGTGAGGCGGCCGCTGGATCGTTGTACGTGGCCAAGCCAGGAGAGAACGCTGACGGCCATGCCTATGTAGGCGCCGCTTTCGAGCGCGGGGCTGTCCTGGCGCTGACCGAGCGCGACGTTTCCGACAATGACGGCCGGCCGTACCCAGCCGTCGTCGTCGATGACGCCGTGATCGCCATGGGTGCCCTGGCTGCAGAGTCCGTGCGCCGCATCCGCGCCGCGCGCGCCGCACAGGGGGAGCCCTTTACCGTCATCGGCATCACAGGCTCGGCGGGCAAGACCACCACCAAGGACTTGCTCGCGGGCATTCTTTCCCGCGCCGGCGCCACAGTGGCGCCTCAGGGTTCGTACAACGGGGAAGTCGGCGTGCCGCTCACCGTTTTCCGAGCCGACGCGGGCACCCGCTACCTCGTGATCGAAATGGGCGCCACCGGCATCGGCCACATCAAATACCTCGCCGAGATGGTCCAACCGGACATCGGCGTCGTACTTTGCGTCGGCACCGCCCACGCAGGCGAGTTCGGTGGCGTCGAGAACATAGCCAAGGCGAAGGGCGAACTCGTCGAGGCGCTGGGGCACGACGGAACGGCCGTCATCAACCTCGACGACGCGCGGGTCGCGGCCATGGTTTCCCGCACCCGGGCCAAAGTGCTCGGAACCACCGCTACCGGCATTCCCGGCTCCGCAGTCGAAGCCAGGAACGCCGATATCGACGAAGACGGCCACCCGGAATTCGAGCTCTTCCTCCCCGACGGCGGGATCCCGCATCCCGTTCACAGCAAGCTCATCGGTGCGCACCACATCACCAACCTTCTTGCGGCCGCTGCCGCCGCGTTTGCGGCCGGTATCCCCGCCGCCGGGATCGCCGAGTCGCTGAGCGAGCAGTCGCCGGCCAGCCGGTGGCGAATGGAACGCACCGAGCGCCCGGACGGGGTCACCATCATCAACGACGCGTACAACGCGAATCCGGAATCCATGAGGGCAGCCCTGCGCACCCTCGCCGACCTCGGCCACGGACGCCGCACGTGGGCGGTGCTGGGCGCGATGCTGGAGCTTGGCGAAGACTCCATCCGCGAACACACCGCAGTGGGGACGCAAGTGGTCCGCTTGAACATTTCCAGGCTCGTAGTGGTTGGCCGCGAAGCCCGGGCGCTGTACATTTCCGCGATCCAGGAAGGCTCCTGGGGCGACGAGTGCAGTTTCGCGGAAACGGCCGACGAAGCCTACGAACTGCTGCAGGCCGAGCTGAAACCAGGCGACTTGGTGCTGTTCAAGTCCTCGAACGGGGTGGGCCTAAGGCATTTAGGGGATCGGATAGCATTACCCCCACAAGCCGGTACGAGTGCGAACACCGCGGTTGCAACTGCCGCCAATGAAGGGAACGAGCTGCTGTGATTGCACTGTTGATCGGCGCGGGCGTCGCCCTCCTGGTGGCTTTGGTCGGAACGCCGCTCTTCATCCGGTTTCTCGTCACCAAGGGATACGGCCAGTTCATCCGCGACGACGGACCCACCTCCCACCACACCAAGCGTGGTACTCCCACCATGGGCGGGACAGTCGTGGTGGCCGCCGTGCTCGTCAGCTACGGGCTGACCCACCTGATCATGTGGATGATGAACCCGCGATCACCGGGCCCTTCGGCTTCGGGCCTGCTCCTGTTGTTCCTCATGGTCGGCATGGGCTTCGTTGGTTTCCTCGACGATTTCATCAAGATCTCCAAGCAACGCAGCCTTGGACTCAATGCCAAAGCCAAGCTGATCCTTCAGGCGTTCGTCGGCATTGTCTTCGCAGTGCTCGTCCTGAACTTCCCCGACGCGCAGGGGATCACCCCGGCCTCCACCCATATTTCCCTTGTCCGGGACATTCCCTGGCTGAACCTGGCCTTCGGAGGCACCGTCCTCGGGGCCATCCTGTTTGTCATCTGGTCGAACCTGATCGTCACTGCGGCAACCAACGGCGTCAACCTGACGGACGGACTGGACGGCCTTGCCGCCGGCGCCTCCATCATGGTCTTCGGGGCCTACACGCTGATGGGGATCTGGCAGAACAACCAGGCCTGCGGTTCACCCCGCGAGGCGGGCAGCGGCTGCTACTCGGTCCGCGACCCGCTCGATCTGGCGCTCCTGGCCGCTATCTGCAGTGCCGCCCTGGTGGGCTTCCTCTGGTGGAACACGTCCCCGGCGAAGATCTTCATGGGAGACACCGGTTCCCTGGCCATCGGCGGGGCGGTGGCGGGCTTTGCGATCCTTTCCCGCACCGAGCTTCTTTTGGGCATCATCGGCGGCCTCTTCGTCCTCATCACGCTGTCGGTCATCATCCAGGTGGGCTACTTCAAGGTCACCAAAGGGAAGCGGGTCTTCAAGATGGCCCCCCTTCAGCATCATTTCGAACTCAAGGGCTGGGCCGAGATCACGGTGGTTGTCCGATTCTGGATTCTTTGTGGCCTCTTCGTGGCCGCGGGCCTTGGGATTTTCTATGCTGAATGGGTGGTGCTGCTGTGAGCTCAAGTCCTCAAACCAAGCCTTCTGCCAACGACCGGTTACGTAACCTCGTCAGTTGGGATTCCGACTGGAAGGGCCTGCGCGTCGTCGTGACCGGCATCGGTGTCTCCGGTTTCGCGGCCGCCGACACCTTGATCGAACTCGGCGCACGGGTAGTGGTGGTTGACGCTGCCACGAGTGCCAAAGCCCTCGCCCAGGCGGACACCTTGAAGATCGTCGGCGCAGCCGACGTCCTCCTCGGCCAGGACGCCGTCAAGACGCTGCCCCGCGTGGACGGCGAAAAGGCCGAACTCGTCGTGACGTCGCCGGGCTGGCGGCCGGACCAGTCCCTCCTGGCAGCTGCCAAACGGGCCCACGTACCGGTGTGGGGCGACGTCGAACTCGCCTGGCGGGTGCGCGAACGCAAAGGCCGCAAGACGGCGGACTGGCTCACGA
The DNA here is from genome assembly GCF_040686575.1 of Arthrobacter sp. NPDC080073. Classification (NCBI taxonomy): domain Bacteria; kingdom Bacillati; phylum Actinomycetota; class Actinomycetes; order Micrococcales; family Micrococcaceae; genus Arthrobacter; species Arthrobacter sp. NPDC080073. The sequence continues at coordinate 73,267 of NZ_JBFBKR010000010.1, forward strand.
TCACCGGTACCAACGGCAAAACCACCACTGTGGGCATGACTGAAGCCATGCTGCAGGCAGCGGGGCTCAAGGCAATCGCCGTAGGGAACGTAGGTACTCCCATCCTGGACGCACTCCGTGACCCGGTGGAGTACGACGCCTTCGCGGTCGAGCTTTCCAGCTTCCAATTGCACTGGATCGAATCGCTCTCCCCGGTCGCAAGCGTCTGCCTCAATGTCGCCGAGGACCACGTCGACTGGCACGGCTCCTACGAGTCCTACCTCGCGGACAAAGCAAAAATCTTCGAGCACACCCAGAAGGCGTGTATCTACAACGCCGAGCAGATCGAGACCGAACGCATGGTGGAAAACGCCGACGTGGTGGAGGGCTGCCGGGCGATCGGCTTCACCACCTCGACCCCGGCTGTCAGCATGCTCGGTGTCGTCGAGGGGTTGCTCGTGGACCGTGCGTTCATCGAAGAGCGCAAGAGTTCAGCAGAGGAACTCGCGTCCCTGGCGGATCTGGGCCAGCCTGCGCCCCGACACATGGTCGCCAACGCGCTGGCCGCTGCCGCACTCGTGCGCGCTTACGGCGTCGAACCGGCTGCAGTGCGTGAGGGGCTCCGGAACTATCTCCCGGGAGACCACCGCATCCAGCCTGTGGCCAAGCAGAACGGCGTGCTCTGGGTCAACGACTCCAAGGCGACCAATCCGCACGCAGCTTCTGCAGCCCTGTCGGCGTTCGACAAGGTCGTCTGGATCGCAGGCGGTTTGTCCAAGGGCGTCAACTATGACGACCTGGTCAAAAGCAACGCGCACAGGCTCAAGGCGGTGGTGCTGATCGGCTCCGACACCGCGGACCTGGAAGCCTCCCTCAGGCGACACGCAGCGGATGTGCCCGTAATCGGGCAGCCCAAGGGCGACACTGAAAAGGTGCAGTCCGCCGATTCAGCTGGTGCCGCCGCGGAACCGTCTCCGATCTTCGGCGACACCGTCATGGCCCATGCTGTCGAGTCGGCAGCAAGTGTCGCCGAGCCCGGCGATACCGTGCTGATGGCTCCGGCGGCTGCTTCCATGGACCAGTTCTCTTCCTACGCTCACCGTGGCGATGCTTTCATCCGGGCAGTGCGCGAGCTTGTGGAAGGCCAGGCACAGACCACCGAGGAGTAACAATGGTCAGCACGCCCACGCGCAGCGGGCCCGGGCGGACCCGGGCCGGCAAGCCAGACCCCGCTGGACGCGCGGCAGGCGTTGCCCGAGCCTCGCTGCCGTCCCGCATCCGCTCGGGGATTTCCGGGTTCTGGGCAACTCTGGAGGGAAGCGGTAAATCGAGCGGCGGGTCAACCTACTACTTGATTCTTGGCGCTTCGCTGGCGCTCACGGCCATCGGGATCATCATGGTCCTCTCGGCGTCCAGCGTCGAGGCGATTGCGGCCGGCGAATCCCCGTACTCCATCGCCACCAAGCAGGGCATGTTCGCAGGCATCGGCGTCGTTGCCATGCTGGTGCTTTCCCGGGTCAACGTCGTCTGGCTGAAAAGGTTCGCCTGGCCTTCGATCATTCTTGCCTGCGCCTTGCTGGTGCTGGTACTCGTTATCGGCAAGCGTGTGCTGGGCAACCAGAACTGGATCGAGATCGGTGGCTTCACCTTCCAGCCATCGGAATACGCCAAGTTCGCGTTGGTGCTCTGGATGGCCACGGTTCTTTCCGTCAAGGCAAAACTTCTCGACAAGTGGACGCACGCGCTGATCCCTATCGTCCCGGTCTCCGGCGTCATCATTACCCTCATTGTCCTGGGGCATGACCTCGGCACCTCGCTGGTGGTCATGCTCATCATGGCTGCGGGCTTGTTTTTCGGCGGCGTCAACCTGAAGCTCTTCGCTGCTGCCGGTGGTGTCGCCGCCGCTGCCGCGCTGATTCTGGCGTTCACGAGCGGAAACCGGATGTGCCGGATCACCTCGTGGATGGGACAGAGTTGCGCAGGGGCAAGCGACATCGGCTTCCAAAGCGAACAGGGGCTCAGCGCCCTGGCTTCGGGAGGTTGGCTTGGTGTCGGACTTGGCCAGAGCCGGCAAAAATACCAGTGGATTCCCGAAGCCCACAACGACTTCATTTTCGCCGTCATCGGGGAGGAACTCGGGCTTGTGGGGACCATCGTGGTCCTGGTGCTTTTTGCGCTGCTCGCCGTTGCCATCTACCGCGTCGTCAGCCACCAGGAAGACTTGTTCGCCCGGGTGCTCGGCGGATCCATCATGGCGTGGATGCTTGGACAGGCCGCGATCAACATGGCCATGGTGGCCGGACTGCTGCCCGTGATCGGCGTTCCTCTGCCTTTCATTTCCTACGGTGGTTCAGCGTTGGTGATGTCGCTGTGCGGCGTGGGCGTAGTGTTGTCTTTGGCCCGCGCCCAAATCGCTCCTGCCAGCCGTTCCAAGCCGCGCTGGCGACTTGGAAAAACTGCACGAAAGCGTACATAGCACTCCATGAATTCCCAGCCCAAACCCCTCTCCGTGGTCCTAGCCGGCGGCGGGACCGCCGGACACATCAGCCCGTTACTCGCCATTGCCGATGCCATCAAGTCACTGCGGCCGGATGCAAGGATCCTTGCCGTCGGCACACCCAACGGCATGGAAACGCGCCTCGTTCCGGCTGCAGGCTACGAGTTGGCCACCATCGACCGGGTTCCCTTTCCCCGGAAGCCTTCCGCGGATCTGCTCAAACTGCCCCGTAGGCTCGCTGCGGCCGTCAAACAAGCCGGGCGCATCCTGGACGACGCGCAGGCCGACGTCCTCCTCGGCGTCGGCGGCTATGTCTGCACTCCCATGTACCTCGCGGCGTGGCGTCGCAGGATTCCCATCGTCATCCACGAGGCCAACACGCGGGCCGGGCTTGCCAACCGGGTAGGCGCGATGTTCACCAAGCACGTGGGCGTGGCCTTCCCCGAGACCCGGCTAAGGCACGCCCGCCACGTCGGGATGCCGATGCGCAAGGCCATCGCCGGTTTGGACCGGGCGGCTTGGCGCGCGGATGCCAGGCAGTCGCTTGGCCTGGACGCCGGAAAACCCGCGCTCATCGTGACGGGCGGCTCTTCCGGCGCGCTGAGCATCAACCGCACCATTGCCGGTGCTGTCGCCGCTTTGGCGGAAGCCGGCATCCAGACGCTGCACATCACCGGCCCCGGCAAGGCAGTGACGAACGACGACGGCGCCCCCCTGGCTGTCGACGGCTACCACCAGGTGGAATACGTCGACGGCATGGAAAACGTGTACGCGGCCGCCGACGTTCTCCTGGCCCGTTCCGGCGCGGCAACCGTCAGTGAGGTGGCCGCCGTCGGGCTCCCTGCGGTATTCGTCCCGCTGCCCATCGGAAACGGCGAGCAGGCAATGAACGCATCCGCGCTGGTCAAGGCCGGGGCTGCGCTTTTGGTCGACGACCGGGCCCTGACCGCGGAATGGCTCAAAGCCGAGTTGATTCCTTTGCTCACGGATCAGGCCCGCCTCGAGGAAATGGCCAGCAAGGCAAGGGAACTTGGCATCAGAAATGCTGATCAGCGGATGGCTGATCTCGTCTTGGAAGCGGTAAGCGAATGACCCGGCCCCTCGCAGACGTCGATTCCCTCGGCCGGGTCCACTTCATCGGCATCGGCGGCGTGGGCATGTCTGCCGTCGCACGCATCATGGTGGCCCGGGGCGTTCCGGTGAGCGGTTCGGACGCCAAGGACCTGCCCGTCATGCAGGACCTCCAGTCCGCCGGGGCGCGGATCGCCGTTGGCTACGCCGCGGAAAACCTTCGTGACGCGCAGACCGTCGTCGCGGGTTCGGCCATCAGGGCTGACAATCCGGAGTTGGAGGCGGCCCGGGCGGCCGGCATTCCCGTGCTCCACCGCTCGGAGGCCCTCGCGGCAACCATGGGGACAGACCGCGTTGTGACCGTGGCGGGCACGCATGGCAAGTCGACGACCACCTCAATGGTTGCTGTGTTGCTCAAGGAAGCCGGACTGGACCCGTCCTTCGCCATCGGCGCCAACGTACCCGCTCTCGGTGTCAACGCGGCGCACGGCACCTCGGACATCTTCGTCGCCGAAGCCGATGAATCGGACGGTTCCTTCCTGAACTACCGGCCGCTCATTGCCGTCGTCACGAACGTCGAGGCAGACCACCTGGACTATTACGGCACGCCTGAGGCTGTCTACGCCTCCTTCGACAGTTTCGCGGCACTGCTGCCCGCCAACGGCGTGCTTTTTGCCTGCGCGGACGACGACGGCGCCCGGGCCCTCGCGGAACGGACCCGCGCCGCGGGCAATACGCGGGTGCTGAGCTACGGCACCGCGGAGGACGCCGATATACGCCTGCACGATGGGGGGCCCGGCGACGTCCGGGTGTCCATCGACGGACAGGGATACCAGCTTGAGCTCAAAGTACCCGGGCGGCACAACGCCTTGAACGCGGCGGCTGCGTTCGGCGTCGCAGTCGAGCTCGGCGTGGCGCCCGGGTCCGCCGCGGCTGCCCTCGGCCATTTCACCGGCGCATCGCGGCGATTCGAGTTCAAGGGACAGGGGAGGGGCGTACGGGTCTACGACGACTACGCCCACCACCCCACGGAGGTCCGGGCCGCCTTGTCCGCCGCCCGCTCCGTGGCAGGCGGCAACAAGGTGCATGTGCTCTTCCAGCCGCACCTGTTTTCGCGCACCCGCGAATTCGCGGAACAGTTTGCGGAGGCGCTTGGCGAGGCGGATACAGCCCTCGTCCTGGACATCTACCCTGCCCGCGAGGATCCCATCCCCGGAGTCACGAGTGCCTTGATCACGGGGCGCCTCAAGAGCGGCAGGCTCGTGGCCGGCGGCCAGGAGGCGCTGGACGCGGTTCTCTCCGCGGCCGGCGAGGGCGACATCGTGCTGACCGTCGGAGCCGGCGACGTGACGGCCTACGGACCCAGGATCGTGGAGCTGTTGGGTGGCTGATACCCGGAAGCCCACTTTCAAGCCGAAGGCCGGCACCCGGCCCGGAGTCGTCAGTGCTGAACGCAGCCTCGACGATCCCGTCGGGGGTCCGTCGGACGCCGCCAGCGGCAAGGACAGCAACGTGCTGGCCTTTCCGGAGCCCAAGGGACGCAAGCAGCGGCGGACAGTGCTCACGGTGTTGGCCATCGTCGTCGCCCTGGTCGCGGGAATTATCGTTGCGGCGGTCTACTCGCCGGTGTTTGCTGTCCGCACGGTGACGGTTGACGGCACCAAGCTGCTCCCCGCGGCGAGCGTCCAGAAGGCCCTCGAACCGGTGAAGGGAAAACCTCTTCCGCAAATCAACGACGCCGAGATCTCCGCGCTTCTCAAGCCCCTCGTCCAGGTGCGTTCCGTCAGTACCGAGGCCCGCCCGCCGTCGGAACTTTTGGTCCACGTCGTGGAGCGGGTGCCCGTGGCGCTGGTCAAGAGCGGCGACAACTATTCACTCGTCGACGTCGACGGCGTCCAGCTTGGGTCAACCGCCGATCCCGCATCGGTCGCCTTGCCCCTCATCGACGGGCTGGGAGCCAACCAGAATCTCTTCAGGGCGATCACGGCCGTTCTTGCGACGCTGCCGGCGGATGTCCTGGCGAAGATGGCCAGCGCATCGGCCTCGTCGCCGGACGCCGTCCAGCTCAAGCTCACGGACGGCAAAATCGTTGTGTGGGGGAATGCGGACGAGAAGGAGCTCAAGGCGCGGGTCCTTGAGGCATTGCTTAAGGCTCCCGCCAATCCAAAAGTTCCGGTGAATGTCTACGATGTCAGCGCACCGAGGCACCCGTTCACCAAATAGGCCATTCCACGAAGTAACTTCGCCGGTGTACGGGGCTATTTTTCGGACTTTCACACGACACGCGGAGGCGGTCATTGAATGTCGGATTCATAGCCCATACGGTCACTTAAGAGTTACTTGACATAACTATAACCTTCAACTAGAGGGTTAAGGTCCAAGGATTCAAGTTGGACTCGATCTGTTTCGCTATAGGACACAAGCAAGGGGCACGAAACGTGGCAGCACCGCAGAATTACTTGGCCGTCATCAAGGTCGTCGGCATCGGCGGCGGTGGCGTGAATGCAGTTAACCGAATGATCGAAGTCGGCCTTCGCGGCGTCGAGTTCATCGCCATCAACACCGATGCCCAGGCTCTCCTCATGAGCGATGCGGACGTCAAGCTTGACGTCGGACGCGAGCTCACCCGCGGTCTGGGAGCCGGCGCCAACCCCGACGTCGGACGCCAGGCCGCCGAGGACCACGCCGATGAGATCGAAGAGGTTATCCGCGGAGCCGACATGGTCTTCGTCACCGCAGGCGAAGGCGGCGGCACCGGAACCGGCGGCGCCCCCGTCGTGGCCCGGATCGCACGCTCGCTCGGCGCCCTGACCATCGGTGTCGTCACGCGGCCCTTCACCTTCGAAGGCCGCCGGCGCGCCGGTTCCGCCGAGGCTGGAATCGACGCCCTGCGCGATGAAGTCGACACCCTCATCGTCATTCCCAACGACCGCCTCCTGTCCATCAGCGACCGTAACGTCTCCGTCCTGGACGCTTTCCGTTCCGCTGACCAAGTGCTCCTCTCCGGTGTCCAGGGCATCACGGACCTCATCACCACTCCCGGCCTGATCAACCTCGACTTCGCCGACGTCAAGTCGGTCATGCAGGGTGCAGGCTCCGCTCTGATGGGTATCGGCTCGGCCCGCGGCGAAGACCGCGCCGTCAAGGCCGCAGAGCTCGCCATCGCCTCACCGCTGCTGGAAGCGTCGATCGACGGCGCCCACGGCGTCCTGCTCTCCATCCAGGGCGGTTCGGACCTTGGCCTGTTCGAAATCAACGAAGCCGCGAGGCTCGTGCAGGAAGTGGCCCACCCCGAAGCCAACATCATCTTCGGTGCCGTCATTGACGACGCCCTGGGTGACGAAGCACGCGTCACGGTCATCGCCGCCGGTTTTGACGACGTCAAGGCCACGTCGCCGTCGATGAACCAGTCCGTTTCCCAGCAGCCAGGTCAGCACCAGGCCCCTGCGGCCCCGGAGCGCCCCGCCGCGCCTTCGGCTGCCCCGGCCTACTCGGCGCCGCAGCACGTCGCCGCTGGCGTCGGCGCGTCCGGCCTGAGCAACTGGGGCCAGCAGCGCCCATCGGCTTTGCCGGCCGACTCCGGCTTCGACGTCGACCTTCCCGCCGTCGTCGAACCGGACCTTTCGGGAAGCCGCACCGACGACCTCGATGTTCCGGACTTCCTGAAGTAGCCCGTTCCGTTCAGACCCACCCAGGAGAGTCAGCCAGTAGTGTTTTGGTGGCAAAAAGAAGTGCGGCCCGGAATTTCGGTCGCCTTCTCCGATGACCATGCGGGCAACCTTGCACTGCACGTAGCGGACAATCCTGACGATGTCATGGCGCGCCGGGCCCGGCTGGAAGCAGCAGCGGGCCTCGGCGAACGGCATTTCCAATACATGAACCAGGTCCACGGAAACGCCGTTGAATTCATCGCCGCGCACGGCGACGGGCCAACGGCTGACGCCATGGTGTCGAGGGGACAGCCTCTCGCCGTCATGGTGGCCGACTGCGTCCCGGTCGTACTGCTGGGCGAAGTGCCGGAAGAAACCGACCCGGTCCTTGCCGTGGTCCATGCAGGCCGGCCCGGCGTCGCAGCGGACATCGTTTCGGCCACTGTGGCGAACATGCGAAACCACGGTGCGGCGACCATCAGCGCCTGGGTGGGCCCTTCCATCTGCGGTCAATGCTACGAAGTTCCCGAACAGTTGCGGGCGGACGTAGCTGCCGTTGTCCCTGAAACCTGGTCAACAACCTCATGGGGTACGCCCGCTCTGGATCTGCCCGCCGGTGTGCGCGCCCAGCTGAAAGCACTCGACGTCGCGATCGAGTACTCGGGGGAGTGCACGCTGGAGACCCCCCGGCTCTACTCTTACAGGCGCAACCAGCACACAGGCCGCTTCGCAGGTTTGGTGTGGACGCATGAGTGAGAATTTCCCCACAGCGGAAAGCGCTGCAGGCGATCCTCGGACGGCCGAGCTGCGCGAACGGCTCGCCGCTGTCCGCCAGCGGATTTCGGCGGCAACCGTGGCGGCTGGGCGAAGCGAAGAGCCGCAACTGATAGTCGTCAGCAAGTTCCATCCCGCAGCGGATGTCGCCCGGCTGGCGGTGCTCGGCGTGACGGACGTCGGTGAGAACCGCGACCAGGAAGCGGCCGCGAAGTCCGCCGAGCTCGCCGGACTCCCGGTGCGTTGGCACTTCATCGGTCAACTGCAAAGCAACAAGGCCAAGTCCGTGGCGAAGTACGCGTTTTCCGTGCATTCGATCGACCGTCCGCAACTCGCCGAGGCCCTTGCCAAGGCTGTTGCCCGGCAACAGTCCGAGTCCGGCAGGCCGGACCTCGACTGCTACATCCAGGTCAGTCTTGAGGACGACGCCGGCGCCCACCGCGGCGGTGCCGCTCCGTCCGACGTCGAGCGCCTCGCCGAATCCATCGCTTCCGCCACCGGACTGCGCCTGGCCGGTGTGATGGCTGTCGCGCCGCTCGGCGCGCCCCCGGAGGAAGCATTCGAAAAACTCGCCGCCATTTCGCGGGATCTGCGCAGACTGCATCCGGATGCCGCGGGGATATCCGCAGGGATGAGCCAGGACTTAGAAGCCGCCGTTCAATTTGGCGCGACACACCTGCGGATAGGCTCGGATATTCTCGGTTCGCGTCCGCGGGTGGGGTAGCGTCAAAGTATTGGAAGCGACGGGCCGGGATTTCAGCGATGTCAAGTCATGGGCGGCCCGCCTACTGCAGACACGATAGGAGTCCAGCATGGCTGGCGCACTGCGCAAGACAATGGTTTATCTTGGGCTCGCCGATGGCGATGAACACTACGAGTCTGAGCAGCACGTGCAGCACATGGACGAGGAACGGTCTGTCGACCACAATCGTGAAGAGCGCCGCGCCGCTGCACCTGTACGTGAAGTAGTCCGTGAAGTCCCCCCTGTCGCCGAAGAGGAATACCGCGCACCCGTGACACCTATCAAGCGTGCGGCATCAAGCCGCGAAGACGCCTCCGGACTGAGGCAGATCACCACCGTCCATCCCCGCTCCTATAACGACGCCAAAGTCATCGGCGAAAGTTTCCGGGACGGCATCCCCGTGATCATGAACGTCACCGACATGGGCGAGGGAGATGCCAAGCGCCTCGTCGACTTTTCCGCCGGGTTGGTCTTCGGACTCCATGGCAGCATTGAACGCGTCACCAGCAAGGTTTTCCTGTTGTCGCCGTCGTACGTCGAAGTCCTTGGCGACGACAAGAAGGTCAGCGAAGCCCAAGCAACGTTCTTCAACCAGAGCTAGCACAGTCATCTCAGATGCCAGGCAGAGCGATCTGCCTGGCATCTGTGTTGCAATAGAGGGACTGACCGAGAAAAGTGGCGAACTAGGAGATCTGAGCTAACCCGTGGGCATAGTTTTCGGCCTTTTGTACATTGCACTGCTGCTGTTCCTGGTCACCCTCATCATCAGGCTCGTCTTCGACCTGGTGCAGATGTTCGCGCGCCAGTGGCGCCCCCGCGGCGCTGCCCTGGTGGCCGCGCACGTGGTGTATTCCGTGACCGACCCGCCCTTGAAAAGGATCCGCCGGCTGATTCCACCACTGCAGCTTGGCGGGGTATCCCTTGACCTGGCCTTTCTGATCGTGTTTATTGTCGTCAGCATCGCGATGGGATTCGTCTACACGCTGGCGTAGCTTTTCCGTAGGCCGCTTGCCGTCGATCTGTTTTCTTCGGCTGGCGGGCTGCAATCCTCCGACCCAACACGATGGTGTTGAATTGGGGGAATCAGATGATATTTAGGTACCGTAGTTTTGAACGGCCGGAAGGCCTACTGACTAACTAGACCAACGAGGTGACCAGATGGCTTTGACGCCAGAAGACGTTGTCAACAAGCGCTTTCAGCCGACCAAGTTCCGCGAAGGCTACGACCAGGACGAGGTCGATGACTTTCTCGACGAAATCGTCGTCGAGCTGAGGCGCTTGAACCAAGAGAACGACGAGCTGCGCAAGAAGCTCAGCGAAAGCGGAAACCCGGTCCCGGCCAACGCAGCATCGGCACCCGTGGTCGAGAAGGTGCCCGCCCAGGGGAAGGCTGACAAGGACGCGCAGGCCAAGGCAGAAGCCGAAGCGAAAGCTGCGGAAGCCGAGAAGAGGAAGGAGCCGGCCGTTGCCGTCGCTCCGTCCGCACCTTCGGCCGGCTCTCCTTCCGCCGAGTCCGCAGCCGGCCTGCTCGCCATGGCCCAGCAGATGCACGACAAGCACGTCGCCGATGGTGAGCAGCAGAAGGAAAAGATCATTGCCGAGGCACAGATCGAAGCCTCCACCCTCGTCAACGACGCACAGGACAAGTCCCGCAAGATCCTCGGTGCCCTTGAGCAGCAGCGCAGCGTTCTCGAACGCAAGGTGGAGCAGCTCCGCGGCTTCGAGCGCGACTACCGCGCCCGGCTGAAGGCCTACATCGAAGGCCAGCTGCGTGACCTGGATGCCCGCGGCTCAGTTGCGGCTCCTGAGGTCGGCGAAGCCGCCGCAGAGGTCTAGCAAGTATTCTGAAAGCCGGTGGCTGGGGATTCCTCGGCCGCCGGCTTTCGCCTGTTAAGGCGCCAGAAGCAACGGTTACCGAATGAAAGTACTATGAGCGACGAACAAACTGACGGCACCGAGCCAACCAACAGCAGCGTGGAGCCGGTCCGCATCAAAGCCCACACGTGGCGTCCCGCACTGCTTTGGGTCTTTGCAGGCTTCGCCGCGTTCGCATACGCCTTCGACCAACTGACCAAACTCTGGGTCACCAGCACCATGGTCGAAGGCGAGCGGATCCCCGTCCTTCCTCCGCTCCTGCACTGGTACTACATCCGGAACTCGGGCGCTGCGTTCTCCATCGGTGAAAACGTCACCTGGGTCTTCACGATCGTCATGGCGGCCGTTTCAGTGGTGATCCTGTTCCAAGTGCGTCGATTGGGCTCGGTCTGGTGGTCGCTGGCACTCGGCCTGCTGCTGGGCGGCGCACTCGGAAACCTCACGGACCGCCTCTTCCGCGAACCTTCCTTCGCCTTGGGCCACGTGGTGGACTTCATCCAGTTGCCCAACTTCGCTATTTTCAACATCGCAGACTCGGCGGTGGTTTCCAGCGTCGTGATCATCTGCCTGCTGACCTTGCGGGGGATCGGCCTCGACGGCTCCCGCCACCACTCCGCCGGTTCCGCGCCGGCCAAGGCCGCCACGCCGGAGGATGGGGATCCCGGCGATGTCTGAGCAATTCGTGGTGCCCGAAGAGCTGGGCGGGGCCAGGGCCGACGCGGGCTTGGCGAAACTGATGGACGTCTCCCGCTCCGCCGCCGCCTTGCTGATCGCCGAGGGCAACGTCACCATCGCCGCGAACCCAGTGGGTAAATCGGCGAAACTCGTTGCCGGGTCCGTGCTGGAAGTCACCGTTCCCGAACGCAGGGATCCCTTGGAAGTCGTGGAGGAAGTCGTGGAAGGCCTGAATATCCTGTTGGACGATGACGACTTTGTCGTCATCGACAAGCCCGTAGGCGTGGCGGCGCACCCGTCACCGGGTTGGGTAGGCCCTACCGTGGTGGGTGGCCTTGCCGGTGCGGGATACCGGATCTCAACGTCCGGCGCGCCGGAACGTGCAGGCATCGTCCACCGTCTCGACGTCGGAACCTCCGGCGTCATGGTCGTGGCCAAGAGCGAGCAGGCCTACACGGTGCTCAAGCGGGCCTTCAAGGAACGCACAGTGGACAAGGTGTACCACGCAGTGGTCCAGGGCCTGCCGGATCCCTTGGAGGGCACCATAGACGCGCCCATCGGGCGCCACCCGGGGCATGATTGGCGTTTCGCGGTGATCGAGGATGGCCGTCCTTCTGTAACGCACTACGAAGTCCTCGAGGCCTACGGCAAGGCGACCCTCGTGGAAATCCACCTCGAGACAGGCAGGACACACCAGATCCGGGTTCATTTCTCGGCCCTCAGGCACCCCTGTGCGGGCGATCTGACCTACGGGGCGGACCCGCGTTTGGCTGCCAACCTGGGACTGACCCGGCAGTGGCTGCACGCGCGGCGGCTTGGCTTCAACCACCCCCGGACCGGCGAATGGGTGGAAGTCACCAGCCAGTACCCGGCGGACCTGCAGTATGCGTTGGAACTTCTTGAAAGCGGCAACGCTTAGAGGATCCACGCCTCCAGCGCGCCACTGCAACTGCGCGGGCCCTGCCGGTAGACTGTCGTGGTGACTTCCAGCAATGACTCGTTCGTCCATCTGCACACCCACACCGAATACTCCATGCTGGATGGAGCGGCCCGTCTCACCGAGTTGTTCGACGAGACCGAGCGGCTGGGAATGCCCGCGCTGGCCACCACGGACCACGGATACCTGTTCGGTGCCTTCGATTTCTGGAAGAAGGCCACGGACAAAGGCATCAAGCCGATCATCGGCGTCGAAGCCTATGTCACGCCGGGCACGGCGCGCGGCGACAAGGAACGCGTCCGATGGGGCGACGAGAGCCAGCGCAAGGATGACGTCTCAGGTGGTGGTTCCTACACCCATATGACGCTTTTGAGCTACAACAACGTCGGCATGCGCAATCTGTTCCGGGCATCCTCGATTGCTTCCCTCGACTCGGTGTTCGGCAAATGGCCCCGCTTGGACCGGGAGCTGCTGAACACCTATTCCGAAGGCCTGATCGCCACCACCGGGTGCCCTTCCGGTGAAATCCAGACACGCCTTCGGCTCGGGCAATACCGCGAGGCGCTGGCTGCGGCTTCCGAGTTCCGCGACATCTTTGGAGCGGAAAACTACTTCTGCGAACTGATGGACCACGGCCTGGACATCGAGCGGCGGGTCACCGGCGATCTGCTGCGTTTGGCCAAGGAGCTGAAGCTTCCCCTGGTGGCCACCAACGACCTCCACTACACGCATGAGCATGACGCGAAGGCCCATGAGGCCTTGTTGGCGATCCAGTCGGGCTCCACCCTGCTCGAGCCCACCTATGACAACGGCGGCTCCCGATTCGCGTTTTCCGGCAGTGGCTACTACCTGAAGTCCCCGCAGGAGATGCGCGAGCTGTTCCGGGACCATCCCGAAGCCTGCGACAACACCTTGCTGATCGCAGAGCGTTGCGACGTGTCCTTCAACACGGGCGCGAACTACATGCCGCGGTTCCCCTGCCCTCCCGGCGAGGACGAGACCTCCTGGCTCGTCAAGGAAGTAGCCGCGGGACTCGATTACCGCTACCCGAAGGGCGTCCCGGACAAGGTGCGCAAGCAAGCCGACTACGAGCTTGACGTCATCACCTCCATGGGCTTCCCGGGATACTTCCTGGTGGTGGCCGACTTCATCAACTGGGCCAAGAACAACGGCATCAGGGTAGGCCCGGGGCGTGGTTCGGGTGCGGGCTCCATGGTGGCGTACGCCATGCGCATCACCGACCTCGACCCGCTCGAACACGGCCTGATTTTCGAGCGCTTCCTCAACCCGGACCGTGTGTCCATGCCCGACTTCGACGTCGACTTCGATGATCGTCGCCGCTCCGAGGTCATCGACTACGTCACCCGGAAGTACGGCGACGAGCGCGTGGCCATGATCGTCACCTACGGCACCATCAAGACCAAGCAGGCGCTCAAGGACTCCTCCCGCGTGCTCGGCTACCCGTTCAGCATGGGTGAACAGCTCACCAAGGCCCTGCCGCCGGCCGTGATGGCCAAGGACATCCCCCTGGCGGACATCCAGAACCCGGAGGCCAAGCGCTACGGCGAGGCCGGAGACTTCCGCCAGCTGATCAGCACCGACCCGGAGGCCGCCAAGGTCTTCGAGACCGCGCTGGGCATTGAAGGGCTGAAGCGGCAGTGGGGCGTGCATGCCGCGGGTGTCATCATGTCTTCGGACCCCATCATCGACGTCATTCCCGTCATGCGCCGCATCCAGGACGGCCAGGTCATCACGCAGTTCGACTACCCGACGTCCGAAGGCCTCGGCCTGATCAAGATGGACTTCCTCGGCCTGAGGAACCTGACGATCATTTCCGATGCCCTGGAGAACATCAAGATGAACCGAGGCATTGACCTCGATCTCGAGCACTTGGCGTTGGACGACACGGCGTCGTACGAGCTGCTGGCGCGCGGGGACACCTTGGGCGTCTTCCAGCTCGACGGCGGGCCCATGCGGTCGCTGCTCAAGCTCATGAAGCCTGACAACTTCGAAGACATCTCCGCCGTGTTGGCGCTCTACCGGCCGGGTCCCATGGGTGCCAACGCGCACACGGACTACGCGCTCCGCAAAAACAAGATCCAAGAGGTCATCCCGATCCACCCGGAGCTCGAGGAACCGCTCGCCGAAATCCTCGGCGGAACGTACGGCCTCATCGTGTACCAGGAGCAGGTCATGGCCGTGGCGCAGAAGCTGGCCGGCTACTCGCTGGGCCAAGCCGACATCCTGCGCCGTGCCATGGGCAAGAAGAAGAAGTCAGAACTGGACAAGCAGTTCGCCGGCTTCTCCCAAGGCATGCAGGACAACGGGTACTCCATGGATGCCGTCAAGACCTTGTGGGACATCTTGCTCCCGTTCTCCGACTACGCCTTCAACAAGGCGCACTCCGCCGCGTACGGAGTCATCTCCTACTGGACTGCCTACCTCAAGGCCCACTACGCTCCCGAATACATGGCCGCCCTGCTCACTTCCGTGGGCGACGACAAGGACAAATCGGCGATCTACCTCAACGAATGCCGCCGCATGGGCATTACTGTCCTGCCGCCGGACGTCAACGAGTCAAGCCTCAACTTCACCCCTGTCGGATCCGATATCCGCTTCGGAATGGGGGCCATCCGCAACGTTGGCGTCAACGTAGTGGAAGCCATGGTGGCGGCCCGGGCGAGCGAGGGTGCCTACACCTCCTTCAAGGACTTCCTCATGAAGGTTCCGGCGGTCGTCTGCAACAAGCGCACCATCGAGTCCCTCATCAAGGCAGGCGCGTTCGACTCCCTCGGCCATCACCGCCGGGCGTTGGCCATGGTCCACGAAGAAGCGATCGACTCCGTCATCACGCTCAAACGCAATGAGGCGATCGGCCAGTTCGATCTTTTCGCCGGATTCGAGGACCAGGAGCCGCAGGCCTCACTCAGCACGGAGATCCCGGACCTGCCCGAATGGGAGAAGAAAGACAAGCTCGCCTTCGAGCGGGACATGCTTGGGCTCTATGTCTCGGACCACCCTTTGCAAGGGCTTGAGGGTGTGCTGAGCCAGCATGCCGAGCAGTCGATCACTTCGATCCTGGGAGAAGACGGACCGCACGACGGCGCCATCGTCACCATTGCGGGCATGATCACCTCGCTCAGCCGCAGGATCGCCAAGGCAAGCGGCAACGCCTACGCCCGGGCGGAGATCGAAGACCTGGGCGGTTCCATCGAGGTCATGTTCTTCGGCCAGGTCTACGGCCCCATCGCTTCGGTCCTCGCGGAGGACCTGATCGTGGTGGTCAAGGGCCGCCTGCAGCGGCGCGACGACGGTGCGGTCACCTTGAACTGCATGGAGCTCTCGGTCCCGGACCTGAGCGAAAGCACCAACGGTCCCCTCGTCATCACGATGCCCACCTACAAGGCAACCGAGGCCGTCGTGACTGATCTTCGCGATGTTTTGACCACCCACCGGGGAAATTCCGAGGTCAGGCTTCACTTGCAGGGTGACTCCAAGGTCGAGGTCATGGGCCTGCCTGTGCACATGCGCGTGAATCCCACTCCATCACTTTTCGGCGACCTCAAGGTACTTCTTGGCCCGACCTGCCTGGACAGCTAACTAGATCTCCCTGGACAGCTAACTAGATTTCATAGTCAAGCGGAACGGGCTGGCCGTAGGAGCCGGAATGGTAAAGCAGGGGAGTGTCGTCCTCGCCGACCAGTCCGTCGACAACCTCCACCACTACGATCGCGTTGTTTTCGAAGGACAGGCGCATCTGGATCTTGCCGATCAACCAGCCGGCGACGTTCTTGAGGATGGGGACATCGAACGGACCCGGTTCCCAGTGGTCACCCTCAAACCGTTCCTGGGTGCGGGCGAAGCGGTCAGCGAGGGCCTGGTTCTCAAGGCCGAGCATGTGCAGGCCGATATATGTCGAATTCGCCACCGCTGGCCAGGAACTGGAGCTGCGGGACATATTGAACGTGAAGCGTGGCGGCTCCGCGGACAGGGAAGCCACGGAGGTCGCAGTGAAGCCGAAAGGCTTGCCGTGGAGGTCGGCAGTGATGATGGCCACCCCGGCGGCATGCCGGCGGAACATTTGCTTGAAGGTTGCTTCAAAAGCCGGATTGTCCGAAGCCACTTTACCGATCTCCTGCGTGAGCTATTGGTAATAACGCTGGTGGATTCAGCGTATTCCGCTGCTCGCCCGGACGCTTGCTCGTTGAGCGTCCAGAAACGTTTGTTAATGTTTGTGTCATGACCAAGCCGACATCGAACCTTCTCGACTCCGGTCCCACGAGGGACACGGACCCGGACACGGGCACGCGGGACCGCACATGGTGGCTGTGGCTCGCCGTGCCTACAGCCTCGGGCATCGGGCTGGGTCTCGCATGGTGGCTGCTGGCTCCGGGCGGCCTCAACGTGATCTCCGGAAATCCCGCCCTCGCCGATCCCGCAGCCTCGGCCGGGCGGCTTCCGAGGGACTTGGTCCTGGCCGCGCTTCTGCTGCTTTCCGGCTGCTTCACGGCGGTCCTGCTCGATAGCAAAGTCCGGAAGCCGGGACACGGCATCCGCACGTTCCTGGCAGTCCTTGGTGGAGCGGCAGGAGCTTTGGTGGCCTGGCAGACGGGGTTGCTGGCCGCACAGTGGTGGGGTCCCGCCGCAAACGGAAGCGAAGGCTTCACCTTGCGGGCGGCGACGGCACTCCTGCTGTGGCCGGGGGCGACGGCCCTTGTGACATTCCTCCTGACTCTTTTCAGCTTGATGGGAAAGCAGCCGGAGGCACCGCCGCTCGCCCCGTAAAATGGTCTGGTGACCATTTCTCCGGAGAATCCTGCCGAAACCACCGCCCAGTCCCTGGACTTCCGTCGCATTGACTTGCGCGGACGGTCCCTGACCTTGGCGGAACTGCGCGCCGTGGTGCCCCGGGCGAAGCATCAGACCATGGCGGACGCAGAGCAAAAAGTCCTGGACATCGTTGCGGCCGTCCGTTCGCGCGGCTTCGAGGCGCTTGGGGAGTTCGCGTTGGCGTTCGACGGCGTGGAACAGTCCCACCCCCGCGTCCCGGCCGAAGCCCTTGCCGAAGCCCTTGAAAACCTTGACCCGTCAGTCCGCGCTGCCCTGGAGGAATCCATCAGCCGTGCCCGGCGCTTTGCCGATGGCCAACGGCCCGCGAACGTCGATGTGGAACTGGGGGACGGCGCCGTCGTCAGCCAGAACTGGGTACCGGTGGGCCGCGTGGGACTGTATGTTCCCGGCGGCCTGGCCGTCTACCCGTCCTCGGTGATCATGAATGTTGTTCCGGCGCTGGCTGCAGGGGTCCCATCGATCGCTTTGGCTTCCCCGCCCCAGAAGGACTTCGGCGGCTTGCCCCACCCCACCATCCTGGCCGCAGCCGCTTTGCTCGGGATCGACGAGGTCTATGCCATCGGAGGTGCCCAAGCGATTGTTTCCTTTGCCTACGGCATCCCCGGGGCCGGCGATGATCAGCCCATCGAGCCCGTGGACGTTGTGACCGGCCCCGGAAACATCTTCGTGGCCACCGCCAAGCGGCTTGTCAAAGGCGTCGTGGGGATCGACTCCGAGGCCGGCACCACCGAGATCGCCATCCTGGCTGATGCTTCCGCCCGTCCTGCGCTCGTGGCCGCGGACCTCATCAGCCAGGCCGAGCACGACCCCAAGGCGGCATCTGTCCTGATCACCGACTCCGAGGAACTCGCCTCGGCCGTGCAACGGGAACTCTCGGTCCAGGCAGGAACCACGAAGCACGGTGAGCGGGTCACCACGGCATTGTCGGGCCCGCAGTCAGGCGTGGTGCTGGTGGACGATATCGAGCAGGGCATCGCGGTCTGCGATGCGTACGCGGCCGAGCACCTGGAAATCATGACGGCGGACGCATCCGCGGTCGCCGCAAGGATCCGCAACGCGGGTGCGATTTTCGTGGGGGACTACAGCCCGGTCAGCCTCGGAGACTACTGTGCAGGCTCCAACCACGTATTGCCCACGAGCGGTACCGCAGCCTTCTCTTCCGGACTGAACGTGACGACATTCCTGCGCGCGGTCCAGGTGATCAACTACGACAAGGCTGCCTTGGAACAGGTCAGCAGGCACATCGTGAGCCTCGCCGATGCCGAAGACCTTCCCGGCCACGGCGACGCCGTCAAGATTCGTTTCGCGGACGCCTGAACCACTACATGTATGGGTCACAACCACTACATATAGTAATTACAGTCTTGTCATTAGGCCTTATGTAGCCGTAAACTGGTGCCGGAAGTCAAACTTCCGGCACCTTTTGCGTTCCCGGCCGAGGCCGCAAGGACAGGGGTCGGAACAGAACAGGGGAGGCCCAGCGTGTATTGTCCGTTCTGCCGGAACCCCGACTCACGCGTTGTGGACAGCCGGATGGCCGACGACGGCTCGGCCATCCGCCGGCGGCGCCAGTGCCCCGAATGCGGGCGCCGTTTCACCACCGTGGAGACCACCAGCCTTTCCGTCATCAAACGTTCAGGCGTGGGCGAACCCTTCAGCCGGATCAAGATCATCAACGGCGTTCGCAAGGCCTGCCAGGGGCGTCCCGTGACTGAGGACGACCTTGCGATGCTGGCCCAGGAAGTCGAGGAAAACATCCGCTCCTCAGGTGCGGCGGAAATCGACGCCCACGAGGTCGGCCTGGCCATCCTTGGACCGCTCCAGAAACTGGACGAAGTCGCCTACTTGCGGTTTGCCAGCGTCTACCAGGCCTTCGAATCGCTTGAGGACTTCGAGTCGGCCATTTCGCTGCTCCGCCACGAAGCCGAAAGCGCAGCGGCCGAAAGTGCGGCAAAGGGCGCCAAGGGCAAGAGCTCCGAGAAGAGCCCCATCTAGCTCCGGTGGCGGCAGCGGAGGGGAAGCCGCAGCCGCCACCGGCACCATCCGCTACTTGGCGAGCTTGTGGTGGAGGGCGACGTCCAGCGCGGCCCCCACGATTCCGGCGTCGTTCTTCAGTTCCGCGGTGACGATGCGGGTCCGCAGCTTCAGATGCGGGAAGTACTCGTCGGAACGCTTTGAAATACCGCCACCGATGATGAAGAGTTCGGGGGAGAAGAGGAACTCGACGTGGGAGAGATAGCGCTGCAGCAGCACGCTGTACTCTTCCCAGCTCAAGCCGTCGCGTTCACGCGCGACCGCGGATGCCTTCGTTTCAGCGTCGTGGCCGTCCACTTCGAGGTGGCCAAGCTCGGCGTTGGGCACGAGGTGCCCGTTGAAGATGAAGGCTGAGCCGATGCCTGTGCCGAGCGTGATGACCAGGACCGTGCCGTCGACGCCTTCGCCTGCGCCGTAGCGGGCTTCCGCGAGACCGGCTGCGTCGGCGTCGTTGATGACCTCGACGGGCCGGTCCAGGCGCTTGGTGAGCAGCGTATCAATGTCGGTGTCGAGCCAGGACTTGTCCACATTGGCAGCAGAGCGGACCACGCCGTGCTGGATGATTCCGGGGAAGGTAACTCCCACGGGCGAACCCTTGGCCGGAGCATCCTCGCGGGCCGACAGTTCTTCCACGATCTGTGCGATCACTTCGGCGACGGCTCCGGGGGTGGCGGGCTGCGGCGTGGGGATACGGAGCCGCTCCCCGAGCAGTTTGCCCTTCTTGAGATCGACGATGCCGCCCTTGATACCGGTGCCACCGACGTCGATGCCGATCAGCGGGCCGTTCTTGTGGATCTTCTCATCCTTCTTGGTCAATGCGTTTCCGTTCATGGCAGGAGGGGTGGGCATGTCGCAGCACGAACGGCTGCAGGTGACCTTCCGGAGAGCTTACGGAAGAGTCAGGATTTCGGCGCCGGTCTCGGTGACCAACAGGGTGTGTTCGAATTGTGCGGTCCGCTTGTGGTCGCGGGTGACTACCGTCCATTCATCGGGCCACATGTCCCACTCGATCGTTCCGAGGGTGAGCATGGGTTCAATCGTAAAGACCATGCCTGCTTCGATCACGGTGTTGTAGGCCGGCGCGGCGTCGTAGTGGGGGATGATCAAGCCCGTGTGGAAGGCCTCGCCGACGCCGTGGCCGGTGAAGTCGCGGACCACGCCGTAGCCGAAGCGTTTCGCGTAGGACTCGATGGCCCGGCCGATCACGTTGATTTCGCGGCCCGGCGCTACGGCCTTGATGGCACGGTTAAGGGACTCGCGGGTACGTTCCACCAGGAGCCGGGACTCTTCGTCTACGTCCCCCACCAGAAAGGTGTAGTTGGTGTCACCGTGGACGCCGTTGATGTAGGCCGTGATGTCGATGTTCAGGATGTCGCCGTCTTCTACGACGGTGCTGTCCGGAATGCCGTGGCAGATGACCTCGTTGAGCGAGGAACACAGGGACTTGGGGAAGCCCCGGTAGCCAAGCGTTGACGGGTAGGCGTGGTGGTCCAGAATGAACTCGTGGCCGATCCGGTCCAACTGGTCCGTCGTGACGCCAGGCTCGACGTGCTTGCCGACTTCGACGATCGCCTGGGCAGCAATTTTGCTGGCGATGCGGATCTTCTCGATGGTTTCCGCCGATTTGACCTCTGAACCGGTGAACTTCGCCGGGCCCGGCTTGCCGACATACTCCGGGCGCGGGATGGACGCCGGTACAGGCAGCTGTGGGCTGACGGTTCCACGGGTGAGCGTGCCGATGGGTGCGGTCAGAGCGGGAGAAGGCATAGATTGATCATATAAGGGACGCACGAGACGCAAGTAACTAAGTAGCTAAATATCGGCCCGGACGAAGGGCAACCGGCCCCGCCGGGGTTACGGCGGGATGCGCAAAGGAGAAACCGTGGCGGAGTTCTGGTACAACGTTCAGACACACCAAATCGAAGAGGACGCGTTGTCCGACTGGTCCCAGCTGATCGGTCCTTACAAAACCCGCGAGGAAGCCGAGCATGCCCTCGAAAAGGTCAAGGCCCGCAACGAAGCGTGGGACAAAGACGACGAGGACTAGCGGCGACGAGGGCCGGTTCCGGTCCTAGAAGGAGTGTTCCGGGCCGGGGAACTGACCGGACCTGACGTCGTCGGCGTACGCCTTCGCTGCTTCGCCCAAGGTGGTGCGCAGATCCGCATATTGCTTCACGAACTTGGCCATCTTGCCGCCGCGCAGTCCGGCCATGTCCTGCCACACCAGAACCTGTCCCGTGGTTGCGTTGCCTGCGCCGATTCCGATTGTCGGCACGTCGATGGCTGCGTCGACGGCGGCTGCGGTTTCCGCGGGAACCATCTCCATGAGCACGCAGAACGCTCCGGCATTTGCGAGGGCAACGGCGTCTTCGACCAGGCGAGCGGCGTCATCGCCCCGGCCCTGGACACGGTAGCCGCCCAGGGAGTGTTCGCTCTGGGGCGTGAAGCCTATGTGGGCCATGACGGGTATGCCGGCCTGGACCATGGCCCGGACAGTGCCCGCGTAGAATGCGCCGCCTTCGATCTTGACGGCGTGCGCCAGGCCTTCCTTCAGGAAGCGGACACCTGTTGCCACCGCCTGCTCCGGTGACACTTCGTAGCTGCCAAAGGGAAGGTCTGCCACCACCAAGGCACGCTTGGCGGATCGGGCCACCGCGCGGCACAAGGGGAGGAGCTCGTCGACGGTCACGGGGAGGCTGGTTTCGTTGCCGAAGACGTTGTTGGAGGCCGAGTCGCCTATCAGCAGGACCTCGATGCCGGCCTGGTCGAAGATTTCAGCCGTGTATTGCTCGTATGCAGTCAACATGGCAAAGCGCTCACCCTTGGCCTTGGCCTGTTGAAGGTGATGGGTTCGGATCCTGGCCGCGGGCTTCGGCGTTGAAGCCTCCGCTGAAGCCCCGGAACCTGCAGCGGCAGGTCCGGTTCCATAAGGCGCGGGAACTTCGGCGGGCATGCTGGAATCGGAACTGTTGCTTGGGGCCATGAATAGAGCGTATGCGGTACCGGCCGTCCTAGCCACCGGCGCATGAGGAGCCTCACATTTGTAAACGCTGTGTTACGCGAACTGGGGGTGCAGCCATTCCGGGCCAATGCTTAGTAGAGTGAATGCTGAGTTGTCGCAGGCTTCGAACCCCGAACCCGCGGCATGGACGTTGACCCGGAAATGAGGCCCCATGGACCGCCAGCAAGAGTTCGTTCTGCGGACTATCGAAGAGCGTGATGTGCGCTTCGTACGCTTGTGGTTTACCGACGTCGTCGGTTCCCTGAAATCGGTGGCACTTGCACCGGCGGAAGTGGAAGGCGCCTTCGAGGAGGGCCTGGGTTTCGACGGCTCGGCCATCGAGGGCCTCGCCAGGGTTTTCGAATCCGACATGCTGGCCCAGCCGGACCCCTCCACGTTCCAGATCCTTCCGTGGCGTGGTGAAACCGAGCAGACCTCCAGGATGTTCTGCGACATCCTGACCCCCGACGGCGAGCCATCGGCTGCCGATCCCCGGAACGTGCTCAAGCGCACCCTCGCCAAGGCGGCGGACATGGGCTTCACGTGCTACACGCACCCTGAGATCGAGTTCTACCTCCTCAAGTCCCAGGACCTCGACGCCAACGGCGTTCCTGTCCCCGTTGACGAGGGCGGCTATTTCGACCACGTGCCCGGCGGTGTGGCACAGGACTTCCGCCGCACGGCCGTCACCATGCTCGAATCCGTGGGCATCTCCGTGGAGTTCAGCCACCACGAGGGCGGACCCGGCCAGAACGAGATCGATCTGCGCTACGCGGATGCCCTCCAGACGGCGGACAACATCATGACCTTCCGCACGGTCATCAAGGAAGTGGCCCTGCAGCAAGGTACCTACGCCACGTTCATGCCCAAGCCGTTCACCGACCACCCGGGCTCAGGCATGCACACGCACTTCTCGCTGTTCGAGGGCGACACCAACGCCTTCTACGAGGCCGGCGCCGAATTCCAGTTGTCCAAGACCGCGCGCCAGTTCATCGCCGGTATCCTGCGGCACGCGCCGGAATTCACTGCCGTCACCAACCAGTTCGTCAATTCGTACAAGCGTCTCTGGGGCGGCGGCGAAGCGCCGAGTTACCTGAGTTGGGGCCACAACAACCGTTCCGCCCTGGTTCGTGTGCCGCTCTACAAGCCGGGCAAGGGCCAGTCCGCACGGATCGAGTACCGCGGGATCGACTCCGCCACCAACCCGTACCTCGCCTACGCCGTGTTGCTGGGTGCCGGGCTCAAGGGCATCGAGGAAGGCTACGACCTTCCGGCGGCGGCGGAAGACGACGTTTGGTCGCTGACCTCGGCCGAGCGCAAGGCGATGGGTCACACGCCGTTGCCGGCCAGCCTCCACGATGCCATCCGTGCCATGGAGGATTCCGAACTCGTCGCCGACATCCTCGGCGAGCAGGTCTTTGACCACTTCCTGCGCAACAAGCGTGCGGAATGGCAGGATTACCGGCTCCAGGTCACGCCCTACGAGCTCAAGCGCAATCTCGGCATTCTCTAGGCTGTGAGTGTGAGCCTGGCCCGCCGGCTCATCTCGGCCGGTTTCAGCGATCTTGAAAAGGGTGAACGGTTCCTTGCCGCGCGTGAACTCGACGGCATCGACCAGGAGAGGATCTTTGCCGGCCTGCACCTGAGCGCTAACCCGGACACCGCGCTCCAGTCGCTTGTCCGTTTGATTGAGAAGCATCCCTCACTCAGGGAGCTCGCGGGGGAGGACCCTGATCGCAGCGAACCGCTTTACCGCTTGCTGGGCGCATCCGAGGCCTTGGGGGAGTTCCTGATCAGGCACCCGGAACATCTGGACGTCTTCGATGTCCGCGTCAGCCCGGAGCCCTTGTCCGCCGACGCCGGGGTGCTGCGGACCAAGCTGCTCCGATCGGTCAAGGCAGACCCCAGCTCTCCCCGGCCCGTTGCGGGGATGACGGGAGCCAGCGCCTACACCGCCCTGCGGACGGCTTACCGGCGCGGGCTGACCGAACTGGCCATCAAGGACCTCTGCGCCGCCAGCCCCCAGGACTTCATGCCGGCGGTTGGCGCCGAACTGGCCGACCTCGCCGGTGCGGCGATAGAAGCGGCCCTGGCGGTTGCGAGGGCAGAAGCTGCGGCGACTTTCGATCCCGCCGATATTGCCGGCGTCGGGTTGGCTGTCATCGGCATGGGCAAATGCGGTGCCCGCGAGCTCAACTACATTTCCGACGTCGACGTCATCTACGTGATCGAGGCGCCGAACCTGGAGGATGCCAAGGCCGCAACCATCGGCACGGCCTTGGCCGCCGGGATCTCCCGTGCCATTTCGTCCACGGGATCCGAACCCGGGTTGTGGGAGGTCGACGCGAATCTGCGGCCCGAGGGGAAATCGGGTCCCCTGGTCAGGACGTTGCCCTCGCACTTGAGCTACTACGCGAAGTGGGCTGAAAGCTGGGAGTTCCAGGCGCTCCTCAAGGCCCGGACGATCGCGGGGGACAAGGATCTGGGCTCGCGTTACGAGCAGGCCGTCCAACCGCTCGTGTGGGCTTCGGCCGGCCGGGAAGGGTTCGTGGAATCGGTGCAGGCGATGCGCCGCAGGGTGACGAACAACATCGCCCCGGCAGAAGAACAGCGCCAGATCAAACTCGGTCCCGGCGGCCTGCGCGATGTCGAGTTCACGGTGCAGCTCCTGCAACTCGTCCACGGAAAGTCCGATGAAACGCTCCGTTGCCGGGATACGACGTCGGCAATAGCCGCGCTGTCCGCCGGTGGCTACATCGGCCGGGTGGACGCCGCGGCCTTCGACGCCGCCTACCGCTATCTGCGGGTTCTTGAGCACCGCATCCAGTTGTTCCAGATGCGCCGTACCCACCTGATGCCTACGAGCCAGGAGTCCTTGCGTTTCCTCGCAAAGGCGGTCCTAGGGCCCTTTTCGACGGGCAGGCCGCATCCGGACGCCCTGATCGAAACCTGGCAGAAGACCAAACGGTCCGTTCGCGAACTACACGATCGGATCTTCTACCGGCCGCTGCTCAACACGGCCGCGAAGCTGAGCACCGAAGACGCCCGGCTCACCCCGGAAGCCGCCCAAGGCCGGCTCGCGGCACTCGGCTACCGCGACCCGCAAGGCGCCATGCGCCACATCGAGGCCCTCACGGCAGGGGTCAGCCGCCGCGCCGCCTTGCAGCGGCAACTGCTCCCCATCCTTCTCGGCTGGCTCGCCGAAGGCGTGGATCCCGACGCCGGACTGCTCGCCTTCCGCCGCGTCAGCGAGGCCCTCGGAACCACCCATTGGTATCTCGGGATGCTCCGGGACTCCCAAGCGGCGGCCGAGCGGCTCTGCCACGTGCTCTCCAATTCACGCTTGATCGCCGATCTCCTGGAGGTTTCCCCGGAGTCGGTTGCGTGGCTTGGTTCCGACAAGGAACTTACGCCCCTTAGCTTCGAAGCGCAGTGGCAGGAAATCCAGTCCAAGATGTCCCGCCACGCCGATCCCGCGAACGCGATGCGGCTCATCCGGCTCATCCGGCGCCGGGAAATCCTCCGGATCGCCATCGCAGACAGTTCCGGCCTTCTGGAACAAGACGCGGTGGGCGCGGCACTGGCCGATGCCGACCGGGCTGCGGTTCTGGGCGCCTTGCACGTCGCAGAGACCATCGTGGCTTCCGAGGGCCCCCTCAAGACGCAAGTGCTGGTGGTTGCCATGGGCAGGCAAGGCGGACGCGAGATCGGCTATGGTTCGGACGCCGACGTCATGTACGTCCATCGCGCCCTTCCCGACGCGAGTGAATCCGAAGCCCAGCAGCAAGCGCTTGCCATCGTGGGGCACATTTCCACGTTGCTGACCCAACCCCTCAAGCCGGCCATCCTGGCGGAGCGGGTCCTCAGCGTCGACGCCGATCTTCGCCCGGAGGGGAAGAACGGGGCCATGGTCCGTTCCCTCGAGTCATACGCGGAGTATTACCGGCGGTGGTCCCTCATCTGGGAAGCCCAGGCGCTGTTGCGGGCACAGCCAATGGCCGGTAACGACGAATTGGCCGCGGAGTTCCTCAGGCTCATCAACCCGATCCGCTACCCGGAATCGCTCGCAGAGACCGATGTGCGCGAAATCCGACGCGTCAAGGCACGGGTCGAATCGGAACGGCTCCCGAGAGGCGCGGATCCGGCCAGGCATGTAAAGCTCGGCAGGGGCGGACTCAGCGACGTCGAATGGCTTGTGCAGTTGCTGCAGCTCCAACACGCGGGGAAGCATCCGCAACTCCGGACGACGTCCACGCTGCAGGCCCTCGACGCCATTGAGGCGTTGGGCCTGATCGACAGGAGTGACGTCGTGTTGCTACGCGAAGCCTGGCGGCTCGCGAGCCGTATCCGATCGGCGAATGTGATCTGCACCGGACGCGCCTCCGATCTCCTCCCGGCCTCCCGCCGGGATCTCGAGGCAGTTGCCAGATGGTGTGGTTACGCTCCCGGGCAAGCCGCGGTGTTCGAGGAAGATTACCTGCGCCTGAGCCGGCGGACCCGGGCTGTGTTCGAGAAGGACTTCTACGGCCAGTGAGCCCCCGCGCCTGCCGGCCCGCGGGGCGCGGAGGCGGCTAAGCTCAAAGGATGCTGGAAACCGTGTGGCTCATTCCCTTGAAGGATCTCGACGACGATGCCCGCGCCATCAAGCTCGGCGACGTCGCTGCGATGGAATTGGCCGCGGGGCAGGAAGATTTCGTCGGGGATCCGTTCACGATGATGCTCATGGGTCTCGAAGACGAAAGCCGCCTGCCGTACGTGATCGAAGCGGCTGGTGCCGCCGTCGGAGTCTTCACCTTGCAGGCCGGGGCCGCGACCTTGGCGGGATGGCCCGACGACGATTCGGCGTGGCTCCTGCGCGGGTTCCTGATCGACCAGACGAGCCAGGGGAGGGGCCTGGGCTCCTTGTCGGCTGTAGCTGCGGCCCGGGAAGCGCAGAAACTGACAGGGAGGCTGGGTGGCGGCCAGGACGGCGTCGTACTCTCGGTTAACGAACGCAATCCCGCCGCCCAGGCGGCGTACGCAAAGGCGGGTTTTCTCCAGACGGGCAGGTACCTGGGTGGTTCCTCCGGTCCGCAATGGACGATGTACCGGGGTTTCGGCGGCTAGGCCGTATCTAGGACTCGACGAGCGTCAGGATTGTTTCCGGGCGCACGCCGTCGTATTTCATGGCGTCGGCCGCAACTTCGGACTCCATGATCCGCTGGAATGTTTCCATGTCCGGGACTTCGACGATCAGGCCGACGCGGTTGGTTTTTGCCGGGTCTGCGAACGTTCGGACCGTAATGCCCATGGGTCCGAAGATTTCTTCCCGTTTTGGTGAGCTGAGCCAGTGCTCAACGTCGTCGACCTCATGGAAGATCATCAAGGTTGTCATCGTATGCCTCCGCTTTCAGAAGTTGCGCCAGGAGCCGGACGGGATGAGGACTCGCTCCAAGCATCCTGATCACGCTGAACGTACCACGGCGTCTACTGCGGCGACAGGCTTCCGAGGTGTTTGCCTGACAAGCTCATCGTGCTGCATCGCTCTCGCCCAGCGAGAAAGTAAGCTTACTGAATGAATAGACCGGACGAAGGCCCTGCAGATACTCTCCTTGGCGGTAGGTACCGTGTGCACGAGCGCATCGCCTCCGGCTCCATGGCCACCGTCTACCGGGCCTCGGATGAGTATCTTGGACGCGACGTCGCGGTCAAGATCATCAACAGGCCCGCAAGCGCGGCGGGGCCCGTCGCTCTGGACGATGAGGTGGCCATCCTCGCCCGCATGAGTCATCCCGGCCTGGTGACCCTCCTTGACGCCGGTGTCGACCGGGAGGGGCCCGGAGGACCCAAGGTTTACCTGGTGATGGAGCTGGTTGAAGGGCCGGACTTGAAACAGCGGCTGGCCGATGGTCCCGTTGTTTCGCGAGACGCGGCCCTCCTTGGCCATGATCTCGCGGACGCTTTGGAATACATCCATCGCAGTGGCGTCATTCACAGGGATGTGAAGCCAAGCAACATCATGCTCTTCGACTACAAGCAGGGGTCCGCGAGGATGCGGGCGAAGCTGACGGACTTTGGCATCGCCCTGATCTCCGAAGCCCCGCAGGGGCCTGATGGCGGCGTGTTCGGGACAGCGGCATACCTGAGCCCGGAGCAGGCGCGTTCGGAGCCTTTGAGCCCGGCCAGTGACGTGTACTCCCTCGGCCTGGTGCTGCTGGAGTGCCTTACAGGGCGGATCGCTTTCCCGGGAGATCCCCTGCAAAGCGCGCTTGCCCGGCTGATCCAGGACCCGCCGATCCCCGCCGACCTTGACGAGTTCTGGCGGACCCTCTTGGGCGCGATGACGGCGGCCGATCCCCAAGCCCGACCGACAGCGCGGGACATATCCGAGGCCCTGTACGAGCAGGCCCACTCTGACCGGGGCAAGCACAAAGTAGACAGTTCCATCATTCCGGCGGACGAAGCCGAGAGAATGGCGGCGGTGCACCAATACCAAATCCTCGATACGCCGCCGGACGGCGCTTTCGACAGGATCACCGCACTGGCGGCCCGGCTCTTCGATGTACCCATAGCAATCGTCAGCGTCGTGGACCATGACCGGATTTGGTTCAAGTCCCACCACGGAACTGCGGTTGAACAGATCGACAGGGACCCCGGTCTCTGCGCCTCGGCCATCCTTCAGGGAGGGACATGGGTTGTCGAGAACGCCCCTGAGGATCCCCGCGCGCTCTCGAACCCGCTGGTGGCGGGGGAGTTCGGACTCGGCTTCTACGCGGGAGCCCCGCTGACTACCCGCGAGGGCTACAACTTGGGGACCCTGTGCATCCTCGACTTCGCTCCGCGAAAGATGTCCGCAGCGGAGATCGACACACTCCATGACCTGGCCGCGGTAGTCATGAACGACCTGGAATTACGGCTCGAAATCCGGCTTTCGGCACAAGCCGTGCGCGCGTCGGTCGATGTCGATTAGATTAGTAAGCCTACTTACAGTATGGTTACTCAGGTTTGCACAACGATAAAGGCAATCATCAGAATGTTTACGACTGAAACGGAAGGTACATCATGAATGTCATCCTCGGAATCGTCGCGGTCATCGCGATCCTTTTCTTTATCATTGGCGGAACTGTCAAGGCCCTTGGATTCCTTCTGTGGATCGCCCCGATACTGATCGTCTTGGCGATTATCGTCTTCCTCTTCAGGTTGATTAGCGGGCGCCGGCGGGTGTAGGAAAATTGGGGGTCCGGCCCCGGCGATCCGGGGCCTTTGCAAAAGGACGGCTGTGTCTTAACGGACACAGCCGTTCTTTTTTGTGCGGGATTCTACTGCGGACATTTCCGATTCGGTAACGGAGACGGCGTTGGGGTCCGCGCGCATATCAGTGCTAAGCCAGGATGGCCGGCTCAACGTGGTGTTTTTCTTGATGTTTCTCGTTGTACGCTTCTTCCCGAAGTTCGTCATACGGTAAGCCTCCGGGAAGCGAGCCCTCGGCGAGGCCGCGGAGGACAAGGCGGCGCAAGGGTGGCTGTCCGTCTGCCGCGGGAACTGACGAACCGATCGAAGCAGGGGCAGATATGTTGGCTGCTGCCATCCGGTCAACTCCTGAGGCGCCGGCCGCGCCCAGGAGCACCACTGCGAGGGCCGCCATTGCGTGCACTACGGGTCTTTTCCAAAGCCTCATTCCTTAAACCTGCCCCAGTTGCGTCAAAACTGCGTCGGATTCTCCTTTGCGGAGGCTGGGAGCCCCAAGCTTTCAACGGCCGGAGGCGCGCGCAATTGCGAAGTGCGGTTAAAAGCGGAAGCGCCCCCCGCCCGGTGAAAGGGCAGGGGGCGCATTGTTCCCAGGGCGGTTTAGCCCTGCAATCCAGCTAGACGCCGTAGTAGAGCTCGAACTCGTACGGGTTCGGGCGCAGCGACAGCGGACGGATCTCGTTCTCGTACTTGTACTCGATCCAGGTGTCGATCAGGTCCTGGGTGAAGACGCCGCCGGCCTGCAGGAACTCGTTGTCCTCGCGCAGGGCCTCGAGTGCTTCCTCAAGCGAGCCCGGAGCCTTGGGGATGTCCTTGGCTTCCTCGGCAGGCAGTTCGTACAGGTCCTTGTCGATCGGAGCCGGGGGCTCGATGCGGTTGCGGATGCCGTCGATACCGGCCATGAGCTGGGCGGAGAACGCCAGGTACGGGTTGGAGGCGGCGTCCGGAGCGCGGAACTCGATGCGCTTGGCCTTCGGGTTGGAGCCCGTGATCGGGATGCGGATGCCGGCGGAGCGGTTGCCCTGCGAGTAGACCATGTTGACCGGAGCTTCGAAGCCCTTGACCAGTCGGCGGTAGGAGTTGACCGTCGGGTTGGTGAAGGCGAGCACGGCAGAGGAGTGCTTCAGCAGGCCGCCGATGTACCAGCGCGCGGTGTCGGACAGGCCGGCGTAGCCCTTCTCGTCGTAGAACAGCGGGTCACCGTTGCTCCAGAGGGACTGGTGGCAGTGCATACCGGAGCCATTGTCACCGAAAATCGGCTTCGGCATGAAGGTAACGGACTTGCCGTACTCCCACGCTGTGTTTTTGATGACGTACTTGAACTTCTGCAGGTCGTCGGCAGCGTGCACCAGCGTGGTGAACTTGTAGTTGATCTCAGCCTGGCCTGCGGCGCCGACTTCGTGGTGCGAGCGCTCGACTTCGAGGCCTGCTTCGTCCAGGGCGAGGCACATGGCGTCGCGGAGGTCGGCCTGGTGGTCAACCGGGGATACCGGGAAGTAGCCGCCCTTGAAGGGGGTCTTGTAACCGAGGTTTCCGCCTTCTTCTTCGCTGCTCGTGTTCCAAGGGGCTTCAATCGAGTCGACCTTATAGAAGGAACCCTGCGGGGAAGATTCGAACTGGACGTTGTCGAAGACGTAGAACTCGGCTTCGGGAGCAAAGAATGCCGTGTCCGCAATGCCGGTGGAGGCCAGGTAAGCTTCGGCCTTTTCGGCAACGCCGCGCGGGTCGCGGTGGTAGGGGTCACCCGTGCGGGGGTTCACGATGGAGAAGTTCAGTGCCAGGGTCTTCTCGACGCGGAAGGCGTCGATGAAGGCCGTGGTAACGTCCGGGATGAGCTGCATGTCGGACTCGGCGATGCCCTGGAAACCGCGGATGGAAGATCCGTCAAAGAGCTGGCCGTTGACAAAAAAGTCAGCGTCAACGCTCTTCGCCGGCACATTGAAGTGCTGCTGGACGCCCGGAAGATCGGTGAAGCGGATATCGACGAATTTAACGTCTTCGTCTTTGATGAACTTGAGGACTTCGTCCGCAGTCTTGAACATCTATGCTCCTAACGCATAACAGGTAACAGGCCCTCGGGCCGTCTGGTCCAGCGCAAACCGAAAGCAGGGAAACAAAAAAGTATCCCTGATGCGGCGGCTAGCAACTTCTCCAACCATAGGGAAATGGGATTTCCCCGGAGTGTCAGTATTGTTTCGGGCAGGTTACAGAACTGCCCGCCGTGTAAACGCTACTGGTCTACTGCAGTGCCAGTCTATGTCTTACGCCTATGTGTCTGTTTCCTTGTGAACACTGTGAACGTTCCACTACCTGCGACCATCGCCGCCAACCATCCGATGGTGAAGCCGTAAGCTTGAAGCGTGGTTGATCGCAAAGATATTGGTTCATGGCTCACAGGGCCGGACACGTCCGGAATTTCCAAGTACCCGGGAGCGCGGCTCGGCCTGCCCGAGTCCGGCCCCGGCTCCATTGCCCGGGCCGGCCGCCGCATCCTGGCAATCTGCATCGACTGGGTCATTGCCTTGGTGATCAGCAACTTTGCCTTCGGCGGCAACCAGTGGGCGACGCTCGCCGTCTTCGCGGTGGAACAGATCCTTCTCATCGGCACGCTGGGCTACAGCATCGGACACCGGGTCGCCGGCATCCACGTGGTGCGGCTCGGAGGAGCACAGGCTGGACCCTTGGCTGCCTTGGTCAGGACGATCCTCCTGTGCCTGGTGATTCCTGCGGTTGTTTTCGATCCCGACCAGCGTGGCCTCCACGACAGGGCCATGAACACCATTCTCATCCGGATGTAACTCGTACACGGACAAAAAAGCCGCCCGTTCCTGGAATTCCAGGAACGGGCGGCTGTCGTCTTGGTTAGCGTCCGCGTGCTGCCTTACGGTCAGGGCGTGCCTTGTAGGGGTCGATGCCCTTGGGGATCGGCAGGCGGTTGCCTAGCGAAGAGATCCGCTTGCTGACCGCTCCTACCTCAACCTTGGTGAGCTCGTTCTTGTATTTGTTCATGGTCTTTGCGATTTGGCTGATGGGCACCTGGCCTTCGCCGCGACCGCTTTCGATCACGTGAATGGTGACGTTCGGCAGGATGCGGGCGAGCTTCTTGCGCTCGGCGTCAACCAGCGGCTTGACGCGGTGCGACGGTCCTTCGCTGACCAGCACGACGCCGGGACGGCCGATGGCGCGGAAGACAGCGTCCTGGGTACGCGGGTTGACGGCGACCGGCTGGTCCTCAGTGATCCAGCCGCGGCGCAGGGTTCCCAAAGCCGCACCGGAAGCTCCGGGCTGGTTCTCGATCTGCGCGAAGGCAGCCCGTTCCGCGCGGCGCGAGAGAATGAAGACAGCTGCCAGCAGGCCCAAGGGGATTCCGATGATCAGGCCTGTGACCCAGTTGTTCAGGAGGAGCCCGACGACGAGGCTGACAGCAACGACGCCAAAGAACGCCAACAGCATGAGCCACACGACGATGGGGTCATTGCGGCGGGTCATCTTGAAGACCTCGCCGATCTGCTTCAGCTGGCTCGGCTTCTTGGCCTTGGCTTCCTTGGGCTTGCGGGAAAACAAGCCGCGCTTGGGAGCGTCGGCAGCCGATGTTGTCGAGTTGCTGGAATCAGGGGATTTCGCCATAGTGCCTTAATTCTACGTGATTTATGCCAAAGGACCGGACGCCGGACTTGTCCGGGGTCCGGTCCTTTGACCGTGCTTTAGCCGACGTGCTATGCGTGGTGTGCGAGGAGGGTGCGGGCTTCCTGGCGGGTAGTGCCGGAGTCCTGGATGCCTTCGGCGATGTGGGCCAGGTGCGCGGGGATTTCGCGGCCTTTCTTGCGCATCGCCGTGGCCCAGAGGCGTCCGGCGCGGTAGGAGGAGCGGACCAGGGGGCCGGACATGACTCCGAGGAATCCGATTTCCTCGGCTTCGGTGGCGAGCTCGACGAATTCCTGGGGTTTGACCCAGCGGTCCACGGGCAGGTGCCGTTCGGAGGGGCGCAGGTACTGGGTGATGGTGATCAGGTCACAGCCGGCGGCGTGCAGGTCGGCCAGGGCTTCGGAGATCTCTTCGCGGGTTTCGCCCATGCCCAGGATCAGGTTGGATTTGGTGACCATGCCGGCGGCCCGGCCCTGGGTGATGACGTCCAGGGAGCGGTCGTAGCGGAACGCGGGGCGGATGCGCTTGAAGATCCGGGGCACGGTTTCGACGTTGTGCGCGAAGACTTCCGGGTTCGAGTCGCAGATCGCTTTGATGTGTTCGGGTTTGCCGGAGAAGTCGGGGATGAGCAGTTCGACGCCGGTGCCGGGGTTCAGTTCGTGGATCTTGCGGACGGTTTCGGCGTAGAGCCAGACGCCTTCGTCTTCGAGGTCGTCGCGGGCGACGCCGGTGACGGTGGCGTAGCGCAGGTTCATGGCCTGGACGGAGCGGGCGACCTTGGTGGGTTCGAACCGGTCCAGGGGGGAGGGTTTGCCGGTGTCGATCTGGCAGAAGTCGCAGCGGCGGGTGCATTCGGAGCCGCCGATGAGGAAGGTCGCTTCCTTGTCTTCCCAGCACTCGAAGATGTTCGGGCAGCCGGCTTCCTCGCAGACGGTGTGCAGGCCTTCCTTTTTCACGAGGTTCTTCAGGCCCACGAACTCCGGGCCCATCTGGACCTTGGCCTTGATCCACTCGGGCTTGCGTTCGACCGGGACGGCTTTGTTGCGCTGTTCAACGCGCAGCAGCTTACGGCCTTCAGGTGCCAGGGTCACTGGAGTGCTCCTTCGGGGCTGGATACGAGTGCTTCTTCGTGCTTGCGGAACTCTTCGATGAAGCGCTCGGCAATGTCGGCCGGGTTGATGGTCCTGCCTGTCTCGATGGACATGGTGGTGACGCTGGCGTCGGTGATGCCGCACGCGATGATCTGTGCGTAGGGAGCGAGGTCGTTGCTGCAGTTGATCGCCACGCCGTGCATGGTGACGCCGTCCAGCACCCGGATGCCGATCGCGGCGATCTTGCGATCCGGACCCTTGTCGTCGGCGAGGACCCAGACTCCGGCCCGGCCTTTGACCCGCGTGGCCTTGATCCCGTAGTCCTCGATGATCGCGATCATGACGGCTTCGAGTCGCTCGACGTAGTCGCGGATCCCCGCGCGGTTCTTCAACTTGAGGATGGGGTAGGCAATGAGCTGGCCCGGTCCGTGCCAGGTCAGCTTGCCGCCCCGGTCGACGGGAACAACCGGCGTGCCGTCAAACGGGCGCTCGTGATCCTCCGTGAGCTTGCCTGCCGTGTACACCGCCGCATGTTCAAGGAGCAAGACGGTGCTGGGTTTCTCGCCGGCAACAACCTTGTTGTGGAGTTCGCGCTGGATATCCCAGCCGTGCATGTAGTCAACGAAATCCGGGGCAAGACCCAGCTGTGAAAACTCAAGAGTCATGGGGACAAGCTTAGACCCCGCCGGACTCAGTCCATGATTTTGTGGCCAAGCTCTCAGTCGCACTCGGATTGCTCGAGGGCTCCGGCCCTCTGGCCTGTGGATAACTTCTGCGGCGATCCGCGATTTCCGGTATTTGTTGAGGCATGGAGACTTTTTCGCCCGGCGAGGGCGGTCAGGACCATGAGGGGACCATGCCCTCACCGGATATCGGACCTTCCGAGCCTGTGATCCCGGGATTTGTTCCGGTCCGTGAGCTGGGCCGCGGCGGGAGCGCCGCGGTGTGGCTCGCGACGGAGCAGCGGTCGGGGAACAACTTTGCCGTGAAATGCCTTGGCCGGAGCCCGGCGACGGCGGATCCAGGCGAGGCCATGTCAGCCGTGCTCCGCGAGGTGCGGCTTCTGTCCGGGCTGGACCACGAGCACATCATCAAGGTCCACGGCGTTGTGGAATTGGCAGGGTCCTTCGACGGCGGCGTGGGCGTGGTCATGGATTACGCCCCCGGGGGCTCGCTTGGGCAGCTGGTGTCCAGCAGGGGGCGCCTTGGCGTGGGTGAGACGGTGACTATCCTGACGCCCCTCGCACATGCATTGGCATATCTGCACCGCCACGGCATGACGCATTCCGATGTTTCGCCCGGGAATGTGCTCTTCACTGCCCAAGGGAAGCCGCTCCTCTCGGACATGGGCATTTCCCGGGCAGTGGGGGACGCTGCCGGGGTCCCTGAGTCCGGAACTCCCGGATTCGTGGATCCCGATCCGGTTGTCCGGGGGACCGCGGAACTCCAGCCGCAGCGCGATACCTACGCCCTCGCAGCCCTTGGCTGGTATTGCCTCACCGGTTCCGCTCCGGACACTGCGGCACGGAGGCCGCCCCTGACGTTGCTGGTGCCCGCGGTCCCCACAGCCCTGGCAGTTGCCATCGAGGCCGGGCTTCATCCTGATGGGCAACAGCGGCCCTCCGCGGCGGAATTGGGTGTCGCGGTCTACAGGAGCGCAGCGCCGGAAGCCGTTGACCTGTCCGTTTCGGTGCACGCGACGGTTGTTCCGGAACTGATGACCCGACGTCGGGCTTCAGGTCCCCGTTCAAAGCGCGCGCGCATCCCGGCGCTTTTCAACCGCTTCCGTCTGCCGGGGCCAGGACGAACGCGCCGCCGGGCGGTTGCGCATGTTTCCGCACGACGGCGGGTGGCCTCCATTGTGCTTGCCCTCGGGATAGTTGCGGGTGCCGGAACAATAACCACCCTGTGGTGGGCCGGCACGGCGTGGCAGGCCGGCGATCGCGGGCCGGCAGCCGGTCCGCCGGCGCAGGGCGCGGCGTCGGAGCCCGGCCAGGAAGAGCGAAGCGAGGTTCCCGCGGCGACACGGAACCTGATCCGGTCACCCAACCCCGAGGAAGCCATCAGGGGACTGTCGGCGATCCGGGACGCAGCGTTGAGTTCCGGCAAGTTCACGCTCCTGGACCACGTCAACGTGCAGGGCTCGGCGGCCGCGGCCTCGGATGGAAAGCTGAAGGACGAATTGATCCGCGCCGGCGTGGTTCTCGCGGGTTTCTCCACCACTTTGACCAGCGTGAGCGTGGAGGGGACACCCGGCCCGGACCAGGCAACAGTTGCCGTCACGGTGGAAACCTCCGCCTATGAAGAACGGGACGGTTCAGGGAAGGTCGTCGGAGCGCGTCCCCGCGGCGAACCCCGGGAACTCAGGGTGGTTCTCCTGCGTGGCGGGGACGCGTGGAGGATCACCGAGATCCTCGCAAAGCAGAGCTAACAAGCAAAGCAACGGGATCATTTGCCGCCGCTTGCCACCCATCGGGCGGCGTCCGCCAGCGCGGGGTGCTGCCAGGCAAAGCCGGAGTCCATCAGCCGTGCCGGTTCCATGCGCTGGTTGGCAAGCACAAGTTCCTCTGCCAGATGGCTGCCGAGGGCGAGCCGCAGTACGGGGGCGGGTACGCGAAGGAACGCCGGCCGGTGCAGGGCCGCCGCCAGCTGGGCAACGATGGCGTTGACGTCGGCGCTTTCCGGGGCACACACGTTGACGGGACCTTCGAGCGAGGAGTTGAGCAGGTATTCGAAGGCTGAAACTTCATCCACGAGGGAAATCCACGGCCAATACTGGCGGCCGTTTCCCAAGGGTCCGCCCACGCCCAACTTCAACAACGGAAGGAGCGGCCCCAGCGCTCCGCCATCAGGGCTGAGGACCACACCCGTGCGCGGCGTCACCACTCGTACGCCGGCGGGTGCCGTGTGGGCGGCGGCCTCCCAGTCGACGCACAGGGTGGCCAACATGCCTCTGCCTGGCCCCGCGTCCTCGCGGAGCAGGCCGGCACGGGACGAACCGTAGTAACCCGAGGCCGACTGGCTCAGGAAGGTTCCGGGCGGAGTTCCAAGCCGCCCCATGGCCGCCGTGAGGGTTCTTGTTGTCCGCAAGCGTGAGTCGATGATGTCCCGCACGCGTGCCTTGGTCCATCGGCGCTCCCCGATGCCCGCCCCGGAGAGGTTGACCACTGCGTCTGCGCCGTCGAGTACCGCCTCATCCAGTTGACCCGCGGCCGGATCCCAATATGCCTCGCCGGTTCCCGCAGGCGGACGGCGAACCAGCCGGAGGACCTCGTGCCCGCTGCCAAGCAGACGCGCGGAGAGCGCGGTCCCGATGAATCCCGAAGCACCCGATATCACGATTCGCATGCCCCATCTCATCATGGCAAGCATCACTTCGGCATTACGGCAGGCCTCAAAAGGGCCCGCTTCTCCTTTGACTATGATCGAACAATGACCTCCTCCAGCTACTTCCGTTTCCCGCATTTGCACGGTGATTTGATCACTTTCGTGGCCGAAGACGACGTTTGGATTGCACCCGTGGCCGGAGGCCGCGCGTGGCGGATTTCGGCCCAGCAGCTCCCTGCACGCAATCCCCGCTTCACCCCGGACGGCAAGCGGCTCGTCTGGACGACGATCGTCGGGGCCGCTCCCGAGGTGGTGACTGCGAATGTCGACGGCGGCGGGTACCGGCAGTTGAGCTACTTCGGTCACGGCACCACCCGCGTCAAGGGATTCACCTCCTCGGGCGACGTTGTGGTCACCACGGCTTTCGAACAGGCCGAGGGGCGGCACACGCATGCCTACGCCTTGCCGCTCGACGGCGGCCCCGCCGTCGGGCTTCCCTTCGGCCCCGTCGAATCGGTGGCGTTCGGCCCGGAAGTGGGGGACGAGCGTCCCGTGGTCCTTGCCAGCGTGCTCTCCCGCGAGCCTGCCTGGTGGAAGAGGTACCGCGGCGGTACCGCTGGAAAACTGTGGATCGACGCCGACGGGAACGGCGAGTTCGCGCGCTTGCTTCCCGGGCTCGACGGGAACCTCGCGGACCCGCTGTGGGTAGGCGGACGGATCGCCTTCCTCTCGGACCACGAGGGCTACGGAAATCTCTATTCGGTGCAACCGGACGGTTCGGATCTGCGCCGGCACACCGATCACGAGGACTTCTACGTCCGGCACGCTGCGAGTGACGGCAAGCGGGTCATCTTCGAATCGGCAGGCGAGTTGTGGCTCCTGCGGACGCTTGAGGCCGATGCCGAAGCGGTCCGGCTGGACATCAGCCTAGGCTCGGCCTCCCAGTCGCGCCGGCCGGCCCCCCTCAAAGTCGCCGCACACTTGGGCG
Organism: Arthrobacter sp. NPDC080073; assembly: GCF_040686575.1. Taxonomy (NCBI): domain Bacteria; kingdom Bacillati; phylum Actinomycetota; class Actinomycetes; order Micrococcales; family Micrococcaceae; genus Arthrobacter; species Arthrobacter sp. NPDC080073. The sequence continues at coordinate 111,631 of NZ_JBFBKR010000010.1, forward strand.
ACGTCTTCCCCAACCATGTTGGTTCGGCCAGCGCTGTGGAATCCCACGGAACCATCCACTGGCTGCGCCACAAAGACGGACCGTCCCGGGTGGTCGAAGCGACTCCCGGCGTCCGGGCAAGGCTTCCCCGGCCCCTCATTGACGGTCGTATCGCCTATGTGGCGGACCACGACGGCGTCGATTCGTTGTACATCAAGAGGATTGCCCCGCGTTTTTCACGGCCGGCCGTCCAGGCTCCGGTCCAGGACGCTGCACCCGCGCCGCGCGGATCCGAAGAGGACGGGGCCGGGCAACTGCCACGGCCCGTCTCGGCATCGGCCGTCTCGGGACAGCCCGCGACGTCCGGGGTCCGACTGACGGAACCGCACGCGGAGCCGGCTGCGGCGTCCCCTGACGCCGGGGCTGTCCCGGTCGGCTCCACAGGTGGCGGAGCCGAAGAGCCACGGCTCGACTTCCTCAGGATCGATTTTCCGAGGGCTGCGCGTCCAAGCGCCCTCGAAGCCAGCCCCGACGGCCGATGGCTTGCCGTAGGTACCGCGTTCGGGGACGTCTATCTGGCCGACACTGCCAGTGGCACCATGTCGCTGCTCGTCAGCGTGGGCGACGGCAGCATTGAAGGCCTCGCATGGTCGCCGGACTCACAATGGCTCGCATGGTCCGAACCTGTGACGTCCTTCGGCTCGCGGAGCAAGTTGCGCATGGTCAATACCGCCACCCCAGAAGACATCCTGGAGGTCACCGACGGCCGCTTCCGCGACGAATCGCCGGCCTTCACTCCCGATGGCAAATTCCTGGCGTTCCTCTCGAACCGCAGCTTCGATCCCGTCTACGACGGCCATGCCTTCGACTTGTCTTTCCCCAGCCCCATCAAGCCGTACCTCGTGGCACTCGCTGCAGCCACTCCTTCGCCCTTCGGCCCGGTAGTGGATCTGCTGGACGAGGACGAAGCGGACGCTCCACCTGCCGGGACCGCCGTCACGGTCCGTGTGGACCGCGAGGGGCTGCCGCTGCGCGTCATCGGCGTCCCGGTGCCGCAGGGCAACTACTCGGCGCTTTCGGCCTCCAGCGGAGCACTGCTGTGGCTCGACACCCCGCTCTCAGGTGTCACGGGAGATGGCCGCGGCACGGTGCAGGACAAGGCGCCCGCTCCGGCCTTGGTCCGCTACGAGCTTTCGAAGCAAAAGCAGGTCACGCTCGCCTCCGCGGTGGAACGCTACCGACTGTCCGGAGACGGCAAGAAACTGGTCTTCGTCAACGACAAGAAGGTTCTCGCCGTACCGTCCGACGCCAAGGCCGAGGAAGAATCGGGCGAGCTTGTCAATGTCGAGCTGAACCGGATCCGGGTGGTCATGGATCCATTGGCCGTATGGGGACAGGCATTCGACGAAGCATGGCGGCTGCAGCGGGACTTCTTCTGGACCGAAGACATGGCCGGCCAGGACTGGGAGTCCGTGCACCGACGGTACCGTCCCGTCGTCGAACGCCTGGGCTCGCACGACGACCTGGTGGACCTCCTGTGGGAATTGCACGGTGAGCTGGGCACTTCCCACGCTTACGTGCGTCCGGCGGCGGTAGGCGAGCCCGGAAGCAATGGGCAAGGCAGGCTCGGCGCCGACCTCAAGCTCACCGAGGCCGGTTGGGAGATCACGCGCATCCTCGCCGGAGACTCTTCCGACCCCCTGGCCAACTCGCCGCTGACGCGGCCGGGAGCCGACGCGAAGGTGGGCGACGTGATCCTGGCGATCGACGGCGTCGGGCTCTCCGCAGACCGTACTGCGGCGAAACAACTGGTGGGCGCAGCGGGCCGGACCGTGGAACTCACGATCGTGAATGGCGGTGGGCACGGCGCGGCGGCGGGACTACAGCGGCGGATCGCCGTGGTTCCGGTGAAGGATGAGGAACGCTTGCGGTACCAGGAATGGGTGCACGCCAACAGGCGCACCGTGCGGGAGGCCTCGGACGGAAAGTTCGGCTATCTGCATGTCCCGGACATGATGGCCAACGGTTGGGCGCAGCTTCACCGGGATCTCGATACCGAGACCGCGCTGGACGGGTTGATTGTCGACGTGCGGCGGAACCGTGGCGGCCACACCTCGCAGCTCGTCGCTGAACTGATCGGCCGCAAGGTCACCGGCTGGAGCATGCCCCGTGGCGAAAAGCCGCGTACCTACCCGCATCACGCACCGCGCGGCCCCGTCATCATCCTGGCCGACGAATTCGCGGGCTCCGACGGCGACATCATCACGCAGGTGTCAAAACTCCGCGGTATCGGCCCGGTTATCGGCACCCGGACCTGGGGCGGAGTCGTAGGCATCGACAACCGTTTCTCCCTGGCTGACGGCACCGGCGTGACCCAGCCGCGCTATGCCACCTGGTTCTCCGGCGGCATCGGCTGGAGCGTGGAGAACTTCGGGGTTGAGCCTGACATCGAAGTGGTGTTCCCGCCCCACGCCTACGCGGCCGGCACGGATCCCCAGCTGGAGTACGGGATCGGCGCGCTCAAGGAAATGGTCCAGGAACTACCCACGGACCGGCCACCGCTGCGCCAAGGCTACCGCACGGTCCGCCCGGCCGCTTTGCCCGCAAGGCCGCAAAAGGGCTAGCTGAAGGCCCGCAGAACGAAGTCCCCGCCCTTCCGGAAGGAAAAGCGGGGACTTCGCTGCTTGGGACGTGTTGCCGCTAGGAAGCGAGCGTCGCATCCAGCGTGATAGGAGTTGCGCGGAGTGCCTGGGACACCGGGCAGTTGGTCTTGGCGTCTTCGGCGAGGCGCTGGAATTCTTCTTCGGAGAGGCCGGGGACGCGTGCGCTCACGGTCAGGTGGATGCCCGTGATGCCAACGCCAGGCTGGAAGGTGACGTCAGCCTTGGTGTTGACCTCTTCGGGCGTGAAGCCTGCGCCTGCCACGCCGTTGCTGAAGGCCATCGAGAAGCATGCCGAGTGTGCGGCAGCAATCAGCTCTTCGGGGCTGGTCTTGCCCTCTGCGGACTCCGCACGGGCCTTCCAGGTGACGTTGAAGGTTCCGAGTCCGGAGCTGTCCAGCGTGGTGTTGCCGGCGCCTTCCATCAGGTTGCCGTTCCATACGGTGTGTGCGGTGCGTGTTGTAGCCATGTCCACTCCTCAGCGTCGTTGCGAATTGGCATCCGGATACCGGATGCCGCCGGGTTCAATCCTAAGGATTCGACGGCGGCGGCGCACCGCTTGTCCGCTCTCAGAGGATTGTGACTGCGCGGGTTAAGCAGCAACTGCTTAAGCAGCAACGGCCGCCCGGACGGAAGGTCCGGGCGGCCGCGCAGTGTGCTCCGGTCAGCGCATGTGCGAGGTCACTGCCAGATCGTGGCGATGGCGATATTGACCAGTGCCAGGCCGCCTACGCCATGGGCCAGACCTGTGGACACCGGTTCGCCCTTCTTGACCTTCCGCGAGCCGATGACGGCGAGCACGGCGACAGCGAGGCCGATCGCGAACTTGATGCCGAGCTTGAAGTAGTTGGGATCGGCATTGGGCAGCATGGGCAGGATTCCCATCATGGCAACACCGGTGATCAGCTGCACGAAGGCGCCGTCCCGCTGGCGCGGGTGCACGGTCGGCTGCTTCAGGGTGGCGATCCAGTAGCCCACGATCATGGCTGCGCCGACGATGTGCAAGAACAGCAGGACGTTGAAGAGGATAGTCATGGCTCCAGCTTAGCCAGAATCTTCTACGAGCCGTAGCAAAGCCACGGAGCAATATCCGGGCATGAAAAACGGGAAGGTCCTTGCGGTTTCCCGCCGGGACCTTCCCGTCACGCCATCGCTGGATTCAGAGGCCCAGGTCCGCTTCGAAGGAACCTTCCTCAAGGCGTGCCCTGAGGGTCTGCAGGAAGCGGCCGGCGTCGGCACCGTCAACCAGGCGGTGGTCGTACGTCAGCGACAGGTACATCATGGAGCGGATGGCAATCGAGTCATCGCCGTTCTCATCGGCAACCACGACCGGTCGCTTGACGATCGCGCCGGTGCCCAGGATGCCCACCTGGGGCTGGTTGATGATCGGCGTGTCGAACAGGGCGCCGACGGAGCCGATGTTGGTGATGCTGAAGGTGCCGCCGGAGAGCTCGTCCGGACCGATCTTCCCCTGGCGGGTACGGCCGGCGACATCGGCGATCTTGCTGGCCAGGCCGGCAAGGTTCAGGTTGCCGGCGTCGGAAATGACCGGGACCAGCAGGCCCTTGTCGGTGTCTACGGCAATCGCGAGGTGTTCCGCGTTGTGGTAGGTGATTTCCTGCTTCTCTTCGTCGTACGCCGCGTTCAACTTGGGGTGCTGCTTCAAGGCTTCGGCCACGGCCTTGGCGATGAACGGCAGAAAGGTCAGCTTGACGCCGTTCTGGGCCTCGAAGGAGCCCTTGGCCTTGAGGCGGAGCTTGGCGATCTTGGTCATGTCGACCTCGTGCACCTGGGTGAGCTGCGTTGAGGTTTCGAGGGACTCGCGCATGCGGCGGGCGATGACCTGGCGGATGCGCGGGGCCTTCTCCACGGTCCCGCGGAGCGAAGAGGCCGCCACGGGGGCGGCAGCAGGCTTGGCGGGCGTCGTGGGAGCTGCTGGAGCTGCGGACGCCGGAGCGGCGGCCGCGGCCTTCTTTGCGTCGGCCGCGGCAAGCACGTCCTGCTTCCGGATACGGCCGCCGACGCCGGTGCCCGCCACGGTGGTGATGTCGACACCGCTCTGGTTGGCCAGCTTGCGGACGAGGGGGGTGACGTAGCCGGACTCGTTCGAGGACGCTGCGGGTGCGGCTGCGGGTGCGGCTGCCGGTGCGGGGGCTGCCGGGGCTGCCGGTGCTGGGGCTGCCGGTGCAGGGGCTGCCGGTGCTGGGGCTGCCGGTGCAGGGGCTGCCGGTGCTGCTGCCGGTGCGGGGGCTGTTGCTACGGGTGCCGGTGCGGCGGCGGGTGCCGGTGCTTCAGCGGGTGCCGACGCTGCTGCGGCCGGGGCGCCGGAGCCGATGACGGCAAGAACGGAACCGACTTCGGCTGTGTCGTCTTCGTTGACGCGGATCTCAAGCAAAGTGCCGGCCACGGGGGAGGGGATCTCGGTGTCTACCTTGTCGGTGGAGACCTCGAGGAGCGGTTCGTCCACTTCGACGGTGTCGCCAACGGCCTTGAGCCAGCGGGTGACGGTGCCTTCGGTGACGCTTTCGCCCAAAGCGGGGAGCGTCACGTCGTGACCCGAGGCCTCGCCGGAAGCGGCTGCGGGGGCTGCGGCTTCTTCGGCTGCGGGAGCCGGTGCAGCTTCGGGAGCCGGTGCAGCTTCGGGAGCCGGGGCGGGGGCCGCCGGTGCTTCTTCCGCAGGTGCGGCTGCGGGCGCTGCAGCACCGTTGCTGCCGCTGCCGATCCGAACCAGGGGAGCGCCGACTTCGGCGGTCTCGTCTTCAGCTACGAGGATTTCTTCGATGATGCCGGCAATAGGAGACGGGATTTCGGTGTCTACTTTGTCGGTGGAAACTTCGAGCAGGGGCTCGTCGACTTCCACTCGGTCACCAACCTGCTTGAGCCAGCGAGTGACGGTGCCTTCGGTGACGCTTTCACCAAGGGCGGGCAAGTTAACGGATTCAGACATGTCGTCCCCGTTCTCCTTATTGATCTTTAGTGCGGATGAGTGTTGCCTGCTGGGGTCCTGCGCCCGCAGTTCGTGCGGGCGCAGGACCGGGTGTCTTGCGTAAAGACTTAGCCGTGGAGCGGCTTGCCTGCCAGTGCGAGGTGGACTTCGCCCAGGGTCTCGTTCTGCGTCGGGTGTGCGTGGATGAACTGCGCCACGTCCTCCGGGTGGGCTTCCCAGTTGACAATCAGCTGTGCTTCGCCGATCTGCTCGCCCATGCGGGAACCGATCATGTGGATACCGACGACCGGGCCGTCCTTCTGGCGGACGACCTTCACGATGCCGCCGGTGCCCAGGATGGAGCTCTTGCCGTTGCCGGCGAGGTTGTATTCCTGGGTCTGGACCTGGTCCTCGCCGAACTTCTCCTTGGCGCCCTTTTCGGTGTAGCCGACGGTGGCGATTTCAGGTTCGCAGAAGGTGACCTTGGGGATGTTCACGTCTTCGACGACCACCGGGTTCAGGCCGGCGATCTCTTCGGCGACGAAGATGCCCTGCTGGTACCCGCGGTGGGCCAGCTGGACGCCGGGGACGATGTCGCCGACGGCGTAGACGTTGCCGACGCCGGTGTGCAGGCGTTCGTTGGTGATGACGAAGCCGCGATCGATGGTCACGCCTGCTTCCTCGTAACCGAGGTTGGCGGTGACGGGGCCACGGCCCACTGCAACGAGGAGGAGGTCGGCTTCGAAGGTCTGGCCGTCAACCAGCGTGACCTTCACGCCGTTGTCGTCCTGCTCGACGCCCTGGAAGAAGACGCCGGTGCTGAACTTGATGCCGCGCTTCTTGAAGGCGCGCTCAAGGTTCTTGACGATGGCGGTGTCTTCGTTGGGAACGAGGGAGGGGAGGCCTTCAACGATCGTGACGTCGACGCCGAAGGACTTCCACACGGAAGCGAACTCGACGCCGATGACGCCGCCGCCGAGGACGATGACGCTCTTGGGAATGTAGTCCATGGTCAGTGCTTCATCGGACGTGATGACGCGGCCGCCGATTTCCAGGCCGGGCAGGGACCGGGAGTAGGAACCCGTGGCTAGGACGATGTTCTTGCCCTTGTAGGCTGTGCCGTTCACGACGACGGTGTCGGTGCCCTGCAGCTTGCCTTCGCCTTCGATGACCGTGATGCCCTTGGACTTGATGAGTCCCTGCAGGCCCTTGTACTTACCCGCGACGATTCCGTCCTTGTAGGCGTTCACGGCCGCGATGTCGATGCTGTCCAAAGTGACGTTGACGCCGTACTTGGCGGAATCGCGTGCGTGGTCGGCCAGTTCGGCCGAGTGCAGCAGGGCCTTGGTGGGGATACACCCGTTGTGCAGGCAGGTGCCGCCGAGCTTTCCCTTCTCGACGAGACCAACGGTGAAACCAAGCTGAACGGCACGCAGAGCCGTGGCGTAGCCGCCGCTGCCGCCACCGAGTACCAGGATGTCGAATTCTTGCGCAGTTGCCTGATCGGCCACTAGGACGCTCCCTCGCGTGAGCGATGACACGCGACTACGCGTCATCTGGTCTTGGAACTTGTACTGCCGCGATTATGCCAGCACCGAAGTTCTCTTGCATTTGTGACTACCGTGGTTCACCTTAGCGAACCACTTATCCATGCTCCACCCTGCCGAGGCTTTTGTGGGGCGCTTGTGGCCAGACTCACGTCGGGCCGTGGGGCCGGTCATGAACCGGCCCCACTTGGGTACCGGTCTAGGCCGTGGCCAGCACGTCTTCGACGTAGGCGAGCAGCGTCCTGACGGTGCAGCCGGTGCCTTGCTTGGGCGTGTAGCCGTAGGGGCTGCCGTTGTTGAACGACGGGCCTGCGATGTCGACATGCGCCCAGGGGATCTGCTTGCCCTCGGCGTCCTTGCCGACGAACTCGCGCAGGAACACGGCCGCGGTCATCATTCCGCCGTGGCGTTCGCCGATGTTGGCGATGTCCGCCACCTGCGAGTCGAGGCTGGCCCGCAGTTCCTCCGGCAGCGGCATCGGCCAGACGAGTTCGCCTGCGCGGTCCGCCGCGGACTTGAGGGCGCCCGTGACGGCGTCCGAACCCATGACTCCGGCAGTACGGTCGCCCAGGGCGATCAGCTGGGCACCCGTCAGTGTCGCGACGTCGATGATGACGTCCGGCTGCTCGAGGCTGGCCGCAACGATTCCGTCGGCCATGACCAGGCGGCCCTCGGCGTCGGTGTTGAGGACCTCGACCGTCTTGCCGCCGTACATGGTAAGAACGTCGGCGGGGCGCTGTGCAGCGCCGGAGGGCATGTTCTCGGCGATGCAGAGCCACGCGGTCACCTTGACGGGCAACCCGAGCCCCGCGACGGCCAGGACGGTATTAAGTACGACGGCGGCGCCCGCCATGTCGCTCTTCATGTCGCCCATACCGAGGGCCGGCTTGATCGAAATGCCGCCTGTGTCAAAGGTGATGCCTTTGCCCACGAGCGCGATCTTCCTGGTGGCCTTTGCCGGAGCGTACTCCACCTTGACGAGGCGCGGCTGGCGGGTCGAGCCCTTTCCAACTCCCAGGATTCCGCCGAAACCGTCCTTTTCGAGGCGCTTTTCGTCCCACACGGTGACTTTGACGGGCAGACCCTTGGCGAGTTCCTTGGCAGCCTCGGCGAAGGACTCCGGGTAAAGGTGGCTCGGAGGCTGGTTGACCAGGGTGCGGGTGGCGTTGACCGCGCGTCCCACGAGCAATGCCCGATCGAGCGCTGGCTGGACATCCTTGCCGTCAAACGCCGTGTGGATCAGGACCTTGCCGACCGGATCCTTGAGGCCGTCCTTGCTGGAGCGGTGCTCCGTATAGGAATACGAACCCAGCACGGCGCCTTCGGCGACGGCCGCGACGTCGGCGAGGGACGCCGTCGGGAGGGCCAGTGTCACTGAGGACAAGCCGGCGAGCTGGCGGACAGCGGATCCCGCGGTGCGGCGGAGGGCTTCCCCGGCGAGGAGGGCGTCGTCGGCGACCTTGCCGACACCTGCCAGGACGAGGACGCCCGAACCGGTTTCCGGAAGACCCGGCAGACGGTGTACCTGATCGGCTGCTCCCGTGATGCCGAGGAGGCCCAACGAAGCCGCGAGGCTTTCCGCTGCCTTCGCCCCCAGCGGGTTCCCGAGCAGTACCGGTCCGTCTTCCCCCTGACTGACGGCTATCACGAGTGCGTCGCTGGGCGCCTTCTTCAGGTCCTTGGCGATCGTGCCAAGGGTGATGTCTGTAGTCTTCACCACGAGGATTTGTCCTCATCTCTCTCTGCATGGCTTGGCCGGGCTGCATGTTAGGCGCCCGGCCCTGGTACCCGTCGGTTGTCCGCATGGGACATCGTCGGTGGTTGCTTGGGTCCGCACACGGCGGCACCTCTCGATCGTAGTCTGTCTGCTGTGCGGGAAAGCAATTAAATGAGAGTTGCGGCACATTGTCCGGCAGGAATGCGCGGCCGGTCCGGGGCGTTGTACCAATACGGGAGCGTGGCCGGCCGCCCAGGCGTCTGCTGCGGTGTGAAGCCGCCTGCTCCTGCCGAGAACTTGAAACTGCGAAAGGAACATGCCGTGTTTGAACGGATTTCCGGCTCACTCCTTGACCCCGAGTCGCTCTACGCGAGCAACATCGAGCTCTTCCACAGCCCGGATATCAGGGGCCTGAATATGCTGATGGGCTTCACTGGATTCGCCGATGCCGGGCACGTGGTCCAGCAGATCAACCGGGAACTGCTGGATACGCTCGACGTCGAAACCGTGGCTGTGTTCGACGCTGACCAGCTCATCGACTACCGCACGCGCCGTCCCCACATCAGCTTTGTCGAAGACCATCTGGAGGACTACAAGGCCCCACGCCTAGCGCTTTACAAGCTGAATGACGGCTTGGGCGAGCCGTTCCTGCTGCTTGCCGGTTTTGAACCGGACCTGCAGTGGGAGCGTTTCGCGCGCGCCGTCGTCGGGATCGTCGAAAAACTGGACGTCAACCTGGTGACCTGGATCCACTCCATTCCCATGCCTGTTCCGCACACCCGGCCGGTTGGCGTGACGGTGCACGGAAACCGACCCGAACTTATCGAGGGGATTTCCACGTGGAAGCCGACTGTGGAGGTTCCTTCGGCCATCGGCCACATCCTGGAACTGCGGCTGATCGAAGCCGCACGGAAGGTGGCCGGGTACGTCATCCACGTTCCGCACTACCTCGCGGACGCCGAGTACCCGCCGGCAGCGGTGGCGGGACTCGAATACCTGGGGGCAGCAACGTCCTTGATGCTGCCGACGGACCGCCTTCGCGAGGCCGGCCGGGAAGTAGGCAGGCAGATCGCCGAACAAGTAGAAGCGTCCGAGGACGTCCAGCAGGTGGTTTCAAAGCTGGAGTCCCGCTATGACGACAAAGCCGAAGGAACGGTACGCCGTTCCTTGCTCGCCGACGAGAACGACGAACTGCCGAACGCCGAGGACCTGGGAGCGGCGGTTGAGGCGTATCTCGCACGTAAAGATGCGCGCCCATAAAGCAGCTTTAATGCGGCCCCGGGCATAATGGAAGGGTGAACGCACCCCGCGCCTGGCTCATTTGGACGATAGGGGTGCTTGCCTACCTTGTGGCAGTCGCCCAGCGCACATCCTTCGGTGTGTCCGGACTGGAGGCCACCGAACGGTTCCATGCCAGCGCGGCCGCCATTTCCTTCTTCACGGTGCTTCAGCTGCTGGTCTACGCCGGCCTCCAGATACCGGTGGGGCTCCTGGTTGACCGCTTCGGCTCGCGCGCCATGATTGCCAGCGGTGCCGTGCTCATGGGCCTGGGCCAGTTCCAGTTGGCTTATGCCGATGCAGTTCCGGCGGGCGTCCTCGGGCGGGTCCTTGTCGGCGCCGGCGACGCGATGACCTTCGTCTCCGTCATCCGCCTCGTGCCGATCTGGTTCGCCCCGGCAAGGGTCCCGCTCGTCACCCAGCTGACGGGAATGTCGGGCCAGCTTGGCCAGCTCATTAGCGTGGTGCCGTTCGCGCTGGTCCTTCATTCGGCGGGCTGGAATACGGCCTTCCTGGCGTTAAGCTCGTTGTCTGCGCTCGCCGTCGTCCTCGTCCTCGCCCTGCTCAGGGACGTTCCGCCGGGTCACCCGCCCCGGGAGAACGCCCAGGGGCTACGCGCCACGGGTGTGACCTTGGCCCGTGCCTGGCGGCAGCCCGGGACGCGTTTGGGGCTTTGGTGCCACTTCACTGTCCAGTTCAGCGGCAACGTCTTCGCCATGTCTTGGGGCTACCCGTTCCTGGTATCGGCGCAGGGCCTGAACCCGGCCACCGTGTCCGCCTTGATGGGCCTCTTCGTAGTCACCAGCATCCTCGTGGGGCCTTTGTTTGGAACCTTCGTGGCGAGGCACCCCATGCGTCGCTCGGCCATGGTCCTGTTGATCACGGCGGCTACCGCACTTGCCTGGGCTGCGGTCCTGCTGTTGCCCGGCAGGGCGCCTCTCTGGTTGCTTGCCTTGCTGGTGGTCGCCCTGGCCATCGGCGGCCCCGGGTCCATGATCGGCTTTGATTTTGCCCGGACATTCAATCCTTCCCACAGGATCGGCACCGCGACGGGCATCGTCAACGTGGGCGGCTTCGTTGCCGCGCTCCTGACGATCTATTTGGTGGGGCTCATCCTCGACCTTCTCCACACCGGCGGTTTCTCGGGCGGTGAGCTGTACGGCCTGGCGTCCTTCCGCATCGCCTTGAGCGTGCAGTTCCTGTTCCTGCTCGTGGGTACGGTCTTGATCCTCATGACCCGCCGCAAAGTACGGCGTCAGATGGCGGCCCAGGGTGTGCACGTCCCGCCGCTCCTCGTGTCGCTGGCAAACCAGCGCCGGCGCCGCGTGGAATTGCGCCGGGAACGGCTCGCGAAGCAGCGGAGCTCCACGCCGTAGCCTGCTTCGCCGTGGTGTTCCTCCACAGGCGCTTACGGTCGCCTTTGTCCACATAGGGCAATTGAGGCCTGCCGCCACCCATTATTTTGCCGATGCTGGATTCATGACAGCAGACAACCGTGTGACCATCTCCCGGCCCGAGGACATCCTCGGCTTCATTCCGCATGCCTTGGGACTCTGGCCGAAGGAGAGCCTCGTCGCCATCACGCTGCGTGGGCAGACACTTGGCGCCACCCTTCGCGTGGACCTTCCGCCCGGGAGATCCGGACGCGTGCTTGCCGCGTACTCACGGAGGATCGGTGAGTACCTGGAAGCGGACCATGACGCGGACGGTGTGCTTTTGGCATTCTTCAGCGACGACGGTTGGGACGATGGCGGCGTTGTGCCACTCAGGCAGCACCTGCTGGAAGCCCTGGAATCCGTTCTGGCCCACCGCGGCTTGGCGCTGCGGGACGCCTGGTTCATCGGTTCCGACTACTGGCGAAGCGCCTTCTGCACCGATCCGGAGTGCTGTCCTCTTCCCGGGCGTCCCGTGGACCAGATCCTGGACAGCCGGCTCAACGCGGAAATGGTGTTCAGGGGGAGCAGCGTCAGGGAATCGCCCGGGTTGTCGGGGCCCGGGGACCAGCCTGCCCTTGATCCGGAGTTCATGCGTGCGGAAGGCGCCGTGCTTGAGGAGTTGCTCCGGCGGTGGCGGAGCAGGAAGTCATTCGAAGAAATGCTGGATGTGTGGACGAAGGTCCTCGATTCCAGCCGTCCAGAGGAATTCGACGCAGGGGCCGCGGCGTTCCTCCGGGCGAGCTTGAGGGTTCCGGCGTGGCGCGACGCCGTGGTGGTCCTGGCGGCTGCGGGGAAAGACGTCGCCTGCGGCGGTACGGAGGCCTTCGGCTTCTTTGACGATGGGGACGATGAAGGGGATGCCCTGGCTATTCCGCCCGGGCTCTGTTCCACGGCGCCGGCAGCAGGCACGGCGCCGGCAGGGGGCACGGCGCCTGCGGCCGGCAGGCCGACTGAGGCCACGGATGTCAGCGTCTTACGCTACGGAGACGTGCTCCTGGGCCTGTACCCGGTGAACCCCGACTGGAACCGGTTGACGAGCCTGGATCAGGTCCTGGCGATCCTCTCCCGCTACGGCGGCGGGGAGGCGCGGGCCGCAACGCTCACGATCCGTGGGTGGATTCAGTGGTGCCGGGGGAGCGGTTCATTCGCCCACGAGCTCCTTTCGCAGGCTGACGCTGAACAACGGGGTTATCGGCTCGCGGAACTACTCGCCGAGGTGGTGAGGCGCGGCACGGTGTGCGGCTGGGCCAAAAGCAAGTCATCGGCGTGGCGGAAGTTCGGTGGGGAAACAGCGTGACCCAGGCACTGGGCTGACTCCGGGAGTGCGCCGGGGAGGGAAATCCGTGCGGCCCGTAATTGTCTGCACGGTAGCGGGTATCGACCCCCCGGAATCCAAAACCGTGAGACAATGGTTGCCGAGACCCGGTTGGGTCCGTGTTTCAAGTGCCGTAAACGTCCCCTGAACCAAGGGAACATTAAGGCGCCGTCGGGAGTTTTACCTAAAGACTCTGCAGTCGGTGATGGCACTTGATGTTGATCGCGGACTTGACAGGGTCATAGTGGTGTTGCCCCCATGGTGATTCCACAGACCGCCGCTAGAAAGGTTTTCTGTGACCCCGTCTTCCGCCGAGAAGGAACCCGCCGCCCTGGCCGAACTGTCCGCCGAAGAAACGAAGGCGGCTACAGCTGCGAAGCGTGCGGCAACGCGTGCTGCCAGTGCTTCGACTGCAGGTGCAGAGAAGCCGGCACCCAAGAAGCGCGGGCCCAAGCCCGGCGCCAAGGCCGCTGCCGAAGCAGCCAACAAGTCCGCCGGCACCGACGAGGACTCCGAGGAAGAAGCCGAGGATTTTGACGCCGTGGTTCCCGACGAAGCAGAGCTCACGGAGGAACTCGAAGAAGGCGAAGAGGGCAAGAAGCCTGCCGCGACCGGTTCCGGCTTTGTTTACTCGGATGCCGACGATGACGATGCACCTGTCCAGCAGGTCATGTCAGCCGGTGCCACGGCCGACCCCGTCAAGGACTATCTGAAGCAGATCGGCAAGGTTGCCCTGCTGAACGCGGAGCAGGAAGTCGACCTTGCGCTCCGTATTGAAGCCGGCCTCTTCGCCGAAGAGAAGATCAACGCGGACGACGGCTCCATGGATCCGAAGCTCAAGCGTGAGCTCGAGTTCATCATCCACGACGGCAAGAGGGCCAAGAACCACCTCCTCGAGGCCAACCTGCGCCTCGTGGTCTCCTTGGCCAAGCGCTACACCGGCCGTGGCATGCTGTTCCTGGACCTCATCCAGGAAGGCAACCTGGGCCTGATCCGTGCAGTGGAGAAGTTCGACTACACCAAGGGCTTCAAGTTCTCCACGTACGCCACCTGGTGGATCCGCCAGGCCATCACCCGCGCCATGGCCGACCAGGCCCGGACCATCCGCATCCCCGTGCACATGGTGGAAGTCATCAACAAGCTGGCACGCGTCCAGCGCCAAATGCTGCAGGACCTTGGTCGGGAACCTACACCTGAGGAACTGGCCCTCGAACTGGACATGACCCCCGAGAAGGTCGTTGAAGTCCAGAAGTACGGCCGTGAGCCCATCTCGCTGCACACCCCGCTTGGCGAAGACGGCGATTCAGAATTCGGTGACCTCATCGAGGACTCCGAAGCCGTTGTGCCGGCGGACGCTGTGAGCTTCACCCTTCTCCAGGAGCAGTTGCACTCGGTGCTCGATACCCTGTCCGAGCGTGAAGCAGGCGTCGTCGCGATGCGTTTCGGCCTTACGGACGGCCAGCCGAAGACTTTAGACGAAATCGGCAAGGTCTATGGAGTCACCCGCGAACGCATTCGTCAGATTGAATCGAAGACGATGTCCAAGCTGCGCCACCCCTCGCGGTCGCAGGTTCTGCGCGACTACCTTGACTAAAGCGACGGACGCCGTGCTTTAACCGGCACAGCCCGTCTAGAAAGTGGACCCCCGGATCTTCCGCGGGTCCACTTTTGCATCTAGGGGCTGTTCCGTTCGAGTGCTTTGCCGAGGATGCGGGCGCCCTCGGGGAAAGCGGAGGGGTTGGGTCCTGCGAAGTTGAGCCGGATGAACGGTCCCGCCGGTTCGGCCGGGAACCATTCCGTACCGACCGCGATCATCACCCCGGCACTCTCGCACTCACCGGTCAGACCTTCGAGGTCCGTCCCGTCGGGCAGGCGTGCCCAGAGGTTCAGCCCTCCCTTCGGAATAAGGCTGAGATGGGCCCGGGGGGCGTGCTCGCGCAGGCTTGAGACAAGGAGGTCGCGGCGTGACTGGAGCTGATGGCGGAGGCTGCGCAGATGCGTCTGCCAGGCCGGCTGGGTGACGACATCGAGTGCCGCGGCCTGCAGCAATCCGCTGACGTACATCGACTCGGCCGCGCGGTCCGAAAGAATGCGTTCGCGGGCGGGGCCGCGTGCGATAACGGCTGCAACGCGGATGGCCGGTGAAACGCTTTTCGTGAGGGAACGAAGATAGACCACGTGGCCGGAGTCGTCACGGGCGGCGAGGGGTACCGCCGTCGACGTGATGCCGAAGTCGCGGGCCCAGTCGTCCTCGACGAGGAACGCGCCGTACTGTCGGACGACGTCCAGGACTTCTTCGCCCCGACGGCTGGACCATTGCGCTCCAGTGGGGTTGGCAAAGTTCGGTTGGGCGTAGAACAACCGTGCGCCAGTATCCTCAAAGGCCCTGGCCAATTCTTCGGGCTCCGGCCCATCGGCCCCGCTGGGCACCGGGACGATGCGGACTCCTGCTTGCGTCGCGGCAAGGATGGCTCCCCAGTAGCTCGGAGATTCCATGAGCAGCGGCTGCCCGTGGCCCACCAATGCAGTGAAGATGGAGCTGAGGCCGCCTTGGCTTCCAGGCAGCACGATGACGTCGCTCGGTGTTGGCGGGGTGAGCCCGGCCGGCGTCGCGCTGCCGAGTTCGTGCGCGAACCAGGACTGCAACTCGGGAAGGCCCGCCGCCGGAGGCCGGGACAAAGCAGCGTCGCCGCGGGCCGCGCGGGCGAGGGCGGCCCGCACAAGCCGCTCCGGCAGGAGTTCCCGGTCCGGGTATCCGGAGTGGAAGGCAATAGTTGCGTTCGACGTGTCCCGCATCGTGGTGGAGGCTGAGCGCGGGGGTGCTTGCGGTGCGCGCAGTGCCGCAGTTTGCCAACCGTAATCCGAGGGGCGTGCTGTCCGGACCGCCCGCACGAAGGTGCCGACGCCGGGCCGGCTCTCGATCAAGCCCTGCGAGGTGAGCGCTTGCAGGGCTTTCTGCACCGTCACGGGGCTGGCCTGGTAGTCGGCAACCAGTGACCGGGTGGACGGCAGCCGGGATCCCGGCGCGGCCCCGGCGATCCATTCCCGCAGTCGCATCGCAATCCTGGAACTGCTATCGTTGTTCATGAGAGACAATAGTAGCGCTACTACGATTATTCGCCCAGTGATACTGTCCCGTCCCGCAACGGGCCTTTGGTGGGGCCTCCTGGGAGTAGCGGCCTTCTCGTTCACTGTTCCCTTCACCCGGGTGGCGGTTGGTGGCCTGTCGCCCTTGTTCATCGGCTCCGGCCGTGCCGTCGTCGCGTCGATACTCGCGGCATCCGCCCTCTCGCTCACCAGGCAGCGGCTTCCTCGAGGCCGGCAATGGGCGCGCCTTGCCGTGGTCGCCGCCGGGATTGTTGTCGGGTTCCCCTTGCTCACCTCGTTCGCACTCACGACGGCGCCGGCCAGCCACGGTGCCGTCGTCATCGCCCTCTTGCCGGCAGCAACGGCAACCGCCGCAGTACTCCGCGGACGCGAGCATCCGCCCGTCGCCTTCTGGCTCGTGACGGCCGTGGGCGCTGTTGCGGCCATTGCGTTCGCTTTCGCACAATCAGGCGGGCTAGGGCAGCTGAACTGGGCGGATGTGCTGCTCCTCGGCGCCGTCGTCGCAGCGGCCATCGGTTACGCGGAAGGCGGACTGCTCGCCCGCGAACTCGGCGCATGGCAGACCGTATCCTGGGCGCTCGTCCTGGCATTGCCGTTGATGGCCGGCCTGGCCGCCCTCTCCGTGGCCCAGCAGCCGCCGTCAGCCTCACCGGGCCAGTGGGCTGCTTTTGCATATCTCGGAGTCGTCAGCATGTTCTTCGGCTTCTTCGCCTGGTATCGGGGCCTCGCCATTGGACCTATGGCCAAAGTCAGCCAGGTGCAACTCATCCAGCCCGTGCTGAGCATCTGCTGGGCAGCTCTGCTGCTGGGCGAATCCCTGGGCTGGATCACGATTGTGGGCGGGCTGGCCGTCGTCGTCTGCGCCGGCGTCGCCGTCCGGGTCAGGCTGAATCCGCGGCCGGAACAGAATCGCTAAAGACCAACAGAACAGTTCACCCGTCCCAAGATAGGAAGAATGGAACCATGTACATCCCAGCGCATTTCGAGGCCGGTCCTGACCTCGTCCACCACCTCCTGACCCGGCCAAGTGCGGCGAATCTGGTCACCATGACGTCGCAGGGCCTGCTCGCGACCCTCCTGCCGCTCATCTACGATCCCTCGATCGGCGAACACGGCGCGCTCCACGGACACCTCGCCCGGACCAACTCCCAATGGTCCGAGCCGGCGATCGGAGAATCACTTGCGATCATCCAGGGCGCGGACGCCTACATCTCGCCTTCCTGGTACGCGTCGAAGGCAGAGCATGGACGCGTCGTCCCGACGTGGAACTATTCCACAGCCCACGTCTACGGCACGCTTGCCGTCCATGACGATGCCGCGTGGCTCGGCAACCATGTCAGGCAGCTGACCAACCTCAACGAAGCCCGCTCCGAGCGACCGTGGTCCGTGGATGACGCGCCGGAGCGCTACGTCTCCGGCCAGTTGCGTGCGATCGTCGGCATCGAGCTGGTCATTACCCGTATCGAAGCGAAGGCCAAACTGAGCCAGAACCGGCCCGCCAAGGACATCGACGGGGTCGTGGCCGCCCTTGATGCCCAAGGGCACAAGGAGATTGCTGCCGACGTAGCCCGGGCCAGGAAGGGAAGCTAACGCAGCACGGAAGCTAACGCAGCGGGGAAGTTAACGCAGCGGCCCCCTCCGTCCGGAGGGGGCCGCTGTCTCTCTGTGAAATTATGTCAGCCGGGCTGGCGCTGGGGCCGGCCCCTGATGGCTAGTCGGCGAGGACGGGTTCCTTCTCCTGAAGGCGGGCCGTCTCGTCATGCCAGTCCGAGGTCATCGGCCGCAGCGTGGCCTCTACTGCACGTGCGTGGTGGCCGCAGAAGAGCAGCTCACCGCCGGAGGACTCGAGTACAACGCGGACATATGCCTGGGCCCCGCAACGGTCGCACCGGTCGAGTGCATTGAGTGTGCGGTCTGCAACTGCTGTTGTCATGTTCGGCCTCCTTAGTAGTTCTGTGTATCCATATAACCAGCATTCGAGGCAAAACCATGGCAAGGATGGGTCACGTTCGCTGTCCGCGTATCACATGTGCGTAACACCAGGAAGTGGCGTCCAGCACGATTGGGAGTGGCAGCTCTCGTCCTGGCTCCGGGGCGGCTAGCCTAGGAGAAGTGTTTTTTGCCTCTGTTACACCCCCGAAGGAGCGCCCCGCCCGTGGCACCGAGTTCTGAATACAACGCCCGGCACCTTTCCGTCCTGGAAGGCCTGGAGGCGGTCCGCAAGCGTCCGGGCATGTACATCGGCTCCACCGACTCGCGCGGCCTCATGCACTGCTTGTGGGAGATCATTGACAACTCCGTGGACGAAGCGCTGGCGGGCTTCGGGCATGACATCCAGATCATCCTCCACGCGGACAATTCGGTGGAAATCCACGACGACGGCCGCGGCATCCCCGTGGACCTGGAACCCAAGACCGGGCTCACCGGCGTCGAAGTCGTCTTTACCAAGCTGCACGCAGGCGGAAAGTTCGGTGGCGGCTCCTACACCGCGTCCGGCGGTCTGCATGGCGTCGGCGCGTCCGTCGTGAATGCGCTCTCTGCCCGCCTTGACGTGCAGGTGGACCGCGGCGGCAAGACGTACCAGATGTCTTTCCGCCGCGGCGAGCCCGGACGATTCAAGGACACGGGCTCGAAGCCCAGCCCGACGTCGGTCTTCGAACCGTTCATCGAGAACTCGGTGCTCGACGTCGTGGGCAAGGCCAAGCGGGGTGTCACCGGTACCCGGATCCGCTACTGGGCAGACCGGCAGATCTTCACACCGGACGCGAAGTTCGCCTACGAGGAACTTGCGGCCCGCGCCCGCCAAACGTCTTTCCTGGTTCCGGGCCTCAAGCTCACGGTCCGCGACGAGCGCCGGCTCCCGGGTACCCCCGGCGAAAACGGGCCGCACCAGGAGGTCTTCCATCACGACGGCGGCATTTCCGAGTTCGTCGAGTTCCTCGCCGCGGATTCGGGCGTCACTGATGTCTGGCGGCTCCACGGTGCGGGCAAGTTCAAGGAAACCGTTCCGGTCCTTGACGAAAACGGGCACAGCAAGATCGCCGAAGTGGAACGCGACTGTGAAGTGGACATCGCGCTGCGCTGGGGGATCGGCTACGAAACCACCATGCGGAGCTTCGTCAACATCATCGCCACGCCCAAGGGCGGCACGCACCAGGCAGGCTTCGAACAAGCACTCCTGAAGACCTTCCGCAAGGCCGTCGAAACGAACGCACGCAAGCTCAAGGCGGGCAACGACAAGATTGAGAAGGACGACATCCTTGCCGGCCTGACGGCAGTGCTGACGGTCCGCTTGGCAGAGCCGCAATTCGAGGGCCAGACCAAGGAAATCCTGGGCACTTCAGCCGTCAGGGCGATCGTTGCCAAGGTGGTCGAGGAAGAGATCACGGCGCGCCTGAACTCGGCGAACCGCAACGACAAGGCCCAGTCCGCCCTCCTGCTCGAGAAGATCGTCAGCGAGATGAAGTCCCGCATCTCGGCCCGCGTCCACAAGGAAACGCAACGCCGGAAGAATGCGCTGGAGACGTCGTCGATGCCCACCAAGCTGGCAGATTGCCGCACGGACGACGTCGGCCGCTCCGAGCTGTTCATCGTGGAAGGTGACTCCGCGCTCGGCACTGCCAAGCTGGCGCGGTCCTCGGACTTCCAGGCGCTGCTGCCGATCCGCGGCAAGATCCTCAACGTGCAGAAGGCCTCGGTGGGGGACATGCTCTCCAACGCGGAGTGCGCAGCCCTCATCCAGGTAGTGGGTGCCGGCTCGGGCAGGAGCTTCGACATCGACGCCGCCCGTTACGGCAAGGTGATCCTGATGACCGATGCGGACGTCGACGGCGCCCACATCCGCACGCTGCTCCTCACCTTGTTCTTCCGGTACATGCGCCCGATGATCGACGAGGGCCGGGTGTACGCTGCGGTACCGCCGTTGCACCGGGTGGAAGTCATCAACGCCGGCCAGAAGGCCAACGAGATGATCTACACGTACTCGGAGGCTGAGCTGCACGTCCTGCTGGCCAGGCTCGCCAAGGAAGGCAAGCGCTACAAGGAGCCGATCCAGCGCTACAAGGGCCTGGGTGAGATGGACGCCGAGCAGCTCGCCGAGACCACCATGGATCCGCGCCACCGCACCCTCCGCAAGGTGGGGATTGAGAACGCCAAGATGGCGGAGGACACCTTTGACCTGCTGATGGGATCGGACGTCGCCCCGCGCAAGGACTTCATTATTGCCGGGGCCGCGGACCTGGACCGCGAACGCATCGACGCCTGACTTCGGGTGGGCATGTCCCGTCCCGGCAGCGTGGAGTGGACATAGTCCGAATATGTCCATTGCGTTCTCCGGCGGCCGGACATGTCCGGTGGCCTGGATCAGCCCAGCAGGCCCGGCACGATCAGCAAGCCTGTCGGCACTGCGAGCAACATGGCCGACGCCGCGAGCACCAAAGCGCGCTGAGCTGCCGGAAGCGGCGGCTTGGGTGAGAGCAGCCGGCTGACGCGCGACGCCGTCGTACGCGGTGAGTCGGCGCCGCCGGTGCCGCTCAAGGAGCTGCTTTCGGGGGAAGCGTCCGGATCGCTTGTCCGGGGGAGCGCGAATTGCTCCACGGGGCGGGCGGAGCCGCTGGCCACGATCGCGATTGCCTTGATGAGTGTTCCCTTGCTCTCGGTGCGCAGGGCCACATCGTCGGCAAGCATTTCGATCAGGGAGTTGACCGCAACCTGGGCCAGTCGCGTGGTGGGGAACCATGGCAGTGCTTGGCGCCACGCCGCGAAGGCCCACAAGAGAAGGTCGTGGCGTTGCGAGAGATGGGCATTTTCGTGGATGAGGACGGCCCGCAGCTCGGCAGGCTCCAGGGCGGCCATCAGGCCGTCGGACAGGACGGTCACTGACCGTGCGCCGCCGGGCAGGCAGTACGCCACTGGGGAATCGTGGTTGATGACCACGGTCCCTGGGCCGTCGGCGGACGGCGAGGCCAGAAGCGCGAGGAGTTCGCGGTGCCTCCGCCGCTGCCGCTCGATCTTGACGTAGGTAAGTAGCAGGGTGAACACGAGATGGGCGCTCAGGAGCGCCGCGGCGGACAGGGCGAACAGGTGCCAGAAGCCCAACGCCGTGGTGGGCTCGTTGTGAAGCACCATGCCGGCCAAGGAACGCAGGCCGGCAATAAGGTTGTCGCCGATGGGCTCAAGCCCGTAGACCAGCATGGCCCCGATCATGGAGAGGCCACCGGCGAGTGCGATGGCTTGCCAAAGGACCATGGCCATGAAAGGCGCGCGGGCCGGCCACTCAGCGCGCGACAAAAGGACGGGAACCGGCCATGCCAGCACCAAAGAAAGGACCGCCAGAAAATATGAGGTCCAGAACACGGGTGCTTAGTTTTCGCCGAGCAGCTTGCGCAGCGTGGCAGCTTCACTCTCGCTCACGGAACCGATGAACCGGGCCAGCACGGCTTCGCGGTCCGGGGCGGAACCCAGTGCCTCGTGCATGAGGTCCGCCGTGTGGTCCGCGCGGCTCGAAACGGCCTGGTAGCGGTGCGGGCGGGTGCCGCGTTCGCGCTCCACGAGGCCCTTCTTCTCAAGGCGGGACAAGACCGTCAGGACCGTGGTGACTGCGAGGTCCTTGCCTTGGTGTCCTGCAATGCCATCCGAGGCGGCAGAATCCTGCGCCAGCAGATCACGAAGCTTGTTGGCTGTTGCAGCTTCCTGGCCTGCCCAGAGGAGATCCATGACCGCCCGTTCCAGTTCGCCAAGACTTGCCATCAATGCATCCCTACTTTCCGCGCTTCCCCGCCCCGTTTCCCAGGCTGAAGGAGCACGATAATCCAACATTCCACCCTCAATCTACCGTTTTTTGGCCCGCGATTCTACGTGAGGTAGAACATGCGGCGTGGCGTGTCCTTGCGGCACTGTTACGCCACTGGAAGAGTGGTGAGCAGATCCCAGGGGTTTGTTCTACACTGTGTAGAAGAAGTCAGTTCTACGCAACGTAGAAGAAAGGCGCCGCAAGCGGGCGTCGGGACAATGCCGGATAAAAAGGACAGCCATGGACGCCTTGGAAATCGCACGCTGGCAATTTGGAATCACCACGGTCTACCACTTCATGATGGTGCCGCTGACCATCGGGCTGGGACTTGTCGTGGCCGTCATCCAGACCCTCTGGTACCGCACGGGCAAAGCTGAATACCTGCGGATGACCAAGTTCTGGGGCAAGCTCTTCCTCATCAACTTCATCATGGGCGTGGCCACGGGTATCGTGCAGGAATTCCAGTTCGGCATGGCGTGGAGCGAATACAGCCGATTCGTCGGCGACGTGTTCGGTGCGCCCCTGGCCCTGGAAGCGCTTCTGGCGTTCTTTGTGGAATCGACCTTCCTGGGGCTATGGATCTTCGGCTGGAAGCAACTCAAGCGTGGCGTCCACCTCGCGTGCCTCTGGATCGCCGTGATCGGCTCGGTCTTCTCGGCCTACTTCATCATCGTGGCCAACTCCTGGATGCAGCACCCGGTCGGCGTCACGATGGTCAACGGGCGTCCCGTCATGACCGACGCCTGGGCAGTCTTCACCAACAACACCGCCATGGTGGCCGTGCCCCACACGCTCTTCGGTGCGCTGGCCGTCGCCGGTGCGTTCCTCCTGGGCATCGCCTGGTACCACCTCTGGCGCCGCCGCCACGACGGCATTGACACCGTCGGAGCGGACGGCCGGGCCATCGCGGGCGAAGCCGACATTCCCGGACGGGACAAGGCCGACTACAAGGTGTGGATCAACTCGTTGCGGATCGGCGCCGTCGTCGCCATGATCTCTTTCGCCGGCACCGCCATCACCGGCGATTTGCAGGGCAAGCTGATGTTCGAACAACAGCCCATGAAGATGGCCGCGGCCGAAGCCGCCTGCCACGACGGCACAGGCTTTTCCGTGCTGAGCATCGGCAATCTCGGGTCCAAGAACTGCAACGACATCGTGGCCGTGATCGAGGTCCCCGGCATCCTTTCCTTCCTGGCCAAGGGCGATTTCAACACGGAAGTGAAGGGCGTCAACAGCCTCCTCGACGAATACCAGGCCAAGTACGGCACCCACCTGCCGAGCAATCCCCTGTACGGCGACCGGGCAGGCCAGCAAATCCAGTACGTACCCGTCATGGAAGTGACCTATTGGGGCTTCCGGATGATGATCGGCTTCGGCGGGATCGCCGCTCTTGCCGCCTTGCTTGCCCTCTGGGTCACACGCAAGGGCATGGTCCCGCAATCCCGCTGGATCATGCGCCTGGCGGTGTTCGGCATCCTGGCGCCCTTCGGGGCCAACGCCGCCGGCTGGATCTTCACCGAAATGGGCCGCCAACCGTTCGTCGTCGCGCCCAATCCGGACGCCAGCGGCGTCGACCAAGTGTTCATGTTCACCGCCGCGGCCGTCTCACCAGGTGTCTCCGCCGCCGAGCTGATCACCTCGCTCGTCGCGTTGGCCTCGACCTACGCGGTCCTGCTGGTGGTCGAAGTCCGGCTCCTGGTCAAATACGCCCGGGGTGGCGTGGTGTCCGCGATGCCGGAGCTCGCCGAAGCGCATGGCGGGAACAAGAAGGACGACGACGGCGGGACCCCGGGCGCCCCGGGCCAACCCGGCGACAGTGACGACGTCCTGGCATTCGCCTACTAGGAAGCAGAGGAATCTTTCGAATGGAACTGTTGCCTACCGTCTGGTTCGTGGCCATCGCCGTGCTGTGGACGGGATACCTCTTCCTGGAGGGCTTCGACCTCGGTGTCGGAATGCTCATGAAGCTCTTCGCCCGGAACAACACCGACCGCCGGGTGCTGCTGAACACGATCGGACCGGTGTGGGACGGGAACGAAGTCTGGCTCCTGACTGCGGCCGGTGCCACCTTCGCCGCCTTCCCGCTGTGGTACGCCTCGCTGTTTTCGGCGCTCTACCTGCCGCTCCTGATGGTCCTGGTGGCCTTGATCTTCCGGGCTGTGGCTTTCGAGTACCGGGGCAAAGTGGACAGCACGCGCTGGCGGACCGCCTGGGACTGGGCCATTGCCTTGGGCTCGTTCGTTGCTGCGTTCGGCATCGGCGCCGCGCTGGCGTTGACCACCACCGGGCTGCCGATCGACTCGAACGGTGACCGCCAAGGCGGCCCCTTTGCCTGGTTCAGCGGATACGCCGTACTCGGCGGATTCGCCGTCGTCGCGTTCGCCCTGGTACATGCCCTGGCGTTCCTGGCCCTGAAGACCGACGGCGAAGTGCGCCACCGCGCGCGCCGCTGGTTTGTGCGGCTCGCACCGCTCGCCTTGCTGCCGCTGCTTGCGTGGATGGTGGCCGTCCAGCTCCTCAACGGCAAACCGTTGACGTGGATCCTGGTGATCCTCGGAGTCCTCGCAGCTGTAGGGGCCCGGATACTCGCCCGCAAGGGGGCCGAGGGCAAGGCCTTCGGAGCCCTGGGTGCGTTCCTGGTGTGTGCCACTGCGTCCATTTTCGGTGCCGCGTTCCCCGTGGTCATCCCTTCCACCCTGAACCCAGCCTTCAACCTCACCGTTTCCAACGCCTCGTCCTCCGCCTACACCCTGGGGCTGATGAGCATCGTGGCCGCCGTCGGATTACCCCTTGTCATCGCTTACCAGGCCTGGACCTACTGGGTGTTCCGCCGCCGCGTGAGCGCAGCACATATTCCCGCCGCACATGGCTTCCTCCCGGCCATCGCGGCCAAGGTCCTGGCCGGCCACGCGGCGCCGGAAGGACCAGCCGCCAAAAACGCATCCCACGACGCCGGCGAGTAACGGATGAAGCCCCAGCTGCCCGCCGGACCTGCCACCCGATCCGCCTTGTACGTCCTTGGCCTGCTGTCCTCACTCAAGGCCTTGTCCCTGGTTCTGATTGCGCAGGCCATCGCGGGAATGCTGTCCGGACTTGCAGCGGGCGGCATGGGGTGGCGCGAAGGACTCCTCTGGGGTGCCGCCGGTGCGGTCCTGCGGTCGCTGACGGTCTGGGGACAGGGCGTCGCGGCGCACCGGGCGGCCCTTGGGGTCAAGGAAGAGCTGAGGTCCAGGCTGCTGGGGCGTGCCCTCGGCGCCGGGGCTGCGGGACGGGTGGGCGAAGTGAACGACGGCGGCCTCGCCGTGCTCGCGACCCGCGGACTTGATGCACTGGACAACTACTACACCCAGTTCCTGCCCGCCTTGGTCAATTGTGCAGCGGTGCCCCTGCTCCTTGGCGCGCGGATCCTCTTCGCGGATTGGGTCAGCGCCGTGGTTGTGGTGCTGACCTTGCCGCTGGTCCCGCTGTTCATGGTGCTGATCGGCCGCCACACCGAGGACCGGGTCCACGAAGCCCAATCCACGCTGCGGAGGCTTTCGGGGCACATCCTGGAGTTGGCCAAGGGACTTCCCGTGCTGGTGGGGCTGGGCCGCGCGGGCGAACAGCGCGCCGCCCTTGAGGACCTCTCCGAGGAATACCGCTCGCGCACCATGGGAACACTGCGGACTGCCTTCTTGTCCGCGCTCGCCCTGGAACTGATAGCCACGATTTCCGTCGCGGTCGTGGCCGTCTTCATCGGCGTGCGGCTGGTGGCGGGCGACATGGGACTGGAAGCAGGCCTGCTGGCCCTCATCCTCGCCCCCGATTGCTATCTTCCCCTGCGTGAGCTGGGCACAGCCCACCACGCCAGCGACGACGGGCGCGAGGCCTTGGCCGCAGCCAACGAGGTGCTGGAGTCGCCGGCGGGCCGTCCGCTGAGCAGTGGTTCCGGCACCGAAGAGTCCGCCGCCGTCGTGGTCACCGGACTGACGGTGAGGTATCCGGGAAGGGTGGCCGCTGCCGTCGGGCCCATCGACTTCAAGGCGCCGGCGGGACAGATCACCGCCCTTGACGGCCGGAGCGGTTCGGGCAAGAGCACCATCCTGGGCGTCCTCGCCGGAACGATCGGCGACGGTCCGCTGGCAACTATTGAAGGTTCCGTTAACGGACTGGGCGCCGGCACCGTGGCTTGGGTACCGCAGCATCCGGTCATGGTGGCCGGAACGGTGCTGGACGAGGTCGTCCTCTACCTGAACGGCGGCAACCAGGACGTCGCGTCGATGGACCCCGGGTCCACGCCGGACGCGGACATTGCGAGGGCCACGCGCTGCCTGGAGCAGTCTGCCGCGGAGCACCTCGCGTTCAAACATCCTTCCGAGTTGAGCCCCGGCGAGGTACGGCGGGTCGCCGTGGCCCGCGGCTTGGCGCGGCTCGACGCGGGAGCCACCGTCCTGCTGCTCGACGAACCTACCGCCCACCTCGACGCCGCATCCGCGGACGCGATCCGTTCGGCCATCGCCGGGCTGCGAGGGGCCGCGACTGTCATCATGGTGGCCCACGACGCCGCGACCCGGAAACTGGCGGACACCATCGTTAAGGTCGACGGCGGGATGGTCGACAGCGGGGTGGCGCTGGAGCAAACCGGGCCCGTGGGCCGGGAATCCGCCGCAACCGTGCCGGCTCCGCGCCAGCACGACGCGAATCCCGCAACCACACCGGACAGGGGAATCGAACCCCCCACCACCATCTCCACGCTCAAGGCCCTGGCCCGTATCCTGGCGCCCGTCCGCTACAAGTTCGCCGGTGCCGTGCTGCTCGCGGCGCTCGCTGCCTTGTTTGCCGTGGCGTTATCCGGGCTGTCCGGCTGGCTCATCATCCGGGCCAGCGAACAACCGCCCATCCTGTACTTGCTCGGAGCCATCGTGGGCGTTCGATTCTTCGGCATTGGCAGGGCGGTGCTGCGGTACTCCGAACGGCTCGTCGTGCACGACACCGTCTTCGCCGCGATGACAAGGCTCCGGGGGGCGCTCTGGGCGGCGCTCAGCGCGCGGGCGCTGTCACTCCGCCGGCTCCTGCAGGGCGGCAATGTCCTCGGAGCGGTGGTGGACGACGTCGATACCCTGCGGGACGTGTTGCCGCGCGTCGTCCTGCCGCCCCTGTCCGCCCTTGCCGTCGCGGCCTCGGCCATGGTCGCCTCGGCCCTGCTGGTTCCCGCCACTGTGCCGGTGGTTGTCGCGAGCGCCGTGGTCGGCCTTGTCCTGGCTCCTCTTCTTGCCCTGGTGGCTGACCGCAACGCGGCCCGCTCAGAGCAGGAACTGCGCTCACTCGTGCTGCGCGACGTTGCCGCAGCCCTCGACGCCCGCGCGGAGCTCAGCGCAAACGGCGTGGCCGGAACGGTTCTGTCCTCCCTGACCCGGAGGGACAACGCAGCCACTGCGGCCGCGCAGCGCTCTACGTGGGCTGACGGCATCGGCCAGGGGTTGACCGTGCTGGCCTGCACCCTGGGAGCGCTGGCTGCCGGCCTTCTCGCGGCACCGTCGGTGCAATCCGGAACTGTCGCGCCGGCTGTGCTCGCCGTCGTCGTCCTGGTTCAGCTGGCGCTCGCGGAGCCTTACGGGGCGGTGGTGTCTGCCGTGCGGCAGGGTCCGGCTTTGGCCGCGGTGCTGCGGCGGATCGCCCACTCAGGAGCCTTTGACGCCGCAGAATCCGACGGCGGTGTGTTGAGCCTGCCGAAGCGACCGGACGGCGCTGCGGGACTGCAGCTGGACGGACTCGCGGCTTGCTGGCCCGGCGGCGCGCCCGTGTTCAGCGGGCTCAGCGCCGAAGCGGCCCCCGGGCGCTGGCTTGCGGTCACGGGTCCCTCCGGCTCGGGGAAATCGACGTTGCTCTCCGTGCTGCTTGGCTTCCTGCCGGCATCATCCGGGAGGGCCTGCGTCAGCGGAAATGCTGCGTGGTGTCCCCAGGAGGCCCACCTCTTCGACTCCACTATCCGCGGCAATCTGTTGCTCGCCCGCCCGGCCAGCCGGAAGCCTTCCGAAGCGGACATGTACCAGGCCTTGGGCGCCGTCGGGCTTTCAGGATTGGTATCCCGGCTTCCCGGGGGCCTTGACAGCCGCATAGGGCCCTCGGGTTCGTTCCTGAGCGGCGGCGAACGCCAACGGCTCGCCTTGGCCCGCACCCTCCTCACCGGCGCAGCTGTCCTCCTCCTGGACGAGCCGACGGCCCATCTCGACGCCGAGGCCGGGCGCCTCATGATGGCGGAGCTGCGTGCCGGCCTGGAGGACGTCACGGTGGTCCTGGTGACGCACAATCCGGCCGACATCGCCGCGGGAGACTCCCGTTTGGATCTCGGTTCGCCGTCGGCGCTCCCGGTGCTTGTGCGCGGAAACTAGCCGTGAAGCCGTCCGAAGATGGTGTCCACCGATTCGACAATGGTGTCCACGAGCTTCCGCGCGTCGTCCTCCCGGATGAGCGGCGTCGACTGACCTGCCCATAGGGACATCACGTCCGGTATTCCCTGTGCCGCCGCGGCGGGCCGGAACTTGCCCGTCAGCCAGTTCTGGATCGGGAACGGGGCATGCGTGGCAGGATCGGCGAGCTCGGCGATGATCCGGTTGGGGATGCCGCGTGCCAAGCGGCCGCTGAGGGCGCGGGTCAGGACGGTGTGGGCGGCGTCGGGCCCGCGCATCGCGGCGAGGTGCGCGGGACTGATGGCGGACTGGCGCGTGGCCAGGAAGGCAGAACCGATTTGCACCGCGTCCGCGCCGAGCGCCAAGGCGGCAGCGACCCCGCGCCCGTCCGCGATACCGCCTGCGGCGATGACTGGAACCGGGACGGCATCCACCACCTGGGGTACCAGGGCCATGGTCCCGACGAGCGAGTCCTCCGGGGCCCGCAGGAAGGAAACCCGGTGTCCGCCGGCCTCCATGCCCGTGGCCACGATGGCGTCCACGCCGCCGGTAGCCAAGGCCACGGCTTCGTCAACAGTGGTGGCAGTACCGACCACCACGATGCCGTTCCGGTGGGCCTCCTCGATGACAGCTTCCGACGGAACCCCGAAGATGAAACTCAGCACAGCCGGGCGGGCAGCGATGGCCGCTTGAATCTGTTCCTGCAGATCGGGCAGGTAGGTGTCCGGTTGCGCGGGTGGTTCCACGCCCACCAGCTCGAAATACGGCCGGAGGACGTCCACGTAGGCCGCGAACTGCTCGGCATCCGGAGACGGCGGCTCTTCGCCCTCGATGGGGAGCCAAAGATTCAGTGCGAAAGCTTTCCCGGTGGCCTCCCTGAGTTCGCGGGCCGTGGCGGCAATCCGCTCCGCATCGTATCCGTAGAGGCCGTACGAACCGAGCCCGCCGGCCTCGCTGACGGTGGCCGACAGTTCCACCGAGGACAGGCCGCCGAAGGGACCGAGGACGATGGGCAGGTCAATCTTGAAGAGGCGGCTGGCCCTTGTGTCTTTCCATGACATCGGAGCGCCTAGCCGTCGACGTCGTGCAGGTGATGGACGACGTCGTGCAGGAAGTACTGGGCAAACGTCAGCACCGTGAACGTGGATCCGTTGCTGCGGACCCCCGTGCGGGGCCACTCGTCTTCGTGGACAGCGGCGAAGGAGTTGGCAATTTGAGTGCCCTCGGCGGCCAGCTGCGCAGCCACTTCCGCCGGATCCGCGTTGGCGTAGTCGCCCTCGATCGCGGCCTTGTCCTGGTCCCAATTGGCGAAGTGGGCGTCGTCCTCCCGCAGCATCAGGTTCAGGCGCTGGTCGAAAAGGCTGAAGACATCCCGCACGTGGCAGGCATACTCCAACGGCGACCACGTGTGCTCGTCAGGACGGGTGGACGCGTCTTCCCGGCGCAGCACGGCCCGCCAACGCGGCAGCATGTTCAGGACTGTCCCCGGGACGGTGGACGGGGTCACAGTGGCGGCGTCGAAGCCGCATTCGGGACAGGGCGTGGACAGAACCCAGGTCCAGTCCTTGTCATCGGGAATGATCGGCATGGCAGT
Organism: Arthrobacter sp. NPDC080073; assembly: GCF_040686575.1. Classification (NCBI taxonomy): domain Bacteria; kingdom Bacillati; phylum Actinomycetota; class Actinomycetes; order Micrococcales; family Micrococcaceae; genus Arthrobacter; species Arthrobacter sp. NPDC080073. The sequence goes on from NZ_JBFBKR010000010.1 coordinate 141,371, forward strand.
AGTCTAGGGCCCGGATTCCTGATCCGGTCACGCGACCTGCGCGAGGCCCATCCCCGGTCCGATCGGCCCGATCAGGAGTAAAGTTATGAGCTGGGGAAGCCTGGAAAGTGAAATTGCCATGCTTAAGGATCTAAACGTCGCCGGAGTGCTCCCTGCCAGCGATATCGCCCGCGCCCGCGACTTCTACCGCGACAAGCTCGGTCTCGAACCGGACAACCCGGAGGCCAAAGACAACCTGATGTACAAGTGCGCCAACGGCACCGGCTTCCTGCTCTATGAGACGCCCAACGCCGGAACCGCCAAGAACACCCAGTTGGGATTCCAGAGCACGGACCTGGACAAGGACATGGCCGATCTCAGGGCGCGCGGAGTCGTTTTCGAAGAATACGACTTCCCGGGCCTGAAAACCGAAAACGGCGTAGCCACCTTGCCGGACGGCGAACGGGGAGCCTGGTTCCTCGACTCGGAAGGAAACATCCTCAGTATCGCCACGATGTAGCCGGGCGCATTCGGGTTTCAGCCTTCGACAGCTGCTACTTCGCTTCCGTTCCCTTCGTCCCACGCCATGCTCGCACCAATGGCATCCACGGGCTGGGAGAGGGGAACGCCGGAGCCGTCGCGGCGGCCGTGTTCCTGCGGCAGGGCACGGGCGACGCCGGCGCTGGATGATGCCTTCGCGGGGCCGTGCCCCGCCCACCCGAGCAGCAGAGTGTCTTCGCCCTTGAGGAAACGGTGGGCCCGGACCCCTCCCGTCGCCCGGCCCTTGGCCGGGTATTCCTCGAACGGGGTGATCTTCGCCGTGCCCGGAGCAGTCCCCGGAAGCGCGCCGTTGCTGCCCGCGATCGTCACGACGACGGCGGCAGGGTCGTTGGCGCGCACCGTGCCGAAGTGGATGACGTCGTCGCCGTCCGCAAGCTTGATCCCCGCCATGCCGCCCGCGGTACGGCCCTGCGGCCGGACGGCAGAGGCGCTGAAACGCAGGAGCTGCGCAAGCCGGGTGACGAAGACAAGGTCGACGTCGTCGTCGGGGGCCGGCTCCACCCCCACCACAGTGTCCTTGTCCTTGAGGGCGATGATTTCCCAGTCTTCCCGGTTCAACGGGTAATCGGGCTGGACGCGCTTGACCACGCCCTGGACCGTTCCGATGGCCAACACGGCATCCAGCGGTACGAACGCCACGAGCGTTTCGCCCTTGAGCAGCGTGATGAAGTCTTTTGCCGCGACGCCCCCGGCAAGATTGGGCAGGCCGGACATGGGCGGCAGCACCGGCATGTCCATGACTTGTACCCGCAGCATGCGGCCCTGCGAGGTTACCGCGCCGATTTCGCCGCGCGCGGTTGTCTTGACCACCGAGCGGTAGACATCATGCTTGCTCCGCGGGCCGGATTCGGCCAGCGGTTCCTGGTTTGAGGTCCGTGCGATCTGGCCCGAGGTGCTGAGCAGTGCCCAGCAGGGGTCATCGGGGATCTCGAGCGGAAGTGCCGCGGCCTTCCCCTTGCCTGCCGGGACGGCTGCTGCAAGCGCCGCGGCGACCGTGGGGGAGACGGCCTCGGACTCAAGGAGAACCGTGCGTCGCGGCGTGCCGTACTTCTCAGCCACTTCGGCCAATTCCCCGGACACCAGTTCGCGCAGGAGCACGTCGGACCCCAGGATCGCTTCGAGTTCGGCGATCTCCCGGCGCAGTTCTTCCTGCTCTTTCTCGAGTTCGATGCGCGAGTACTTGGTCAGTTGGCGCAGGCGGAGTTCCAGGATGTAGTTGGCCTGGATCTCGGACAGGTCGTAGATGGACATCAGCCGTTCGCGGGCCGCCGATGCCTCGTCCGAGGAGCGGATGATCTGGATGACCTCGTCGATGTCCACGATCGCGATCAACAGGCCCTCCACCAGGTGGAGGCGGTCCTTCTTCTTTCCCAGGCGGAAGGCCGTGCGGCGGCGTACGACGGACAGGCGGTGGCCGACATACACCTGCAGGAGCTGGAGCAAGCCCAAAGTCTGCGGCTGCCCGTCCACCAGGGTCACGTTGTTGATGCCGAAGGAGTCTTCCATCGGGGTGAACCGGTAGAGCTGCTGCAGCACGGCGTTGGGGTTGAAGCCGTTCTTGATCTCGATCACGAGCCGCAGTCCGTGCTTGCGGTCAGTGAGGTCCATGACATCGCTGATGCCCGTCAGCTTTTTGGCGTTGACGGCATCCTTGATCTTCTCGATGACCTTCTCCGGACCCACCATGTAGGGGAGTTCGGTGACCACCAGGCCGGTGCGGCGCGCGGTCAGCTGCTCGATCTCCACCTTGGCGCGGGTCTTGAATGAACCACGCCCCGTGGCGTAGGCATCACGGATTCCGTCCAGGCCCACGATCCTGCCGCCTGTGGGCAAGTCCGGGCCGGGCACGAACCGCATGACGTCGTCCAGCGTGGCGTCCGGATTGGCGATGAGGTGCCGGGCGGCCGCGATGACTTCCACGAGGTTGTGGGGAGCCATGTTGGTGGCCATGCCGACTGCAATGCCCGTGGTGCCGTTGACCAGCAAGTTCGGGAAGGCCGCGGGCAGGACATCCGGCTGGGTGAGCTGGTTGTCGTAGTTGGGGACGAAATCCACCACGTCTTCGTCGAGGTGCTCGGTCATCGTCATCGCTGCCGCGGCGAGCCGGGCTTCCGTGTAACGCGGCGCGGCCGGGCCGTCGTCGAGCGAACCGAAGTTGCCGTGCCCGTCAATCAGGGGCAGGCGCAGCGAGAAGTCCTGTGCCATGCGCACCATGGCGTCATAGATGGCCGCATCGCCATGGGGGTGCAGCTTTCCCATGACTTCGCCCACCACGCGGGCGCTCTTCACGTGCCCGCGGTCCGGGCGCAGGCCCATGTCGCTCATCATGTACAAGATGCGCCGTTGGACGGGTTTGAGGCCGTCGCGCGCATCGGGGAGCGCGCGGGAATAGATCACCGAATACGCGTACTCCAGGAAGGAGCCTTCCATTTCGGAAGTGACGTCGATATCGATGATGTTCTCGGTGAAGTCCCCGTCGACGGCGGCCGAGGCTGCGTTTGAGCGGGAGGGACTTTGGCTTCGTGCCATGGAGTCGGTGGATCCTTAAACGTGTACTGCGGAAGACTTAGCTAGGCTAAGCCTATGGTGGATCAGCCCGGCACCGGCGTATATCCGGAATATTGGGAGGCCGATGTCGTGCTTCGCGACGGCGGAACGGCCCACTTGAGACCTATCTCACCCGAAGATGCCGACGCGCTGCAGGCCTTCCACACGGCGCAGTCCGAGACTTCCATCTACATGCGGTTCTTCTCGTTCAAATCCAGGCTCTCGAGCAAGGAACTGCGCCGCTTCACCGAGGTGGACCACAAGGACAGGGTGGCCTTCGTCATCACCATAGGAGGCGAGATCGTGGGCGTCGGCCGGTACGACCGGCTGGATGACCCCACCGAGGCCGAAGTAGCCTTCAATATTTCCGACGCCCAGCAAGGCCGCGGCATCGGCTCCATCCTGCTCGAACACCTGGCTGCGGCTGCCCGGGAGAACGGGATCCGCCGCTTCACGGCCGAGGTCCTGCCGGAGAACCGCAAAATGCTCCGGGTCTTCGCCGACGCCGGCTACGAGCTCGCGCGCAGATTCGACGACGGCGTCGTCAGCGTCGAATTCAACATCGACCCCACCGAAAAATCGCTGGCCGTCATGGAATCGCGGGAACACCGCGCCGAGGCCCGCAGCGTACGGGACTTGCTGGCGCCGTCGTCGATCGCTGTAGTGGGCGCCAGCCGCCGGTGGGGGACGGTCGGGCACCAGTTGCTTGAACACATCCTCGAGGCTCGCTTCGCCGGCGCGGTCTATGCGGTCAACCCCGAAGCATTCGAACTGGCCGGCATGAAGTCCTTCGCCCGGATCGCCGACGTCCCCGGGCCGGTGCAGCTCGCCGTCGTCGCGGTTCCGTACGAGGAAGTGACGAAAGTCGTGAATGAGTGCGGGGCGGCCGGTGTCAAAGGCCTGGTGGTCGCCACAGCAGGGTACGCGGACGACGGCGAGCGGGGGCTGCGGAGGCAGCGGGAGCTGGTGCGCCAGGCCAGGTCTTATGGCATGCGCGTGATCGGGCCCGAGTCGCTGGGGATCGTGAACACGAACCCGGAAGTTTCGCTCAACGCGTCGATGGCCCCGAGCCTGCCCCGGCGCGGAGGACTCGGGCTGTTTTCGCAATCCGCAGCTATCGGGGTTTCCGTCTACGCCGCGGCGAGCCGCCGGGGACTGGGCATCTCCTCGTTCCTGTCCGCCGGCAACCGTGCCGATATCTCCGGGAACGACGTCATGCAGTTCTGGGAAGACGATCCCGATACGGTCGCCGTCGGGCTCTATCTGGAGTCGATCGGCAATCCTCGCAAGTTCTCCCGCCTGGCCCGGCGCTTGTCGCGCAGCAAGCCGGTCATCGTTGCCAAGTCGGATGTCACCGGGCTGCGCCTTCCGCCGGGGCATGTCGTCCGGACCACGCTGGCGCCTGCGGCGGCCCTTGATGCGATGATGCGCCAAGCCGGCGTCATCGCCGTCGAAACCATCGAACAGCTCATGGACGTAGCGCAAATCGTTTCCAGCCAGCCCCTGCCCAAGGGCCCGGCGCTCGCTGTCTACAGCAATTCCGCGGCCTTCGGGAAGGTCGTGGCGGACAACGCGGCACCCCACGGACTCATCGTCGACAGGATCGTCACCGACGTGGACCTGGACGCGGGGACGTCCGCGGCGCGGGAAGGTCTGCGGCGCAGCCTCCGTGAGAATCTTGCGGACGATTCCGTGCATGCGGTGGTGGCGGCGATGGTGCCCTCCCGCAGCCTCACCATGGACGCGATCGCGGGAGTGCTCGCCGAATGCGCGGCGGAGGCAGGCAAGCCCGTCGTGGCTGCTTTCACGGGGATCCTCGATACTTCCGTGCAACTGGATGAATTGCTTGCCCGGAACCGTGAATCCGGTGAGTCCGGACCGTCCCTTCCTTGCTACTCCAGCGCGGGCAGCGCGGTGGCGGCCTTGGCGGCAGTGGTCCGTTACGCGAAGTGGCTGGACCGGGACCAAGGCATGTTCGTGGAGCCTGCGGGTTGCGACCGCGAAGGTACCCGCGAACACATCGAACGGCTCTTGTCCTCTGTCCCGGGGGAACAATTGGTACGGCTCGACGACGGCGAAGCGGCCGCGCTGCTGTCCCGCTACGGCATCCCCGTGGTGCCCTCGGCCGTATTCGAGAGCGACGACGAAGCGGTCGCCGCTGCCGAACGGCTCGGCTGGCCCGTGGTGCTCAAGACCACTGATCCTGCCCTCCGGCATCGCCTGGACCTGGGCGGTGTGCGGCTCGATATAGAAGACGCGGACTCGCTGCGGCGCAACATCGCGCAGATGCGTCGCGCCCTCGAACCCTACGGTTCATCGGCCATAGAAGTGCAGGCCATGGTTTCCGTGGGGCAGGCCTGCACGTTCCGGGCCATCGAGGATCCGCTCCTGGGGCCCGTGGTGTCCTTCGGTTTGGCCGGAGATGCCGTGAACCTCCTGGACGACTGGGCGCACCGGGTGCCTCCGCTGTCCTCCACCGATCTCCACGACTTCATCAGGGCCCCCCGGGCTTCCCTGAAGCTCTTCGGCTACCAAGGGCTGCCGGCGGTGGACGTGGCGGCCCTCGAAGACCTGGGAGCACGGTTGGCCCGCCTCAAGGATGAACACCCCGGTATTGCCTTGGTGGAGTTCAATCCCGTACTGGCCGGGACCCGGGGCGCGAACATCCTTGCCGCGGAGGTGTGGATCGGGAACGCCGCACAGCGTACGGACAGTGCCCGCCGTGCGATGCTCGGCTGAGCCGAAAGTTGACCGCCGCAGGGCCGGACGGTTATGAAGTCCCCAGCCGATCTGTGAAAATGGGGAAATGAGCTCGAAGTCCCCGACGCCTCCGTCCGGTCCGGCTACCACCGGGCACCATGCAGCACACAACCACAGCTCGCAGGGGCAGAGCCTGGACCAGGCACTTCAACGGGCAGGTTTCTATCCTGTCCTTGTTGCCGACGTTGTGGCCGACGCCTTGGACGGGCGCGATTGCCTTGCGCATCTGGTGCATTTGGAAACGCATTTCGACCGTGCCGAGGTCCGGCGGCACATCACGGTCCTGGTGCTCACCGAGGACATGCTGGTGATCACCCACGTCGACGACCAGCAGCTCGACGAAGCCGGCGAGCAGATCGTCGCCCAGATTTCCACGGAGTCCGTGCCTGTGGCGCAAATCCGCTCGGTGGTCCTCAGCTACATGTATGCGCAGCCGCAGAACTACACTCCGAGCGACCCTGTCAGGGAGCTGACCCTGTCCATTGCCTGGTCCGGGGGCCAGCGACTGGATGTGGGACCTGCCAGCTGTGGCGATCCCCAGTGCGAAGCCGACCACGGATACACGGGCACCATCTCCCAGGAGGACATCGTGCTGCGGATCAGCTCCGAGGCCGACGGCCCCAGGGCTGTCCAGGACGCGAAGGTCTTTGCCCGCGCGCTGCGGGCTGTGAACACAGGCGCTCCCGGGCCCTCGGTCCATACGGGCACGATCTCCGCTCCGCGACTCCGCTCGGGGGTCTTCGGCAACAGGCTGAGCCGCGGGCATCAGCGCTGATGGCGACGTCCGAACCCGTCGCCCAGGAAGCCGTCCCCGTTTCCAGCGCCGTCCCTGAGCTTCCGGGCGCGCCGCTGTATGGCAGCAAATCGATCGCCGAGGTCTTCAGCAGCGCAGCAGCGAGCATGGGCCTGCCCGGTTTCGAAAACAAACTGCAATTGCCTGCATCGCAACGCGTGTGCGTGGTTCTCGCCGATGGCCTGGGGCGCAATCTCCTGAAGCAGAAGGCCGCCCACACCCCGTTTCTGAGGTCAATTGCGAATTCGGAACAAGGCGCCGTCCCGGTGTGGCTTGATTCGGCTTTTCCTTCCACCACGGCATCGTCCTTGGCCAGCCTTGGAACCGGCCGGACGCCCGGTGAACACGGCATGGTGGGCTATGACGTCCTGGATCCTGACCAGGACAAGGTAGTCAACCTGCTCGGCAACTGGGACGGCGGAGTCGACCCCCTGCGCTGGCAGCCGTTCCCGACAATTTTCGAACGCGTGGCTGCCGACGCCGACGTCGTCACGGTGAGCTTGCCCCAGTTCGGCGCGTCACCGATGACCCGCGCGGCGCTCCGGGGAAGCCGGTTCGTGGGCGGCAGCTCGCTCCACGCCCGGACGGCAGCGGCGGGGGAGGAAATGGCCGCGGGAACCCGCTCGCTCATGTACTTCTACGTCAACGAGCTGGACAAAGCCGGGCACCGCTACGGCTGCCAGTCCGATCGCTGGGAGCACCAGCTCGAAGAAATCGACTCAACGGTCAAAAGGCTTTCCGCCTCACTGCCCGCGGGGACAACCATCCTCCTCACCGGCGACCACGGAATGCTCGACGTCCCCGAATCGCAGCGCATCGACTACTCCGCCGATCCCGCCCTTATCGCCGGGGTCCGGCACACGGCAGGGGAGCCGCGCATGGTCCACCTGTACCTGGAGCCCGATGCACGAGAGCGTCACCGCGAAGCGCTGTTGGATGCCTGGCGCGCCCGCTTCGGCGGGAGGATCTGGGCCTTCACCCGCGAGCAGGCCCTTGACGCCGGATTCTTCGGGACCACTCGGGCAGAGGTTTCCCCCCGGATCGGGGACGTCATGATCGCGGCCCGGGACACTTTGGCGCTCTACGACGTCCGCCGCGTCCGTCCGACTGCCTTGGAGGTGGTGGGGCAACATGGTTCGCTGACCAAAGCGGAGCGCGAAGTTCCGCTGCTTTGCTTCCAAGCCGGAGGTCCCAAGGGCCGCCGTGGCTGAGCTTATTTTCTTCTCCGGAACCATGGACTGCGGCAAGTCCACCCTTGCGTTGCAGATGGACTACAACCACCGTGCGCGCGGCAGGGGCGGGGTCCGCTTCAGTTGCAACGACCGCGCCGGCGGTTCCGTCATCTCCAGCCGGCTCGGCCTCCAGACGGACGCCGTGGAGGTCATTGAAACGACAGATTTCTGGGACGAAGTTGTCCGACGCCGGACCACAGGCCTCAAGGTGGACTACCTGATCTGTGACGAAGCCCAGTTCTACTCACCGGAGCAAGTGGAACAGCTGGCGCGCGTCGTTGATGAGATGGGCGTCGACGTGTTCGCTTTTGGCATCACGTCCGACTTCCGCACCCGGCTTTTCCCCGGATCCCAGCGTTTCGTGGAACTCGCGGACAGGGTCCAGGTCCTGCAGGTCGAGGCCCTCTGTTGGTGCGGCCGCCGGGCAACGCACAATGCGCGGACCGTGGACGGCATCATGGTGGTCGAAGGCGAGCAGGTCGTGGTGGGAGACGTTGCCACGGACGCCGACAGGGACGCTGCACCGGAGCAAGCCGAAGGGTCGCACCCGGTCGTCGGATACGAGACCCTATGCCGCAGGCACTACATGCGCCGGGTGACGGCACACGGGGCCAACCTCATGGCGAGCCGGGATCAGTTGCTGCCATTCGACGTCGACGCCTGCCTTTGGCACGGCACCAGCTGAAGCCGCAACGAACTGAAAGCTGCCTAGTCTCCGCGGGTCCCGAAGACGATCTCGTCCCAGCTGGGAATACTGGAGCGCTTAGGCCGTGACGGCTGGCGTTCGGCCGCCCCGGTGTCGGAAGCTTCTTCATCCTTCTGCCCGGCGCGGGTGGGCCTCGGCTCTTCGCGTTCCCGCCGGGGAGCGCCGCCGAGAAGTTCATCCAGGCCCGCCCGCGGTGCTGCCGCTCCCGAGGTTCGTGCCTCGTCCTGGCCGGTGTGCGCGTCGTTCTCGTTCCGGCCGCGCAGCATGGTCACGGGGCGCAGGGCAGCGGGGATCAGAGTGATTTCACGGGTGTCCGTGCTCACGCCGTCGTGAAGATGGAGGGAATCGTCTTCCTTGTCGTCATGCTTCGGGGCCAGGCTCAGCCGCGACATCATGGATGCGCGCGCGTCACGGCGGCTGGGGGCGGGTTCGGCTTCAACCTGCTCGTCCGTGTCTGTGTCGGCCGGCTCTTTGTCAGCTGTTTCGCTGCCCGCGGGTGCGTCTTCGACGTCGCCGGGCCGCGGATGCGCAGCCGGAACGCCGCTGCTCAGAAGCAGCGCCAAAGCGTCGTCGCTGTCTTCGTCAAGTCCCAGCCTCTGTCCGCGACGTGAGCGCAACATGTCAAGGAGGCCATCGGCTTCCTTCGTCGCAGCGGCGGCGGCCGCACGGGCGGCGGTCCCGGCGTCGGCCTCAAAGTCAAAGGGCCGGTCGGAGACGGCCGCGAGCCGCCGGGCCGGCACGGGTCCGTCAAGGGGTTCCAGTTCGCTGAGCTGCTGGGCCCAGCGGTTGGCATTCTGGATGGATTTGCGGGCGGGATGGAAGGTCCACATGGCAGGCGGCTCTTCGCCGATGCTCTCCAAGCTGCCTGGCTTGGTTTCGAAGCGTGCGACGACGGTCCACGTGCCATCAGTCCGGCGCCAGGAATCCCATTCCACCGTAGCGGAATCGATCCCGTAGGCCGTGAGCCGGTGTGCAACCATGTCGCCCAAGCTCGCGGGTTCGTCGCCGAACGCTGCGCGGTAGGTGTCGTGGCCGGGGGCCGGTGCGGCGACTTCGACTTTGCGGGCTTGCTGGGCGATGTACTCGCGCTCGGCAAGAACAGGACCCTCATAGCGCTGCACGTTGGCGAGCGGCAGCCCTGACAGTTCCGCCACTTCCGCGGCCGTAGCGCCGCTGCGGATACGTGACTGGATGTCACGGGGGGACATGGCGACGGGCGTGATGGAAGCGCGTGCAGCCACCTGGGCAGGCGTCCGGCTCGCTGCAGCCCGCAACGCCTCATCAATCGGAAGCTGGAACATCTCGCCGCCGGTACTGCTCAACAGAAGATGTCCGCCGTCGTCGTGGACGCCAACCAGCCGTAGATCCCGCATAAAATCCTCCACCATGGCCTATCTGACATTCGAAACTCTGCCACCCGGTACGGCCTTTTCCTACTAGGACAAAGGGCGCGCCGCGATATTCCGCGAATTCCGGCATTCCCTGCGCGGGCGATCGGAACATGGGTATGGACATTCGAGTCGGCCGGGAGGACAATCTGCCCGGTATCGGGCACAAAAAAGCGGCCTGCTGCGTTACACCCTTAGACCGGAGCAGGCTCTGGTCGACAGGACCGCAAGCCCTGCGTGAAGCACAAGGGAGAACGAAGAAGGGACCATGGCAACGGACTACGATGCCCCTCGGAAGACCGAAGAAGACACCGAGGACTCGATCGAGGAACTCAAGTCGCATCGCACCGAGAAACAGTCATCATCGGCGGTCGACATCGATGAGACTGATCTGGCAGATGCCTATGAGCTCCCCGGGGCGGACTTGTCTGGCGAAGAGCTGCTGGTCCGGGTCCTGCCTCCGCAGGCGGACGAATTTACTTGCTTCAACTGCTTCCTGGTCAAACACCGCTCCCAGATTGCGCGGGAGAAAGACGGGCACCTGTACTGCAAGGAATGCGAAAGCTAGCCTCGGGAGGCCTGCTTGGCCAGCGCCGCCACAAGTTCTTCGGGGCGGCGCGTGGACGTCAGCCAGTACGGGGTGCGGTCCGCCGGGTCGGTGATTTCAATGCGGACCACGGGGTCTATCCAGCCGCGGAGGCACAGGAACGCGAGTCCGTGGAGCCGGGTACCGCGCTCTGCCGTGGCTTCGTCCTTGCGGTATGCCGTGACAGCGCCGATAAATTCGCGCTGGATAGTGGCCCGTCCCACCTGGACGGTGTCACGGTCCACCACAATCGCGGGAGTGGACACCACGAGCATGGTGGTCATGATGGCGAAGAGAACCAGCGCGGCGATGATGCCCGCGGTGATGCTGATAGGCGCGAACATCAGGATGCCCGCAGCTGACAGTCCGACCACCACGATCCAAATCCAGGGCGAGGGCCAGAGCTTTTCCGTAAACAGGACGCCCGTTCCACTCGAGGAATGGTGCGGCACGGGTACGGAAGCAGTCGATTCAGGCATGCCACCAGCTTAAGGGACCGTGACCCCGGGAATTAACGCCCCCTTTGCACTGCGACTGACCTGCGGCCGCAACCGGGGGAGTGTTCCGCGGGCGATAGAATATGTGACTGTGAGCCACGAGACAGCAGTAGCCAACCCAGCAGACACCTCCGCCGAATACGGTGCGCCGACCCTTCAGGTCCAGCTGAAAATGCTCGACGCCGGTTTGGAAGCGCCGTCGTACGCCCACCCCGGTGACGCGGGCGCGGACTTGCGGGCCCGCGCGGACGTGTCCCTCGCGCCGGGAGAGCGGAAGCTCGTTCCCACGGGCGTCTCAATCGCCCTGCCGAACGGCTTTGTCGCACTGATCCACCCCCGGTCTGGGCTGGCAACCAAGCACGGACTCACCGTGGTGAACGCTCCCGGAACGGTTGATGCCGGCTACCGAGGTGAAATTTCCGTGACGCTTTTGAATACCGACCAAAACCACGCAATCGAACTCAAGCGCGGCGATAGAATTGCTCAAATGGTGATACAGCGCGTCGAGTATGCGCAGTTCGTTTCCGTGGAGGAGTTGTCCGACACCTCGCGGGGCACCGGCGGCTTTGGATCCACCGGAGGCTTCGCGCCGGCCGTGAGCTAGAAACAACCCTCGACAATCGGCGCTGCACGGAGCTGATTGCCATGCTGCCCGCGAGTTGACGGGCAGTCTGCGGTTTACTGGGGGATAGACCACTACTAAGGAGAAAACCCGATGCTTTTTGGGCGCGGAAAGAAGTCCAAGGCTGAGCAGCCGAAAGACAACGGCACTGAGCAGGCCGATGCCGCGACGACGCGGCAGGACGGCGGCCCGGTAGCCGGTGGAGCCGCCAAGGGCGACTTCCGCCTGTCCAAGGGGCCATTCGATGCCAGCGAAATTGACAGCCAGGATGGCTACGTGGATCTTGGCGCCCTGCTGATCGAACCTTCCGAAGGCCTTCAATTGCGCCTCGAAGTGGAAGAGGCAACCCAGCGGGTGGTGGCGGTCACCATGGACCTCGATGGCTCGAGCCTCCAGCTCCAGGCGTTCGCCGCCCCACGTTCCGAAGGGCTGTGGGACGAGATCCGCGAACAAATCGGCCAATCCGTATCCAGCCAAGGAGGGGAAGTCGAGGAGATCATCGGCACCTTCGGCACGGAACTCATCGCCAAACTTCCTACGGAATCCGCAGACGGCGGACGTGGCTTCCGGGCTGCCCGGTTCATGGGCGTCGATGGGCCCCGCTGGTTCCTTCGCGGAGTCATCGGCGGCAACGCGGCTTTGGACAGGAAAGCGGCCGAAGGACTGGAGAACCTCTTCCGGAAGGTTGTGGTCGTTCGCGGAGACAACCCCATGCCGCCCCGTGAGCTGCTTCAGCTGAAGCTGCCCAAGGACGCCGTAGCGCCGGGGCAGCACGGTGCTCCCCATGAAGCGCCGCCGCTTCAGCAACCCGAACGCGGCCCGGAGATCACCCAGATTGGCTGACGAAGCGGGGCGTTCCGCTGCCGCCCAAGGCAGCCCGGCGCCCGTGCCCCTCACTGAGCTCCCGGTCCGGGGCCGGGTCGACTGCACGGGTTTCATCGAGTCGGTGACCTACCAGCCCGCCAGCGAGCAAGCACACTTCTCTGCGATCGTCGTTGACCGGATTGCGCACAGGGGCGACACGGGTCCGTTGACCCGGCTGCGCGTCATCTGGCTCGGGCGACGCAAAGTGCCCGGGATCGAACCCGGGACTGTCCTGCGGCTCGAAGGCATGGTCACACAGCGGGACGGGATGCCCACGATGTTCAATCCGCGCTATGAAATCCTCTCCCGGCAGGAGCACCAATGACAGTCGCCAACGGATCCGGCCCCCACGAAAAGCCAGCCCGGGAAAAGCCCGGTCCGGAGGAGGAATCCAGGCGGGGCACCCAGGGCCCGGGCATCGCGGACATCGCCGCCGGCTACGCCGAAAAAGCCGGACTCCAACGCAACAGCCACGGGCATGTGGACATCCTCAAATCAGCCGGAGGTGTCCAGGGGATAGCCGAGAGCATCGTGCCCGGCCTCGTATTCCTGATCGCCTTCATGGTCACCCGCGACCTTCCGGCGTCCCTGATTGCCTCCCTCGCCGCGGCTGCCGTCTTCACCGTGGTCCGGCTGGTCCAACGGCGCCCGTTGACCCAGGCGCTTGCCGGGATCGCCGGCGTCGCCATCTCCGCTTGGCTCGCAAACACCACGGGCAAGGCCGAGGACTTCTACGTCCTGGGTTTCTACACGAATATCGCCTACATCGTGGGAATGGTGCTCTCGATCCTGCTCAAGTGGCCGATCGCCGGCCTGCTGTTCGGCTTCGTCCGCAACGAAGGCTTCGAATGGCGGAAGAACCCGGAGCGCTTGCGGGCATATGCCATCGGCACGTGGGTGGTCATTGCCGTGCTGGCACTACGGCTTGTGGTCCAGGTGCCCCTGTATTTCCTGGGCGAACCCGGCCTGGCTGCGCTCGCCACCATGAGGTTGATCATGGGTGCTCCGCTGTACATCCTGGGTCTCTGGATTGCCTGGCTCCTGACCCGGCCTGCGCCGGGCCAGAAGCCGGAGCGCGATCCTCAGCCGTCGAAACCGTCGTCGTCGGACTGATCCGAAAACTCCTCCTCGACGCCGACTGAACCGTGGTCCCCGGCGGACGGGGAGAGCAGGGCCCTGAGGCCGTCTTCGGCCTCGATGGTCGTGACGAAGAACAGTTCGTCGCCGCCGTCGATCACGTCGTCGCGGCTTGGTGTGATCGGCGCGTGGTCCCGGAGGATCGCCACCAGGGTCGCGTCGTCGGGCCATTCGATGCCGCCCACGGTGCTCCCGATGATGTGCGAGTCGTGGGGAACCGTGAATTCGACCAGCGAGGACACACCCGTCTGCAAGGTCAGCAAACGGACGAGGTCACCGATTTCCACGGCCTCTTCCACGAGCGCCGTCATGAGCTGCGGGGTGTTGACTGCGACGTCGACGCCCCAGGAATCGTTGAACATCCAGTCGTTCTTAGGATTGTTGACCCGGCCCACCGTGCGGCCCACACCGAATTCGGTCTTGGCAAGCAAGGACACCACAAGGTTGACTTTGTCGTCGCCGGTCGCGGACACGACAACGTCGGCCCCTTCCAATTTCGCGTCCTGCAGGGTGCTCAATTCGCACGCATCGCCCACGAGCCAGCGGGCCCCGCGGAGCCCGCTGCGCCCGATGACCTCCGGTTTGAGGTCGATCAGCATGATCTCGTGTTTGTGGGCGAGCAATTCGCGCGCGATCGATGAACCGACGCTGCCTGCGCCGACAATAACGACTTTCACTCAGACTCCTTGGCGGGTGCGCTGGAAAGGATGCGCGCCACCTCGGCGCTGCGGTCAAGATTCAACATGGCGTGCACGGTGTCGCCCTCCTGGTAGGCCGTTCCGGCCTGCGGCAGGACGCCTTCGCCAAAGCGGGTAAGGAAAGCGATGCGGATGCCGGATGCTGCTTCGATGGCAGTCAACGGGTGCCCGATCCAGCCTTGGTCAAGGTCGACTTCGGACAAAACCAGCCGGCCCGAGGGTTCGCGGTAATCGCCTGCCAGATGCTGCTCGGGCAGGATCCGGCGCAGGACCTGGTCCGCGCTCCAACGCACGGCGGCGACCGTGGGGATGCCCAGGCGCTGGTAGATTTCGGCGCGGCCCGGATCGTAGATGCGGGCAACAACATGCGAAACATGGAAAGTTTCACGCGCTACCCGGGTGGCGAGGATATTGGAATTGTCACCGCTGGAGACGGCGGCGAAGGCGTACGCCTCCTCGCAACCTGCCTGCTTGAGGGTGTCCCGGTCGAATCCCACGCCCGTGACTTTCCTACCGGTGAATCCGCTGCGCAAGCGGCGGAAGGCACGGTCGTCCTGGTCGATGATTGCCACCGAATGGCCGGCGTCTTCCAAGGTGTGCGCCAACGTTGCGCCAACTCGTCCGCAACCCATGATCACAAAGTGAGCCACGGTTTCTCCTTCACTCTTATGCATGCCGCTCGGTAAGACTCTACCGGGGCAAGTCGCGGAAGCCAGTCCGCCGTCATGACATCGCGTTCGATTCAGAGTAGCTTTGCGGAGTGCTGACAATTCTCAACGCCGCGAAGCGGGTGTTGGTGGGGCGGCCGTTCCGGAACGACCGCCTGTCCCACACCCTGCTTCCCAAGCGCATTGCGCTGCCGATTTTCGCTTCGGACGCCCTGTCCTCCGTGGCCTATGCCCCCGACGAAATCCTGCTGACGCTGGCCCTCGCCGGCGTGAGTGCCGTGGCCATTTCGCCGCTCGTAGGCCTCGCAGTCATGGTGGTCTTGCTCACGGTTGTTGCCTCATACCGGCAGAACGTCCACGCCTACCCCTCAGGTGGCGGCGACTACGAAATCGCCAACGTCAATCTCGGGAAGTTC
This sequence comes from Arthrobacter sp. NPDC080073, assembly GCF_040686575.1. Lineage (NCBI taxonomy): Bacteria > Bacillati > Actinomycetota > Actinomycetes > Micrococcales > Micrococcaceae > Arthrobacter > Arthrobacter sp. NPDC080073. Next base: position 156,825 of record NZ_JBFBKR010000010.1, read on the forward strand.
GCAGGCCTGACGGTCGCCGCTGCCTTGTTGGTGGACTACGTCCTCACCGTCGCCGTGTCGATGTCCTCCGCGGCGGCGTACCTGACCACGGCGATCCCCTCGATGCACGGGCAGCAGGCGCTCATCGCCACAGTCGGCGTCGTCATCCTGGCACTGGTGAACCTGCGAGGAATCAAGGAAGCCGGCAGCGTCTTCGCGATTCCCACCTATATCTTCATGTTCTCCATCCTGGGCATGACGGCCGTCGGTATCTTCCAGGCAGCCATAGGACAACTCGGCCGGGCTCCCTCGGCGGCCTTCACCATCGTCCCGCAAGAGGGATTCGACCAGGGACTCGTGGGCCTGGCAGGCGCGTTCCTGCTCCTGAGGGCCTTCTCCTCCGGCGCCGCCGCCCTGACCGGTGTGGAGGCCATCAGCAACGGCGTGCCGAACTTCAAGAAGCCCAAGAGCAAGAATGCGGCCACCACGCTCTTGCTGCTCGGAGTCATCGCCTCTGCCATGCTCGCGGGCATCATCTACCTTGCCAACGCCACCAAGGTCCACATCGTGCTGGATCCGGCCAAGGAATTCCTCCTGAATGGCCAACCGCTCCCGGACGACTACATCCAGAACCCCGCCATCAGCCAGATTGCACAGACGATCTTCGGCGCCGGGTCCATCCCGTTCTACGTTGTTGTCGCCGCCACGGGCGTCATCCTCGTCTTCGCCTCCAACACCGCTTTCAACGGATTCCCGGTCCTGGGCTCCATCCTCGCCCAGGACGGCTACCTTCCCCGCCAGCTTCGGACCCGCGGAGACCGCCTGGCCTTCAGCAACGGCGTCCTGGCCCTCGCGGCCGGGGCCTTGGTCCTCATCATTTCCTTCAACGCCGATGTCACCAAGCTCATCCAGCTATACATCGTTGGCGTCTTCATTTCCTTCACGATGAGCCAGCTGGGCATGGTGCGCCACTGGGGCAGGGAACTCAAACTTGCGCAGGACAAAGCCGTCCGCCGCAGGATCGTGAAGTCCCGCACCATCAACATGCTCGGTTTTGCCATGACTGCGCTGGTGCTGACCATCGTGCTGATCACCAAGTTCGAGCAGGGCGCCTGGATCGCCCTTCTGGCGATGTTCGTGCTGTTCCTCATCATGTGGAGCATCCGCGCCCACTACGACAATGTGGCCAAGGAATTGGCCGTTGACGAGGATTCATCCCCGCGCGCATTGCCCACCCGGGTCCATGCGGTGCTGCTTGTTTCCCATGTCCGCAAACCGGTGCTGCGCGCACTGGCCTACGCGCGGGCGTCGAGGCCGTCCCGGCTGGATGCCATCATCGTGGATATCGACCACGAGGAAACGGCGCGCACCGTGGAGGCCTGGGACAAGCTGGACATCCCTGTCCCGTTGACCGTGTTGGCGAGCCCTTACCGTGAAACCGTCACGCCCATCCTGGACTACGTCAAGAACATGCGCCGCGATTCCCCGCGCGACCTGATCGTCGTCTACATCCCGGAGTACGTCGTCGGCAAGTGGTGGGAACAGCTCGTGCACAACCAGACCGCCTTGCGCATCAAGGCCCGGCTCCACTTTGAACCCGGCGTCATGGTGGCTAGCGTTCCATGGCAATTGAAGTCCTCCGAAGAAGCAAAGGCATTGCAGGATACCTGATGACCCACCCCAGCAACACCGAATCCAGCTCGCCCACGGCCCAGGACGGAGCTGCCACGGAGCTGGTGGTGGACGTCGGCCCCGTCGCCCACGGCGGCCACTTTGTCGCACGGCACGAAGGCCGGGTCATTTTTGTCCGGCACGGCATCCCGGGGGAGAAGGTCCGGGTCCGGCTGACCGATGCGGGAGAGTCTTCCCGTTTCTGGCGTGCCGACGTCGTCGACGTCCTGGAAGCATCAGAGGATCGGACGCGCCATTTCTGGCCCCTCGCAGACTCGCTTGCCGCCTGGCGCAAGGGCGGTCCGCCCGTGGGCGGCGCCGAACTCGGGCACGTGACACTCGAACGGCAGCGCCTGCTCAAATCCGAAGTCCTCGCCGAGCAACTCAAGCGGCTCGCCGGCGTCGAACTCCATGTCGAGGTGGAGCGCGCAGCTGCTGGTGACCCGGGCTCCGACGGCGTTGCGGGCTCCGACGACGATACCGGGCTCGGCTGGCGGACCCGTGCGAGCTTTGCTGTCACCACCGGTGGCCGGCTGGGGATGCATGCCCACCGCTCCGACGTCGTGATTCCGGTCCACGAGATGCCCTTGGCACTGCCGGGCATCAACGAGTTGCGGCTCTGGGACATCGACCTGCGGGGAATTTCGCGGGTGGAAGTGGCCGCGCCTGCCAACGGATCGCGTCCGCTTGTCCTTCTCGCCCCGGAAGAAGGCACCGATGCCCGGCGCCTCAACCGGATCCTGGGCCAGCTCCCGCATGAAGTGTCGGTGGCCAGCTTCGACCCCGTGGGCGGAGAGGTCCTGCAACTGCGCGGCAGGACCTGGGTCCAGGAAACGGCTGCCGGCCACGAATACCGCGTAACGGGAGAAGGGTTCTGGCAGATCCACAAGGATGCGCCCGGGACCCTGGTGGGGGCGGTGACGGGTTTCCTGCACGACGGCGGCTACCTCCTTCCGGGCTCGGCCGTCGCCGACCTTTACGCGGGAGCCGGATTGTTTACGGCGCCCTTGGCGGATGCTGTGGGGATCACCGGTTCGGTGCTCTCCGTCGAAGGATCGCCCGGGACAAGCCGGGATGCCCGCAAGAATCTGCACGGAGAGACCCAGGTTGAAATTGTCCAGGGCAGGGTGGAACGTGTCCTCCGGCAGCGCCCCCGCAGCTTCGATGCCTTGGTGATCGACCCGCCGCGGGCCGGCGCGGGCAAAGCCGTGGTCAGCCAGCTCATCGAGTCCGGGCCGCGGGCAATCGCCTATGTGTCGTGTGATCCGGCCTCCTTTGCGCGCGATCTGGGGTACTTCCGAAACGGCGGATGGCGGCTTGAATCCCTCCGGGCCTTCGACTTGTATCCGCACACGCATCACCTCGAGACCGTTGCGTTGCTGGTGCCGGCGGCATAGCCGCCACTACGATGGTGGAGAAGTCCTACGTCGCGCTTCATTTCTCCATCGGCCGTTCGACGCCCTGATTAGGTTTGCCTAACTAGCTAGCGGTCAACCACGCGACAAAGATGAAAGCTGTTGCGAGAGGAGTCCTGCCATGAGCACTGTGGACAGCTTCGGTTCCAAAGGCGTACTGAATGTAGCCGGCACCGATTATGAAATTTTCCGGTTGAACTCCGTTGAGGGCGCAGAAAGCCTTCCGTTCAGCCTTAAGGTATTGCTTGAAAACCTCCTGCGGACGGAAGACGGCGCCAATATCACGGCCGACCACGTCCGCGCCCTGGCCGGCTGGGACCCGGATGCCCAGCCAGACACCGAGATCCAGTTCACCCCGGCCCGCGTCATCATGCAGGACTTCACCGGGGTCCCCTGCGTCGTTGACCTTGCCACCATGCGTGAAGCCATCAAGGACCTCGGCGGCGACCCCAAGCGCGTCAACCCGCTGGCTCCGGCTGAGATGGTCATCGACCACTCCGTGCAGATCGACGCCTTCGGCAACTCCGGCGCCCTTGAGCGCAACATGGAGATCGAATACCAGCGCAACGGCGAGCGTTACCAGTTCCTGCGCTGGGGCCAGACTGCTTTTGACGACTTCAAGGTTGTTCCCCCTGGAACAGGCATCGTCCACCAGGTCAACATCGAATACCTCGCACGCACCGTCATGACCCGCGAAGTTGACGGCGTCCTCCGCGCCTACCCCGACACCTGCGTCGGCACGGACTCGCACACCACCATGGTCAACGGCCTGGGCGTGCTGGGCTGGGGCGTAGGCGGCATCGAAGCCGAGGCTGCCATGCTGGGCCAGCCCGTCTCCATGCTGATCCCGCGCGTTGTCGGCTTCAAGCTCACGGGCTCCATCCCCGCGGGCGCTACCGCCACGGACGTCGTCCTGACCATCACCGAGCAGCTGCGCAACCACGGTGTGGTCGGCAAGTTCGTGGAGTTCTACGGCGAAGGCGTTGCGGCTGTGCCGCTGGCCAACCGCGCCACCATCGGCAACATGAGCCCGGAGTTCGGCTCCACGGCAGCGATGTTCCCGATCGACGACGTCACGCTCGATTACCTGCGCCTCACCGGCCGCTCCGAGCAGAACGTCGCCCTGGTCGAGGCCTACGCGAAGGAACAGGGCCTCTGGCACGATCCCTCGCACGAGATCAAGTTTTCCGAGTACCTTGAGCTCGACCTGTCCACGGTTGTTCCCTCCATCTCGGGCCCGAAGCGTCCCCAGGACCGCATCATCCTCACGGAGGCCAAGGCCCAGTTCCGCGAGGACCTGCGCAACTACGTGAAGGAAGACCTGGTAGGCGGAAGCCTGGACGAAGCGATCGACGAAAGCTTCCCGGCCTCCGATTCGCCGTCGTTCACCGCCACTGCGACCCACCTGGCCGACATCGCGCCGCACGCACACGGCCCGAAGTCCAACGGTCGTCCGTCGAACAAGGTGAGCGTCACAACAGCTGACGGCCGCGAATTCGAACTGGACCACGGTGCCGTTTCGATCGCTTCCATCACGTCCTGCACCAACACGTCCAACCCCTCCGTGATGCTGGCCGCCGCGCTGCTCGCCCGCAACGCCGTTGACAAGGGCCTCACGTCCAAGCCGTGGGTCAAGACTTCGGTCGCTCCCGGCTCCAAGGTTGTCACCGACTACTACGAGAAGTCCGGCCTGACTCCCTACCTGGAGAAGCTCGGCTTCTACATCGTGGGATATGGCTGCGCCACCTGCATCGGCAACTCCGGACCGCTCGACGCCGAAATCTCCGAGGCCATCCAGGCCAACGACCTTTCCGTCACCGCTGTCCTCTCCGGCAACCGCAACTTCGAAGGCCGGATCAACCCGGACGTCAAGATGAACTACCTGGCTTCCCCGCCGCTGGTCATCGCCTACGCCCTGGCCGGAACCATGGACTTCGACTTCGACGCCGATCCGCTGGGCCAGGACCAGGACGGCAACGATGTCTTCTTGACGGACATCTGGCCGAACCCTGTCGAGGTCCAGAAGGTCATCGATTCCTCGATTGACAAAGAAATGTTCGCCCGCGGTTACGAAGGCGTCTTCGATGGCGACGAGCGCTGGAAGGCACTCGAAACCCCGGCAGGCGACACCTTCGCCTGGGACGCCAAGTCCACGTACGTGCGGAAGCCCCCGTACTTTGAAGGCATGAAGGCCCAGCCGGATCCCGTAACGGACATCGCCGGCGCCCGCGTGCTGCTGAAGCTCGGGGATTCGGTCACCACTGACCACATCTCCCCGGCCGGCTCCTTCAAGTCGGACACCCCGGCCGGCCAGTACCTTCTGGCCAACGGTGTGGAGCGCAAGGACTTCAACTCCTACGGTTCACGCCGTGGCAACCACGAGGTCATGATCCGCGGAACCTTCGCGAACATCCGCATCAAGAACCAGCTGCTCGCTGACTTCAACGACGGCGCGGGCGTCGAGGGTGGCTTCACCCGCGACTTCACCCAGCCGGACGGCCCGCAGGCCTACGTCTACGACGCTGCGCAGAACTACCAGGCAGCCGGCACGCCGCTGGTGGTCCTGGCCGGCAAGGAGTACGGCTCCGGCTCTTCCCGCGACTGGGCTGCCAAGGGAACCGCGCTTCTGGGCGTGAAGGCTGTCATCGCCGAAAGCTACGAGCGGATCCACCGCTCCAACCTCATCGGCATGGGCGTCCTCCCGCTGCAGTACCCGGCCGGCGAATCCGCTGCGTCGCTGGGCCTGGTGGGTACGGAAACGTTCTCCGTCGAGGGCGTCACCGAGCTGAACAACGGCACGACGCCGAGGACGCTCAAGGTCACGGCAACGGCCGAGGACGGCAGCACCAAGTCCTTCGATGCCGTGTTGCGCATCGATACCCCGGGCGAAGCGGACTACTACCGCAACGGCGGCATCCTGCAGTACGTTTTGCGCCAAATTAGCGGTAGCTGAGCTGATCGGCTCGAATACCAGAGGAACTGGTCGCTGACCGCTTTGCCGGCGGTCGCATTAGAGTCTCGCACAAGTGCCCCGCCAGGCCTCGGCCTGGCGGGGCACTTGCTGTTTCCTGTTGAACGAGTAGTGGCCGGTACGTTTCCGGTCGGAGCGGCTGGTACGCGAGTTCAAAGACGGCGTGCTGGTCGTCCACCTCATGTCGGCGCGGCGGCAGGCATGGCAGCGTAGGAGGTGCCGATCCCAGATCGCGGCGAGAAGCGCAGGATCGTCGCGCGGATCTTGCAAGCTCTGGAGCAGATGAGCGGTTGGTCATCCGCCTCAGCAGGGAACTTACGCTCATGGACGCAGGCGAGCCTGCTGGTAGAGATCGAACGCGCAGTAAGAGGTAAGGCCCACGGCGCAGACTTACTTTTCCGTGCAGCATCTTGGTGCGTGATCTAGTGTTTTTGAGTTTCACCGATGGAATCGCTGGGCCAGCTAGGTTGGCGCGATCCCTGGCAAGTCATCCAAACACTGCGGATAACCACAGGAGTCTTCACAGAAGGCAAAATTAGACCAGATTGTTCAGGGCTGTCAGCTCGTTCATGAGTTGAAAGCGTGTAGACGGCGCGCGGAAGGATGTTGGCACGTGCCACTTTGGAATCATCAGGATGCTGCACTTACGACACTGCGCAGGTACCTTCGTGAGGGTTCGGCGGCGGGTGCTGCACTGATATCTATGCCGACGGGCAGCGGCAAATCGGCCGTGATCGCTTCACTTGTTGCGGCAACGGAAGTGGGCGGAAAGAAGCAAAGTGCTTTGATCGTTACCCCTTGGTATGGGTTGACTAGGCAGATTTTGGAGGACATTGATGATCGCGTCTGGCAGCGCCTAGAGCAGAAACGCCCCGAGAATCTGGCGAAAGTGGAAGCCGTACGCAGTGCCGCTGCCTTCATCGCCGAGATGCAATCGCAGGAACTCCAGAGAGCCGAAGGTTTACGTCACCACTCTGGCAATGGTCCTCCAGATCTATAAAACTGTTGGCAACGACAGCATTCAGATGGCGTCCTTATTTCAAGGTTTCGCGACCGTCGTGGTTGATGAGTGCCACTACGAACCAGCCCCTGGATGGTCCCGGGCGGTGCGCGCCACGGGGCTTCCCATCTGCCTGTTTACAGCGACGCCCTTTCGAAACGATAACCGCATGTTCGTGCTCGATGAAGATGCGCATTATCGGTACAGCCACCTCCAGGCTGTGAAAGACAGAGTCCTTAGGGAACCAACTTTTTTGATTACCAGGGAAACTGCGTCTGTCAGTGACTATGTTGATGACCTCCTTGGACACATTGCCGAAAAGGTGACTGAAGGGGAGCGGGTTATTGTCCGGTGCGGAAACCGGGCAAGTGTGGAGGCAGTCGCCCGCACGCTTAGCGCGAAGGGCCGCACAGTGGTCGCTGTGCATGAAGCGTTCGTCCACGATGAAGCGGCTCCCTATCTCAGACGATCAGTTCCTGCTCCCTCCGGTCGTCCTGACGCGCAGTTTCTAGTACATCAGCACAAGTTGACCGAAGGATTCGATGATCCGTCGGTCAAGGTTCTCGCGGTTTACGAAGGCTTCGGGAATGACCGGTCGCGCATCCAACAAGTTGGCCGGATCCTTCGTAACCCGACACGAGCCGAGGATACTTCAGCTTTTGTTCTCTCCGCGGACGCAACGATGCAGGAAGCCTGGGAGCGTTACCGGAAATTTGATGCCGGCGATGACCCAAAGTCAGTCGCCACCGACCCAGCAGGCGTCGCCGAGCTACTGGATGCGCAACCAGAGATCTTTTACTGGGATCGGCTCTTTCGCGAACAGGCAGATCTGCGCGCGGACGAAGCATGGAAGGAGATCAAGTTTCGACTCAGCACGTCCATCCGCCGACCCATCGGAGCCTTCGGGCTGGATTCATTGGTAAAACAAGTTGAGGACGATCTCGCTTGCAACGATCGTCAAATTCTCAGCACGGGGAGCCCCGATGAGGATACGCGGGTCTTCCTCCACCTTTCTGTACGCAACTCGCCCATCCTGCGCGAAGCGGCTTTTGTAGAGATGGCACTCGGATATACAGTGCTTCACTGGAACGGAGAACATCTTTTTGTGTCCGACTCGGATGGCCTCCCGGAGTCGGTCCGCTCCCACACAATTTCGGTAGGTGCCGGCGCGCTAGTGGGACTGTTGCCTAGCGATTCCACAGTCACTTCCATGTCGCTCACCAACAATGATCTAAGCGATTGGTCGGTGCGTTCACGCTCACTGAGTGCCCGGGACGTTGCTTTAGTGGCAGCTGAGGTTGGGGATTCGACCTTTGGGTACTCGACGGCATCCGGCACTCTCGTCATTGAGGGCAACAGAGTTGGTCGATACACAGGTGTCAAGAATGGGCGTGTGAGTGACTCCCGTAGCTCGAAGGGGCACTATCCCGAGTTACGAGCATGGTTCGACGAATTGTCCGTTGCACTGCAAAGGGAGGATCCCCCCGCGTCGGCGATCGCACGCTATGGACTCCCTGTCACTATTTCCGATCCTCCGATTGCTGCACACGTGCTCCTCGACCTTGCCCAGCACACATTCGAACCGCTAGAAGAGGGTGGTGACCCCCTCGTGATCGATTGCTCCGGTGGTGTCGTAGAGCACGGGCAGTTCGAGGTGGAAATCAACGGAAGCCCGATCGATGTCTCAATCCGCTGGGACAGCGCTCTCAATAGGTTTGAACTCTTTTCCGCTCGTAGCGTGCCGTACAGATCCACTATCGATCCACGCTCGACGTTCTGGCAGTTTGTAACTCGTGAACAGTTGGTGAAGGTGGCAACGGCTGGGGGGGCTTGTCTACTCGAACCGAAACTTCTGGTCCATGAAGCGTCGTAACTCGAGTTCACCTGACGGTTTGTTGTCGATCCTGGAGACGAGAGAGGAGCTTTCGAATGTGGTGGGGGAGAAGGGACATGCGGACGGCGCAGGGCCTTGGCCATCTGACACTGTGTTCGGACAAATTGATGACGTGCTCCTGCCACAGGCTTTGGGCACGGAATCAACCGTCTTGTGTACCGACTTGGGATCCGAAATAGCTGACTTCGTAGGATTCAATGAAGCGAAGGTAGTTTTTGCCCATGCCAAAAGCAAGAAGGAGATGAAACCTTCAAGGATTTCGGGTGCGGCGCTGCACGACGTGGTCTCGCAGGCGACAAAGAGCTTGCGGTTCCTGACCATTGGAAACCAAGACCGCCCGGCAACAAAGTATTGGGCGGATGATTGGAGCATCCAGCCAAGGTCGGGGTCCAAAGCTACACCCTTGGGGCCAGCGAAGCGTCTGCGCCGTGGGGCGGCCCAGACGACAGGTGAAGCGTACTGGGACCAAGTCGACGCGATCATCCAGTCGCACGCAGCCGAACGCGAAGTTTGGCTCGTGTTGGGAGCATGCCTGTCTAAGTCAGCCCTTAGTGACGAACTCGCGAAGGAAAATCCCAAACCCGTAGCGCTGCAGGTGCACGCGCTTCTAACCGCAGCATGGAGCGCCGCCCAGCAGTGCGGGATTCGGTTGAGGGTGTTCTGCTCGGAATGATGGCACTGTGGCGGAGTTCTGGCGCAATAGTGATGGCTCGTGATCGAGGCTTAGGGTAGCACCACTGTCGCCATTCGCCGGAATGGGCACGGACCGCTTCGCGCCCCCTATGGCCATTAAGGCTGGATGGGACTGCCCCGGCTTTTGTTGACTCGGGGTCTTAGGCCGCTGTGAGCGCGGTCCGGTTGATTGTTTCATATTCGATGGGCGTGAGTTTTCCC
>NZ_JBFBKR010000011.1:0-163731 GCF_040686575.1 Arthrobacter sp. NPDC080073
CGGACGTCGAGGCAAGCCACACCTTCCTCGTCCCGTGCGGCTGCAAATAATACTCATGCATGAACTCACGGATCTCTTCCCGCGTAAAACCCTTGGTATCAACGGCCATCGCCGGCTCCTTCAATCAACAGGTAATGAATGACTCACAACCAGCTTGACGAAGAGGGAGCGACCGCCGATTGGACGATATAAGTGAGCGGGCGTCGCGGTTTCAGAGATCCCGGATGGTTCGCAGCGCGGCGGCGGCCAGGACCTGGATCGCGAAGCCGAGGGCACGCTCGTCGACGATGAAGTCACCGCGGTGGAGATCGTATTCCTCGCCGCCGGGCGTGTGGGTCCCGAGCCGCATCATGGCACCGGGCAGGTCGGCCAGGAACCAGGCAAAGTCCTCGCCACCCATGGACTGGGGCGTCAGGACGACGGCGTGCTCGCCGAGTTCCGCGCGGGCCGCGGCCTCGATGATGGCAGTCTCGTGTTCCGAGTTGACCACGGGAGGGACGCCTCGGGTGTGCTCGAGGTGCACGTCCACACCATACGGCGCGGCAACCTGCTGGACGACGTCGTCGAGCAACTCCCCTGCGCTATGCCAAGCGTCCCTGTCGAGGCAACGCATGGTGCCGGCCATGTAGCCGTTGGCCGGGATCGCGTTGGGTGCCGAACCTGCCGCGATCTGGCCCCACACCACCGAAACGCCGCTGCGCACATCCACGCGACGGGACAGGACGGCCGGGACGTTGACGGCGATTTGGGCCAGCGCAAAGACCAGGTCTTCGGTCAAATGCGGTCGGGAAGTATGGCCGCCACGTCCGGTCAGTTCGATTTTGATGGTGTCCGAGGCCGAAGTGATGGCGCCGATGCGCGTGCCGATCTTGCCGACGTTGATCCGCGGATCGCAGTGCAGCGCCAGAATCCGCGGGACGCCCTGGAGCACGCCCTGCTCGATGCAGGACAGGGCACCGCCGGGCATGGTTTCCTCTGCCGGCTGGAAGATGATGCGCACCGTGCCGCCCAAAGGGGACTCCTGGTGCATGGCATGCAGCACCAAGGCAATGCCAAGCATGCTCGTGGTGTGGACGTCATGCCCGCAAGCGTGGGTGACACCGTGGTTCTTCGACGCGAATGGAAGGCCCGTCTCTTCGATGATGGGGAGGGCGTCGATGTCTCCGCGCAAGGCAGTGGCGATGGGCCCCTCGCCGACGTCGACCGTCAGGCCCGATCCTTCCAGCCGGCGGGGTTCAAGTCCTGCCGCTTCGAGCCGTTCAACCAACTTGTCCGTGGTGCGAAATTCCTTGAAGGAAAGCTCGGGGTGCGCATGCAGATCCCTCCGGAATTCAATGAGTTCCGGCAGGAGATCGTCAAGCCACGGCTTCACCACTGGGGTCGGCTCGGTTTCGGTAGTGAAATTGCGCACCTCACAACTCTAGTCATCCGCGCCCTCCGAATAGCGAAAGGGGTCTCTTGGTTACGGACAGTGCCGCAAGCGGGCGCTAGAGAACTGGCCTAGAGAACGTCGGTGTCCCCGCTGGCCTTGAGTGCGTCCACTGCACCTTTGACCCGCTGGGCATGCTCCTTCGTGGTGACAAGCAGCGCGTCCGGCGTATCGACGATCACAACGTCCTTGATCCCGATAAGGGCGATCACGCGCTTGGTGTCGGAGACAACCACGCCGCTGGCGTTCTCGGTGAAGACACGGGCGCCTTCGCCGAGGACCGTCACTTCATCGACGTCGCCGGCATTGTTGAGGCGACCGATCGCGGCGAAGTCTCCGACGTCGTCCCAGCGGAAGGTACCGGGCACGACGGCGACATCCCCCGCCGCTGCGGCGGGTTCCGCCACGGCATAGTCAATGGCAATCTTCGGCAGCGTGGGCCACACCCGAGCGGTCACTTCATCGCGCTCCGGGGTGTCCCAGGCGTCGGCGATTTCCTGCAGCCCTGCAAACAAGACCGGCTGGTTTGCCTCCAGGTGCTTGAGCATGAGTGCAACGGGGGCGACGAACATGCCGGCATTCCAGACGTAGTCGCCCGTTTCGAGGTACTTATTGGCGATGTCCTCGCTCGGCTTCTCGACGAATTCGACCACAGCGTGCGCGTTCGGTGCGTCGTCGATATTGAGCAAATCGCCGGTGCGGATGTAACCGAACCCGGTCGACGGGTGCGTGGGCTTGATGCCGATGGTGACGATTTTTCCGGCAGCCGCAGTGTGGATGGCCTCGCGGACCGTTTCCTGAAAGAGGTTGTCCGGGCTGATGACATGGTCGGCGGCGAAGGAGCCCATGATGGTGTCCGGGTCGCGACGGTAAAGGATGGCGGCGGCGAGGCCGATCGCTGCTCCCGAGTCCTTCGGTTCGCTTTCGAGGACCAGTTCGTCGTCGCCCACTTCGGGAAGCTGGCGGCAGACAGCAACCCGGTGCGCCACACCCGTAACCACGAGCACGCGGTTGCCGGCCAGGGGTTCGAGACGGTCGTAGGTAGCCCGTAGAAGGGTGCTTCCCGAACCCGTGAGGTCATGTAGGAATTTGGGCGCGGCCGCACGCGAAAGCGGCCACAGGCGCGTGCCCACTCCGCCGGCCGGAATAACCGCATGGAAGTGACGCAGGGGCGGTTCGGGGCTTGCAGCGTTTTCTATACTCACCGCAACACCTTATCGGACACCCGCGCAAGTCCCACTTTGTGGTCTTCGTCTCACCCTCGCGGCGAAAAGACCGGAATTCAGGCGAACACCAGCGCTCTCGTTACAAAAAGGGGTACCTAAATTGAATAAGCTGTGAGCGAAGCCTAGATTTAGGCTGAGCTACGAGTGCTCTCGCGGCTGGCGTTCCCCCCGCATGGATCCCGTGCAAGCGCCGCTGTGTTGCAGGAAGGTTTATTCAGTGCCGACAAAACCAGCTGGCACCTTGTACCGCGGCCGTGAAGGCATGTGGTCCTGGGTTGGACACCGCATTACCGGTGTTGTGATCTTTTTCTTCTTGTTGGTCCATGTGCTGGACACCTCATTGGTGCGTGTGTCCCCGGAGGCCTACACGGCCGTTATCGGCGCCTACAAGAACCCCCTCATGGCCCTGGGCGAAACGGGCCTCGTCGCAGCGATCGTTTTCCACGCCTTCAATGGCCTGCGCGTTATCGCCATTGACTTCTGGAAGAAGGGCGCAAAGTACCAGCGCCAGATGCTGTGGACCGTCCTGGTACTGTGGCTGGTCGTTTTCGGGGCCTTCGCCATCCGCCACCTGTCCCTCGCACTGGGAGGCCACTAAGCCATGAGCACTGACATTCAAACTCCGCGCAGCGGAAAAAACGGCAGTGGAAAAATCGGCAGCGGGAAGATTGCACCGCAGTACCGTCGCGGCACAGGTTCCAAAGGGAACTTCGAGATGTTCGCGTGGTTGTTCATGCGGCTCTCCGGCGTCGTGCTCGTGGTCCTGATCTTCGGCCACCTCTTTGTGAACCTCATGGTGGGCGAGGGCATCCACGGCATCGACTTCGGCTTCGTTGCCGGCAAGTGGGCCGACCCGTTCTGGCAGTTCTGGGACCTGGCCATGCTGTGGCTCGCCATGCTGCACGGCACCAACGGCGTTCGCACCATCATCAACGACTACGCCGAGAAGGACGCCACCCGCCTGTGGCTCAAGGTGATCCTTTACGCGGCTACAGTCGCCATCGTCGTCCTTGGCACGCTGGTGATTTTCACGTTCAACCCGTGCCCCGTCGCCAACGGCGTTCAGCTGCCGGGCGGGTTCTGCCCGGCGCCGTAGCGGCTCCGCCGCACCACCGGCTAGTCCGGCGGTGCACAAAACGCGGAGCAGGCTCCGCCGACCATCTGACTTAGAGAGAAAGAGCATCTGGTATGCAGGTCCATAAGTACGACGTCGTTATTGTCGGTGCCGGCGGCGCCGGCATGCGCGCCGCGATCGAATCCGGTCAGCGCGCACGCACCGCAGTACTGACCAAGCTCTACCCCACCCGTTCCCACACTGGCGCGGCCCAGGGCGGCATGTGTGCAGCTCTGGCCAACGTCGAAGAGGACAACTGGGAGTGGCACACATTCGACACCGTCAAGGGTGGCGACTACCTGGTTGACCAGGATGCAGCCGAGGTCATGGCGAAGGAAGCCATCGACGCCGTGCTGGACCTGGAGAAGATGGGCTTGCCGTTCAACCGCACGCCCGAAGGCCGCATTGACCAGCGCCGTTTCGGTGGCCACACCCGTGACCACGGCAAGGCTCCAGTCCGCCGCGCCTGCTACGCGGCAGACCGCACCGGCCACATGATCCTGCAGACGCTGTACCAAAACTGCGTCAAGCACAACGTTGAGTTCTACAACGAGTACTACGTCCTGGACCTGCTGACCGTCGAGGAAGACGCCGTCCGCGAAGACGGAACGCCGTACAAGCAGAAGCGCATTGCCGGCGTCGTGTCCTACGACCTCGCCTCCGGCGAACTGCACGTCTTCCAGGCCAAGTCCGTGGTGTTCGCCTCGGGCGGCGCAGGAAAGGTCTTCAAGACCACCTCCAACGCCCACACCCTGACCGGTGACGGCATGGGCATCGCTTTCCGCCGCGGAATCCCGTTGGAGGACATGGAGTTCTTCCAGTTCCACCCGACCGGTCTCGCAGGCCTGGGCATCCTCCTCTCGGAAGCTGCCCGCGGCGAGGGCGCGATCCTTCGCAACTCCGAGGGTGAGCGTTTCATGGAACGCTACGCCCCCACCATCAAGGACCTCGCTCCCCGCGACATCGTGGCCCGTTCCATGGCGAACGAAGTCCGCGAAGGACGCGGCTGCGGGCCGAACAAGGACTACGTCCTCCTCGATCTCACGCACCTTGAGCCCGCCCACATTGACGCGAAGCTTCCTGACATCACCGAATTCGCGCGCACGTACCTCGGCGTCGAACCGTACACGGAACCGGTACCGGTGTTCCCGACGGCGCACTACGCCATGGGCGGCATCCCCACCAACATCACCACCGAGGTCCTGCAGGACAACGACACCATCGTGCCGGGCCTGTACGCGGCCGGCGAAGTTGCTTGTGTCTCCGTCCACGGCTCCAACCGTTTGGGTACCAACTCGCTGCTGGACATCAACGTCTTTGGCAAGCGGGCGGGTATTGCTGCCGCCGAATACGCCAAGACGGCTGACTTCGTGGAGCTCCCGGAAGACCCGGAGGCTTACACGCTGGACCTGCTGAACCACGTCCGCACTTCCGACGGCGGCGAAAGGGTTGCCGCGATCCGCAAGGAACTGCAGGACACCATGGATGCCAACATGCAGGTGTTCCGTACCGCGGACACCTTGAACCAGGTGCTCAAGGACATCGCGTCCCTCGAAGAGCGCTACCAGCGCATCAGCGTCCAGGACAAGGGAAAGCGCTTCAACCTTGATCTGCTCGAAGCGGTGGAACTGGGCTTCCTGCTGGAACTGGCCAAAGTCATGACGGTTGCCGCCCTGCACCGCGAGGAGTCCCGTGGAGGCCACTTCCGGGAGGACTTCCCGGAGCGCGACGACGAAAATTTCATGAAGCACTCCATGGCGTATAAGGATGAGCACGCCCCAGCGGACGGATCTGCGGAAGCAATCGCGGGCATCCGACTCGGCACCAAGCCTGTTGTCTTTACACGCTACGAGCCGATGGTGAGGAAGTACTAAGATGTCTGCTGAACTTGCTGAGCCAGCATCCAAGATCGAGCTGCCCGCGCACATTGGTGGGGGTGGGGAAATTCCCACCTTCAACATCACTTTGCGCGTGCGACGCTACAACCCTGAGGTCTCGGAAGAGCCCGTATGGGAAGACCACCAGCTGACGATGTACGGCACCGACCGCGTGCTGGACGCCCTGCACAAGATCAAGTGGGAAATCGATGGCTCGCTGTCCTTCCGCCGTTCCTGTGCACACGGCGTGTGTGGCTCCGACGCGATGCGCATCAACGGCCGTAACCGCCTCGCATGCAAGACCCTGCTGAAGGACCTGGACACTTCCAAGCCCATCACCGTTGAACCGATCAAGGGCCTCCCGGTGGAGAAAGACCTGATCGTGGACATGGAGCCGTTCTTCCAGTCCTTCCGCGAGGTCATGCCGTTCCTGATCAACAAGGGCCACGAGCCCACCAAGGAACGCCTGCAGTCGGTGGAGGACCGTGAACGGTTCGACGACACCACCAAATGCATCCTGTGCGCTGCCTGCACGTCGTCCTGCCCCGTGTTCTGGACGGACGGCCAGTACTTCGGCCCGGCCGCCATCGTGAACGCGCACCGTTTCATCTTCGATTCCCGCGACGATGCCGGTGACATGCGCTTGGAAATCCTCAACGACAAGGAAGGCGTCTGGCGCTGCCGCACCACCTTCAACTGCTCGGAGGCTTGCCCGCGTGGTATCCAGGTGACCCAGGCCATCGCCGAGGTCAAGCAAGCCATCCTGGCACGCAAGATCTAGTCGAGAATTCAGAAATACGACGACGACGGCGCCGCCCACCGCTCTGGTGAGGGGCGCCGTCGTCGTTGTTTAAGAGTCGCCCGGGAAGGCCGGGCAACTCGCCTAACGAAAGGCGGACAAGGTGTCCAAATCCGTGAAGATCAGATTCGAAGGCAGCACCGGAGATCTCCTGGCAGGGATCGTGGACGTTCCTGAGGGCCCGGTCCGGGGCTGGGGCGTGTTCTCCCATGGTTTGACCCTCGGCAAGGACAGCCCCTCTGCCTCGCGGATCTGCAAGGGCCTGGCGGACCTTGGAGTCGGCATGCTTCGCTTCGACAACCTTGGACTGGGCGACTCCGCCGGCGAATGGTCCGCCGGATCGTTCAGCGTCAAAGTGGCGGACACCATCCGCGCCGCAGAGTTCATGCGGGCCGATGACAAGAAAATCTCCCTGCTGGTGGGCCACTCCTTCGGTGGAGCGGCTGTGCTGGCGGCCGCCCTCAGCCTGCCCGAGGTGCGTGCCGTTGCGACTGTGGGCGCCCCGTTCGAGCCCAAGCACGTGGAGCATATGTTCGACGCCGAAGTGAGCACGATCCTCAGCGAAGGCAGCGCCGAGGTCAACCTGGGCGGCAGGCGCATGGAGGTGCGCCGGCACTTTGTGGAAGACGTGGAGAAGGCCGACCTCAGGGACTGCATCCGTACCCTGCACAGGCCCCTTATGGTGCTCCACTCCCCCACAGACAACACCGTAGGCATCGACAATGCCAGCGAGATCTTCCAAACGGCGCGGCATCCGCGGAGCTTCATCTCGCTCGAAGGCAGTGACCACCTCTTGACGGGCAAAGGACAAGCCGCCCGGGTGGCAGGGATCATCTCGGCCTGGGCCGGGCAGTACCTCGGCGACTAGGCTTTACTTGGCTTTCTCGGGGAATGCTTTAGCCGGGAACGAGTGCGGCGACGGGTGCCGTGATCCGAGGGCCGGCTTGGGGTGCTCGTGCGCGCCGGTATCCGCTTCCCTGATGGCCGCCCACGAGGCGGAGACCAAGTAGACCTGACTGACCAGGTTGAACCAGATGAGAAGCCCGATGATGATGGCAAATGAGGCCAGGATGGGGTTCCGTCCGGCATTCGCCAGCAACTCCGTGCTGAAGATCTGGAGGATGGTGGTCCCGACACCGGCCAGCACCGTTCCTTCCAGGAACGCTTGGCGGCGAAGTTTAAGGCGGGCTGCGAAGCGGAACATGATGACCGCCGTCGCCCAGTTGAGGACCAGTGGAACGGCTGTGCGGACGAGCCAGGTGACGGGGCCGGCAACGGCGTCGGCCAAGCCGAGCCGTTCGATGATCCATCCGGCCGCTGTCCCGAACACGAGCGAGACACCGGCGCTGACCACCAAGGCTGCGCCGAGCAGCAGGAGGGTACCGGCGTCGCGGGCCTTCATCAGCAGAGGATTCTCTTGCACGGGCTCAAGCCCGCAGACTCCGCGAAGACCCTCCCGGATCCCCGCGATCCAGCCGAGCGCGGTAAATACCGTGACGACGGCGGCGATGGCAGCCGTCCAGCCGAGGCCCGTGGGGTTCAGGAGATCATGCGGATCCACCA
Organism: Arthrobacter sp. NPDC080073; assembly: GCF_040686575.1. Lineage (NCBI taxonomy): Bacteria > Bacillati > Actinomycetota > Actinomycetes > Micrococcales > Micrococcaceae > Arthrobacter > Arthrobacter sp. NPDC080073. The sequence continues at coordinate 8,009 of NZ_JBFBKR010000011.1, forward strand.
GGCCGTTGCCTCCGTTGGTTTTCAGGAGCCCCGGGGCCGCCGTGGCAACGCTTGAGACGATTGAATCAACCAGTTGGGGCTGCCCGTTGAGGACCAAGCCGGTCACGGCGAATCCCGTGGCCAGCAGGCCCGTGATAGAGAAGAACATGGTGAAGCCTATGCCGGCGCTCAACAGCGGACCGTGGCGCAGGTTGTAGAGGTTGAAGGCGCGCATGGGCCGGAAGTTGCTCAGCCGGGCGAGGGCGAGGTTGATGAACGCCGGTATTGACGCGCTTCTGTTGCCTGAGCGCCGGGCTTTACCCCATTCGACCTGACGGTGAATGAGCTGCAGCTTCAGCTGCGCCCCGTCAGTCGGCAGTGGTGGCGTTTCCGCCTGCCGGTCGTTGTGCTGTGCTTTTCCGTGATTGGTCTGCGTCGCCGCCAAAGTCGAGCTCTTCCCGTAGCTGCCAAATGCCGTTGTCATCGTGCTCGTAAAGTCCCATGCTAACCACCGGGAAGGTGGCGGTGTAGTTCTTCAGCACCGTTTCGGCCTCGTCCAGGCTTTCGGGAGCGACGTCGTGGGCTACCGTCACGTGTGGGTGGTAGGGGAAAGGAAGATCGCGTTCCAGGGGGCCGGTCTGCAGTTGTTCGTGCAGGCCCACGCACTCCTCGAAACCGTCTTCGACCTTCAGGAACACCACCGGGGATACCGGCCTGAAGGAACCCGTGCCGGAAATCGTGATCTTGAACGGTGTCTGGCGCCGGGCGACGTCGCGAACATGCTCGAGGGTGGCTTCCCAGTCCTGGGCAGGCGTGGTGGTCACGAGCGTGATGTGGGCCGGGATCACGTCCGCCATGGGGTCACCGAAGGAGGCGCGCCATTGCTTCAGTTCCTGGGCGACTTCCCGGGGGAAACCCAGGATGACCCCCACGCACAGGTTGCCCCCGCACGCGCTGGCAGTCTCGTGTGCGCCCGCGTCCAGGCGGGCGTCAGAGGCCTGGCCGGCTCCCCTTGAAAGGGAGCCGGCCTGCACGCTGAGCTTGGCAGCTGCGCACATGGCTTTAGCGGATTCCTTGTGCTCCGCCGTATGGCAGGAAGCCCACCTTGGCGTAGACGTCGGCGAGCGTGGCCGCGGCTATCTCCCGGGCTTTGTCCGCCCCGTGGGCGAGGAGCCGGTCGAGCTCGGCCGGATCGGCAAGAAGCTCGTTGGCGCGGTCCCGGATCGGCCCGAGGTGGGTTGCAACGAGTTCAGCGAGGTCGACCTTCAGGTGGCCGTACATCTTGCCTTCGTAGTCCGCCACGATTTTCTCCACCGGCTGGCCGCTGATGGACGAGTAGATGCTCAGCAGGTTCGATACCCCTGGCTTGGTTTCGCGGTCGAAGCGGATTTCCGTCTCTGTGTCCGTGACTGCCGACTTGATGCGTTTGGCCGTGATCTTCGGGTCGTCGAGCAGGTTGATCAGGCCGGCCGGAGACTCCGCGGACTTGGACATCTTGGCCGTGGGGTTCTGGAGATCGTAGATCTTGGCCGTTTCCTTCTGGATGAAGGCCTGCGGCACCTGGAACGTCTCCCCGTAGCGGCTGTTGAAACGCTGGGCGAGGTCGCGGCTGAGTTCAATGTGCTGGCGCTGGTCTTCGCCTACGGGTACCCCGTGCGGCTGGTACAGCAGGATGTCCGCTGCCTGCAGGATCGGGTACGTGAAGAGCCCGACGCTCGCGTGGTCGGAACCGTGTTGCAGCGACTTGTCCTTGAACTGGATCATGCGCGAGGCCTCGCCGAAGCCTGTGATGCAGCCAAGGACCCACGCCAGCTGGGCGTGCTCAGGAACCTGGGACTGGACGAACAGCGTGCACTTGTTCACGTCTACGCCGCCGGCGATGTACTGCGCAGCGGTGACGCGGGTCCGGCGGGCAAGCTCGGCGGGATCCTGCGGCACCGTAATGGCATGCAGGTCCGGGATGAAGAAGATGGCGTCATATTCGTCCTGCATGCGGACCCAGTTGACCAAGGCACCAAGGTAGTTGCCCAGGTGGAGGGAGTCAGCAGAGGGCTGCATGCCGGAGAGCACGCGGTGCTTTGCTCCGGCGGCCAGTTTGGTGGATGTTGCCTTGGCTGCGGCTGCAGCGGGTTCGGTCGTTGTGGAACTGGTCATGAGGAAAACTTTCGAAAGCCTAGAGCTGGTAGTCGACTACCAGCGGTGCGTGGTCGGAGAAACGGGTGTCCCACGAAGGCGCCCGGTCGACGACGGCCGAAAGTGCGGCTGCCGCGAGTCCAGGAGTGGCCAAGTGGTAGTCGATGCGCCAGCCCGTGTCAGTGTCAAAGGCCTTACCGCGCTGGGACCACCAGGTGTAGGGGCCATCGACATTTCCTGCCAGGCCCCTGTGGACATCCCTCCATCCGATCTCGTCGCCGAAGAAGCGGTCGAAGTACGCGCGCTCCTCGGGAAGGAAGCCGGCACGCTTGGTGTTGCCCTTCCAATTCTTGATGTCGAGCTCGGTGTGGCCCACGTTGAGGTCGCCGACAACCAGTGCATGCTCGCTGTGCTTGGCAAGTTCCGGAAGCCTCGTGGTCATGACATCCAGGAATCGGTACTTGTCCACCTGCTTGGGCGTGTCCGCTTCGCCGGAGTGCACATAAGCGCTGACGACCGTCAGGGTGGTGTCCTTCCCGGCGCCGTCCCGGACGACGTAGTCGGCCTCGACCCAGCGTCCAGTGGTGGCGAAGTAGTCGTCACCGATGCCCACGCGGGTGGCAACCGGTTCCTGCCGGGAGGCAATCGCAACGCCGGCGCGGCCCTTTGCCTCGGCTTCGGCGTGCAGGATGTACCAGCCTTCGCCTATGAGCTGTTGAACCACCTCGTCGGGCGCGCGGACTTCCTGCAGACACAGGATGTCGACGTCGCGCGGTTCCAGCCACTCGGCCATGCCCTTCTTGTAGGCAGCGCGAATGCCGTTGACGTTGACCGTTGCGATGCGAAGGAAGTCCTTCTTCAATGCCGAGCTCACCCCGCCTACTCTAGTCGATGATGGTGCCCGAGACGGGCTCGTCACCGCCGCCGGAGGACTTGATCATGTCCCGGGCATTGCTCGACGTGATGGCGATGGTCTCCAAGGCGCGGTCTATGGTGTCCTGGTCGGCGGCGTCGCCCTTGGCGCGTTCGTCCTCCACCACGCGTACTTGCACCTGGACGATCTTGAAGGAGTGGTCCAGTTTGAGGTCCCGGATTTCATCGGCTTCGTTCCGTTCCGAGACTACCCGTGTGCCCCCGTGGTCCGCGCTCGACGACGACGGCGCCCGGCCGGTTGCCGCGTTGAAGGCGTTCTGTGCCTCGGTGAGTTTTTCACCGGCGCGCCTGGCGGCCTTCTGGATGCTGAAGACCACGAAGGCGGCGAGCGCAAGCCAGCCGAAGGAGACAACGGCAACGATCCAGCCGACGACGTCGTTATGGTTGGCAGCGAAGATCACAGCCACCAGGAAAGCGATAAGCACCACTGTCATGCCCAGTCCACCGATGCGGAAGCCTTTGAAAGGGCTCCTGGCGGAAGCGGACGAGGGAACAGATGACGGGGAATCGCCGAGGGATCGCATGCACCCATTGTCGCAAACTCCGCGCGGCGAACCGCCCGCTTCCACCCCCGGCGAACAGCCTGTGCGGCTATTTCAGGAAGAGCTTGCGCAACCTTCCGGTGGTGAGTGTGATCCCCAGGGCGATCATCACGAGGTAGTAGGCGATATGGACTGCCGTGGCCGGGCTGAAGGAACCAATGCTGATCTGCCGCAGGAGTTCCACGCCGTGCCACAGCGGCATCGCCTGGATGAGCCACTGGATGTATTGCGGATAGACGCTGAGCGGGTAGAAGGTGGCGCTGAAAAGGAACATCGGCAGCATGAAGAAGTTGATCCAGTCCATCTGTTGGAAGGTCTTCATGAAGCTGGTGATGCCCATGCCGAAACTCGCAAAGCCGAAAGCGATCAGTACCGAGGCCGGGATGACGAGAATGGCCCATGGCGTGGTGAGGAGTCCCATGACAGCCATGACGGCAGTGAACCCCGTGGCGTACAGGAGTCCGCGCAGCAAGGCCAGGAAGATCTCCCCGATGGCTACGTCCAATGGTCCAAGGGAGGTGTAGAGCATTCCCTGGTACAGCTTGGCGAAGTTCATCTTGAAGAAGACGTTCCAGGTGGAGTCATAGACGGCGCCGTTCATTGCGGACACGGCCAGGAGCGCGGGTGCGATATAGGCCGCATAACTGATTTCCTGGCCGCCCGGTCCCGCCACGGTACCCACTATTGGCCCTAGTCCGACGCCCATGGAAATGAGGTACAGGACCGGTTCGAAGAATCCGGACACGAGGATCAACCACGTGCTGCTTTTCGCTGCCATGAGGCCCCGGGACACAACAGCAAGCGCGTTGCGGGAGTACAACGGGCCGAAGGTACGTTCACGGGCAGCGTCAGTGGCGCTGTGGCCCCCGGTCAGAACGCTCATGCCCCCATCCTCCTGACGAACTGGCGCCGCGTCAGCGTCCAACCCGCCGCGGCGGCGCCCACAAGGAACACGACGTGGGTCAGGGTCAACAAGGGATTCTCCTCGAGTCCATAGGTGAAGACGCGGCCCAGTTGCGTTCCGTGCCACACAGGGGAGATCCAACCGATCCAGCGCACCCCAAGAGGCAGGGAATCCAGCGGGAAGAAGGTGCCCGAAAACAGGAACAGCGGCACCACGATGAACCGCTGCACCAACGCGAACTGGCCGGAGTCTTTGGTGATGGTTGAGGCATAGGCCATGAGCGGCAGCCCGAAGGACAAACCGGCCACTGTGGCAACTATCGCCGACACCCAGCCCCACGGACTCGGCGAGGCGCCGAACATGGCCACGATGGCGAAGTACACCACTGATTGCACGAGGAACTTCAAGGCACTTGCCATGATGTGGCCCGCGGCGATCTGCTGCGGTACCAGAGGTGAGGCGTGCGGGCCGTAGAACACGCGGCGCCATTTGAAACCGTCCATGATCGGGTAGGAAAAGTCCCCGGACGCCGTCATGACCGCGGATGAGACTAACAGTGCCGGCGCGATGAAGGTCAAGTAGTTCACGCCACCGAACACTGCCGCACTGTTCGCATCCACAAGGCTCGCCAGCCCGATTCCCATGGCGAACAGATAGGCCACCGGCTGGCCCACGCTGTACAGGAACACGGACCAGCCGTAGCCGCGCATCACCCGCAGGACCTGCTCGGCGTAGAAGAAGGACCCCCAGCGCTTCGCCCGGCTGGCTGAAACGGCCGGCGAGTGGGCGCTAATCAACGAGGCTCCGTCCGGTCAGCCGGAGGAAGACGTCCTCCAGCGAAGAACGCCGCACCAGCGAGGTGAGGGGACGCAGCCGGCGTGCGGAGACTTGCTCCAGGGCCGATTCGCCGTCGTTCGCGTAGATGAGCACCCGGTCCGGAAGCGTCTCGACGCGTTCGCCGATGCCCGCGAGTTCGATGCCGATGGTGGCGTTGCGTTCGGAACCGAAGCGGAGTTCAAGCACCTCGCGCGTGGAATATTCGCGGATCAGGCTCGCCGGCGAGCCTTCGGCCATGATCCTGCCTTTGTCCACCACGATCAGCCGGTCGCAAAGCTGTTCGGCCTCGTCCATGTAGTGCGTGGTGAGGATCAGGGTGACGCCTTGTTCCTTGAGCCGGAACAGCCTGTCCCAAAGGATGTGCCGGGCCTGCGGGTCCAGGCCGGTCGTGGGTTCGTCCAGGAGCAGGATCTTGGGCTCGTTGATGAGCGAGCGGGCAATCGTGAGACGCCGTTTCATGCCGCCCGAGAGGGCATCGACCCTGGACTTGGCTTTGTCCGTCAGCTGGGCGAACTCGAGCAACTCATCGGCCTTGGGACGCAAGTAGCTCAAGGGCAGGCCGAAGTAGCGGCCATAGACAATCAGGTTTTCGCGGACCTTCAGTTCCTCGTCCAGGTTGTCCTGCTGCGGCACCACTCCGAGGTGCGCACGGACTTCAGGACCATGGGTTTCCGGGTCCAGGCCCATGATGCTGAGCTTCCCGGACGTGCGCTGGGAGACTCCGCCGATCATTTTCATGGTGGTCGATTTGCCGGCGCCGTTGGGGCCAAGCAGTCCGAAGGACTCCCCTGCCGGGACCTCGAACGAAATACCGTCGACGGCCGTGAGCTCGCCGTAGCTCTTAGTGAGGTTTTCGGCTGTGATGACTGCGGGTGGGTTCATCTGGGAGCTGGCTGACGTGGAGAAAGATCGGGTGGCTTCATTGTGCACCCCAGCAGACTAGTAGAGCCAAGGAATACGTGAAAGAGGTATTCCGCAATTTTCTGGAGTAACCTGCAGGCACGCCCTGAGCGACATTCTGCTGGATCACTCCAAACCTCAGGCCCTGGAACCGCGTGATTCCAAGGCCTGATGGTTTATCCAGACGAGTGATCCAGCAGAATCCGCCGGCTCCTCACTTTGTCGGATGTGCCCGCAGTACTTCCAGGCGCTGCCGGTACTCGGTCTCGTCGATTTCGCCCCGTGCGTAGCGCTCCCTCAGCACGCTTTCGGCGCCTTGGGTTGCTGCCTAGTATTGGTTCCGGCGCCACATCCGGCGGCCGAAGAAGACGAAGAATCCGATAACGAGGATCCAAAACAGCGGGATCAGGAGGAAAAACGGCCAGAAGACGAATCCGTCCCCCGGTCCATGGACGACGTCGGCGGGAAGCTGCGCGGCCGCGGCGCCGATGGTGGTGCTCAGTGATGTCAACATGTCCAGTCCAAACTCTCAACAGGCCGTATCTCGGCTCTGGTTCCAGTCTGGTTTTTGGCCCATCGAAACGCGTCGGCCACCGGGAGTCACTTGCGCCCCGCCGACTACTCCCCCGGGAGACTGCTGGCCAGGCCTAGCTGCTCCAGCCCGGCCGGACCAATCCGGATTCGTACGCCAGCACCACCAATTGGGCACGGTCCCGGACCAGCAGTTTGGTCATGATCCGTGAAACGTGCGTCTTCGCCGTCAGTGGGGTGATGAACAGCCGCTCAGCGATCTCCGCGTTGTTCAGGCCCTCGCCTACCAGCGCCAGGACTTCCCGTTCGCGATCAGTGATTTGGTCCAGCGGCACTGTCTTCGACGCCGCCCTGCTGTGCAGGGCGAGCTGGGCCATGATGCGGCGGGTCACGGACGGCGAAAGGAGCGCGTCGCCGTCGTGAACTGCCCGCACGGCGCGGATCAGTTCCTCCGGTTCGGTGTCCTTGACGAGGAAGCCCGCGGCACCCGCGCGCACCGCCTCGGCGATGTATTCGTCCAGCTCAAACGTCGTGAGGATGATGATCCGGGTATGTGCGAGGCGGGGGTTGGCCAGGATTTGCCGGGTTGCGGCCAGCCCGTCGCCATCGGGCATGCGGATGTCCATGAGCACGACGTCGGGCGCCTCGCGCTCGGCCAACCTGACGGCATCCCGGCCGGTACCGGCTTCCGCTACCACTTCCATGTCCGGTTCAGCGTCCAGGAGGGCACGGAATCCCGCGCGGATAAGGTTCTGGTCGTCGGCAAGCAGCAAGCGGATCATCGCGGGTGTCCTTCTTGCCCGGCGTTCAGCGGGAGGTTCGCTTCCACACGCAGCCCCGGCTCCAGCGGCATCAGGCCAAGCGTGCCGCCGAGGGCCTCGACGCGCTCCCGCATGCCCCTCAGCCCGTTCCCGGCTGGCGCTCCCCGGAGGCCTCCGCCGTCGTCGTCGACCCTCACCCGCAGCGAGTTCCCCGCCAATTCCAGAAGTACGACGGCGGACGCCGCGCCGGAGTGCCTGCGGACGTTGCTCAGCGCTTCCTGGACGATCCGGTAAGCGGCTTCCTGCTGAGCTGCGCCGATAAGTCCCGGATCGACGGAGTTCCCGAACCGCACCTCCAAGCCGCCGCACCTCGCGTCGTCCACGAGTTCCGGGATCCGCCCCAGACTTGGCGGCGCCGCGGGACTCAGCGGGGCGTCGTCGCGCAGCACCCCGAGAAGCTGACGGACTTCGGCCAGGGACTCCTTGCTTGCGGCCTTGATGGCCTCCAGTGCCGGGCGGAGCTTCTCGGGATCGTTCGTTCCCAGATGGAGTGCCACGGAAGCCTGGACGTTGATCATCGAGAGGGAGTGGGCCACCACATCGTGGATATCGCGGGCGAGCGTGAGACGGTACTCGTCCCGTTCGGCCTGTTTCGCGGCTTCCCGCCGTCGCCGGTATTCGGCCATCCGCTCGCCCCGCCGTCGGAAGCCTTCACCGATCAGGACAAGGATGGCCGCCCAGGCAACACCGGCAGAGGCCCGGACAAGCCCCGTCTCATCCCCGGCGAGGGCAGCCAGCAGAACGACGGCGCCCGCGCAAACACCGGCCCCGACCCAGGCCTGCCAGCGCAGACCCGCGGCAGCGGTCAGGATGATCGAGAGAGCCAAGGACAGCACAATCGGACCCCAGGCGTAACCGAGGAGCAGGTAGATGGACGTGGCCGCAACGGTGATCGGCAGCATGACGGCGGGCCTGCGGGTCCGGAACGCCAGGGCCGCGGGGCCGGCCAACAGCAGCATGAAGGCGAGCGGGTCCAAGGGGCGCAGGACGGCCTGATGGCTCGCCGAAAAGACGGTCCCCAAGACCTGGATCAGGGCCACCGCGATCACGATGAAACTCGTGGGAGGACCCTGGAAACGCCGCTGCATGCTCCGAGCCTAGCCGCGGAGCGCGCCAGCGTCGTCGGGTTAGCGGTGTAGGGTGCCTACTCCCGCGGGAGTAGGCGCCCTACACGCCGATGCGGAGCAAAATCAGGCGACGCCGGAGACGCTTCCCGCTGCCACTTGGCGTTCCGCGGCTTCGACCACGTTGGTCATGAGCAGCGCCACCGTCATCGGACCCACGCCGCCGGGGTTCGGCGAAATCCAGCCGGCCACATCGGCAACGGCGGGGTCGATATCGCCGTGGACCTTGCTCTTGCCCGTCTCGGGGTCGGTTTCACGGGTGACACCGACGTCGAGCACGGCCGCGCCCGGCTTCACGTCGGCAGGCTTGACGATGTGCTTGGCACCCGCTGCGCCTACAATCACGTCCGCCAGCCGCAGCAGCTCCGAGAGGTTCTTGGTGCCGGTGTGCGTCAGCGTGACGGTGGCGTTCACGGCCCGCCGGGTGAGCAGCAGGCCGATCGAGCGGCCGATCGTGACGCCGCGGCCGACCACCACGACGTGCTTGCCGGCGAGGCTGTAGCCGTTGCGCTCCAGGAGCTCGATGACGCCGCGGGGCGTGCACGGGAGCGGCGAGGTGATCTCTCCGTTGACGTTGAGCACCAGCCGGCCCAGGTTGGTCGGGTGCAGGCCGTCGGCATCCTTGGCGGGGTCGATCCGCTCGAGGATGGCGTCGGTGTCCAGGTGCTTGGGCAGCGGCAACTGCACGATGTAACCGTGGCAGGCGGGGTCCGCATTGAGTTCGTCGATGAGGGCCTCAACCTCGGCCTGGGTCGCATCCGCCGGAAGCTCACGCTGGATCGAGTTCATCCCGATCTCCACAGACTGCTTGTGCTTCATGGACACGTAAAGCTGCGAGGCAGGGTCCGCACCCACGAGCACAGTGGCAATGCCCGGAGTTACGCCGCGGGCCTTCAGGGCAGCGACACGCTCAGTCAGCTCGGATTTGATGGCGGCGGCGGCCGCCTTTCCGTCAAGGATCTTCGCGGTCTGCGCCATGGACGGGTTCACCACTGCTCGTGCTGCGGGTACAGCGGGAAGTCAGCGGCGAGCTTGTCGACGCGGGCCTGCAAGGCTTCAACATCGGTAGCGGAGCCGGACTTCAGCGCCGAAGCGATGATTTCGGCAACCTCGGTGAATTCGGTGGCACCGAAGCCGCGGGTGGCCAGGGCAGGGGTACCGATGCGCAGGCCGGAGGTGACCATCGGCGGGCGGGGGTCGAACGGAACGGCGTTGCGGTTGACGGTGATGCCCACCGAGTGCAGGAGGTCTTCGGCCTGCTGGCCGTCCAGCTGCGAGTTGCGCAGGTCCACGAGGACCAGGTGGACGTCGGTGCCGCCCGTCAGCACGGAAACGCCGGCTTCGGCGACGTCGGCCTGGTTGAGGCGGTCGGCGATGATCTTGGCGCCTTCGAGGACGCGCTCCTGGCGCTCCTTGAATTCCTCGCCGGCAGCGATCTTGAAAGCAACGGCCTTGGCGGCGATCACGTGCATGAGCGGGCCGCCCTGCTGGCCCGGGAACACGTTGGAGTTGAGCTTCTTCGCCCATTCCTGCTTGGCGAGGATCACGCCGGAACGGGGGCCGGCCAGCGTCTTGTGCACCGTGGAGGTGACGACGTCGGAGTGCGGCACCGGGCTCGGGTGCAGGCCTGCTGCGACGAGTCCGGCGAAGTGGGCCATGTCCGTCCAGAGGAGCGCACCGACCTCGTCGGCGATGGAACGGAAGGCTGCAAAGTCGAGGTGGCGCGGGTAGGCGGACCAGCCGGCGATGATGACCTGCGGCTTCTCGGCAATGGCCTGTTCGCGGAGCTTGTCCATGTCCACGCGGAAGTTGTCTTCTTCAACCTGGTAGGCAGCTACGTTGTAGAGCTTGCCGGAGAAGTTGAGCTTCATGCCGTGGGTCAGGTGGCCACCGTGGGCCAGGGAAAGGCCGAGGATCTTGTCACCAGGGGTGATCATGGCGGACAGGGCTGCGGCGTTGGCCTGGGCACCCGAGTGCGGCTGTACGTTGGCGTACTCAGCGCCGAAAAGCGCCTTCACACGGTCGATGGCCAGTTGCTCGGCGATGTCCACGTATTCGCAGCCACCGTAGTAGCGGCGGCCCGGGTAGCCTTCGGCGTACTTGTTGGTCAGGACCGAGCCCTGGGCCTCCATGACGGCGCGGGGGGCAAAATTCTCGGAAGCGATCATTTCCAGGGTGCCGCGCTGGCGGCCAAGTTCCTGTTCCAGCACCGCTGCGATCTCGGGGTCGAGTTCGGAAAGCGGCTGGTTGCTGATGGTCGCGGAGGTGATGGTGGTGGTGGTCACGAAGGTCTCCTGGATAAGCAACGGGTATTTCTACAGGTCAGGCTACCGGCTGGGTTTTTTCCATGCCTTTGATTACGGGGCATGGCACAGCGACAGTAAAACGTGACCCTCGGCCCAGGCGTACGATCCGTGGTCTTCATCCATGCCGCTCCCTGGTGGTACACCACCCAACGCCAGTCGCGACGACTTAAACACTACAACAGGTGCGCAACGGTAGGCTTGACCGTGTGACTGACTCCACCCTGCCTGCGTCTTTTGTTGTAACCCTGTCCTGCCCGGACCGGCCCGGAATTGTGTATGCCGTTGCGGGCGCTTTGTTGAAGGCTGGCTGCAACATCGCCGATTCCCAGCAATACGGCAGCCCCAGCACGGGAAACTTCTTCATGCGGGTGGAAGCCACGACGTCCTCGACCCAGGCTGAATTGAGTTCGGCGCTGGCCCCGGTGGCCGAAGAATTCGACATGAAGTGGCAGGTCAACCCCGTCGGCCAGAAGGTCCGTACCCTGATCCTAGGGTCAAAGGACGCGCACTGCCTCAACGATCTGCTCTTCCAGCAACGCTCCGGGACCCTCCCCATCGAGGTGCCGGCCATCGTATCCAACCACCGGGACCTCGAAGGTCTGGCGGAGTTCTACGGGATCCCCTTCCACCACATCCCGGTCACTCCGGACACCAAGGCCCAGGCGGAGGCGAAGCTGCTCGAGCTCATCCACGAGCATGGCATCGAGCTGACCGTCCTGGCGCGCTACATGCAGGTCCTCTCCAACGAGCTCTGCACCGAGCTCAACGGCAAGGCCATCAACATCCACCACTCCTTCCTGCCGTCCTTCAAGGGCGCCAAGCCCTACCACCAGGCGCATGCCCGCGGCGTGAAGATCATCGGGGCCACCGCCCATTACGTCACGGCCGACCTCGACGAGGGCCCGATCATCGAGCAGGAAGTCATCCGGGTGGACCACGCCCGCACAGCCGAGCAATTCGTGCAAATGGGCCGCGACGTCGAGGGCCGCACGCTGGCACAGGCGGTGCAGTGGCACGCCGAGCACCGCGTCCTGCTCGACGGCACCCGCACGGTGGTGTTCAACTAGCGCTCCCGCCGCACCCAACTGTCCCCACCGCCACCCGACTGACTCGCATTAGTTGTCGTTTTGGCGCCTCATAACGACACCTACTGCGAGTCAGTTGGGTGTTCTACGCTGGGTCCATGCAGGGCTTCCCGGACGCCGACCACGAAGCGGACCTCGCCGCGTTCTACGACCGGCAGGCCCCTCTCACACACACCCGCGCCATGACCCCGCGTCGGACGGAATGCCGCGATTGGTTCATTCGCCTGCTGAAGAACGAACACAGGCACTCGCTATTCGAACTCGGCTGCGGCACCGGCGTCGAAGGTTTGGAATTCGTGCGGGCGGGACTGCATTACACGGGCGTTGACCTGTCCGAGGAGAGCATCCACGTCGCCCGAGCCAAAGGGCTCGACGCCAGCGTTGCCAGCGGCCGGTCCTTGCCGTTCGCCGACGCCACGTTCCCGGCCGTGTGGACCATGAGCACCCTCCTGCACGTCCCCAACGCGGTAATCCACGACGTCGTCCGTGAACTCGTGCGGGTCAGCGCGGCTGGTGCGCCAATCGCCGTTGGGCTCTGGTCCGGTGACGATGAAGAAGTCCTCAACCCCGAGGACCAGGACGAGCCGCGGCGGTTCTTCAGCCGCCGCAGCGATGCCGCAGTCCGGAGGATCTTCGGCGCGCACGGCACGGTGGAGCATTTTGAAACCTGGCCTGAGGGAACGGGCGTCGAGTCCGGACCCGGTGCGGGCAATTGGACCCAGCACTACCAGTTCCTGGTCCTCCGGACGCCTTCCGGCCCACCCAACTGACTCGCATTTGTTGTCGTTTTCAGGGCTCATAACGACAACGAATGCGACTTAGTTGGGATGGGTGGACCGGACGCCGTCATCTAGGCTTGCCCCATGGCTCCCATTTACACCTTTGCCGGGGATACGCCGGCCATCCATGACACTGCCTTCGTGGCACCCACGGCTTCCATTATCGGCAAGGCCACCCTCGGAGAGGACTCCAGCGCTTTCTATGGCGTGTCAGTGCGTGCCGACACCGCTGCCATCAGCGTCGGCGCCGGCTCGAACCTGCAGGACAATGTGGTCCTGCACGCCGACCCCGGTTTCCCGTGCACCGTCGGCGAGCGCGTCAGCGTCGGGCACAGTGCCGTCGTCCACGGATGCACTGTGGAGGACGACTGCCTCATCGGGATGAGCGCCACCATCCTGAACGGCGCTGTCATCGGTACCGGTTCGCTCGTGGCCGCCGGCGCGGTCGTGCTTGAGGGAACTGTCATCCCGCCCCGATCCCTTGTTGCCGGGGTGCCCGCCAAAGTGCGCCGCGAACTGAGCGAGGAAGAGCTCGACGGCGTGAAGCGCAACGCGGCGCACTATCGGGAGCTGGCGGCGGCGCACCGCGGGATGCACGCGCAGGGCTAGTCCAGGCTGATCGGGCCCAGCTCGTCCAACACGTCACCGGGACCGGGGTTGCCCGCCACGGAGGAACCGCCAAGATGGTTCACCACGCCCCACACAGCGTTGAGGCCGGTGGTGACAGCGCCTTCGGCCCAGCCTGCGGTGAACGAGACGTCGTCGCCGGCCAGGAAGATGCCCCGCTGGGCCTCCGGCAGCTTGTCCTGCTTGAAGTGCGTGAACAAGCGCTGCTGGTAGCGGTAGTGCCCCGGCAGGTTGGCCTTGAAGGCACCCATGAAGTTGGGGTCGGCCTCCCAGGAAACGGTGATGGGCTGGCCCACGATGTGGCTCGCAATGTCCACGCCCGGGTAGATCTGCTCGAGTGAGTGCAGCATGAGCTTCACGCGTTCCTCGGCGCTGAGCGAGAGCCACTTCAGGGCGTCGTCGTTCCACGTGTAGGACAGCAGGATGACGGCAGGCTTGTCGGGGCCGTCGTCGAGCAGGTATGTTGCCCGGTTGAGCCGGTCGGTCAGCGTCATGGACAACACTTCGCGGCCCGTTTCGGGATCGATGTCCTTCCAGAACGGCCGGTCCACCATGACGAAGGTCTTGGACGACTGCATGTAGTGCGAGCGCTCGATCGCGGTCCACAGTTCCGAGGGGAACAACGACTCCTGGGTGTGGATGCGCGTGGACAGGAGCCAGGACTGGCATGTGGTCACGACGGCGGGATAGCCGGTTTCGCGGCCCCAACGTTCGCGCACCATAAGGTCGCCGTTGTCACCGCGCTCGATGCGGTCCACAGCTCCGCGCGGGGAACCGGAATGCAACGACGCGAGCGAGGTGCCCTCGGGCCAGTGAGCCATGCCCGACGGCGCGTGGTGCCATAGTGCCTCGGGCAGCCGTTGCGCTCCCCCGGTGATCAGCCGGTGCTGGTCATCGGCGTCGGTGTAGACGACGCGCAGGATTTCGAGGATGGAGTTGGGGAAATCGGTGTCCCAGCCGCCTGTGCCGAAACCAACCTGCCCGAAGGCCTCGCGGTGCGCGAATCCGGCCTCCTTGAAGGACTTGCTCGCGGCGATGAAGCCGTAGAAGGTCTGCTCGTCCAGGAGCGGGAGCAGTTCATTCCACAGTTCCTTGATGCGCTGGGTGTCGCGGGCCCGGATCGCCTCCTGCATCTCCTGGAACGCAGCGCCGTCATTCACTGCGGCCTTCCACGCTGCGGCAACCTCGCGGAAGAACTCCGGCAGCTCAGCAGACGTGGCGGCGTAGTGCTTCTGCCCTGCCAGCTCGATCACCGTGCTGGACGTTGCGGGCGCGAGCGGGTTGGGGAATTCCTGGGTGTCCAGGCCGAGGAGGTCCACGTAGTGGTAGAACGCCTTGCCTGACACGGGGAAGCGCATGCCGCCGAGGTCTGCCACCACGCCTGGAGCGGAGGGGAAGCTGGCAGTGCGCAGCCGCCCGCCGATCTGGTCAGCCTCGTAGACCACGGGACGCAGCCCGAGCTTCATGAGTTCATAAGCCGTGACGAGTCCCGACAGCCCGGCGCCGATGACCGCGACCTCCGTGCCGTACAGTTCCGGCGGAACAACCGCAAGTCCGTCCGGGTGAGCCAGGTAGTGGTCGTAGCTGAACGGGAAGTCCGGGTTCAGCATGGTGATGGGAGCGTCGGCCGGCGTTGCTTGGGAAACTCCGAGGTCCCCGGGGCGGGGTGTAGGTTCCGTGGGCAATTCGGTGGCGATGGTCATGAAAGTTCTGCCTTCACAGTTTCCGGGTCAGCGACCCTGGCGGATAGTTCACGGTATTCCTGTTCGGTCAGGGCCGCTACCTTGGAGTTCCGGCGTCCGTAGCCGAAGTAGAGGGCGATCCCCACGAGCATCCAGCCGCCGAATACCGCCCAGGTGTCGGCACCAAGGTTGGCCATAAGGTAGGCACACATCAGCGTGCCGAGAATGGGGATGATTGGGTAGAGCGGTACGCGGAAGCTGCGCTTGAGGTCGGGGCGATTGCGCCGCAGGTAGATGACGGCGATGTTGACCAGCGCGAACGCGAACAACGTGCCGATGCTGGTGGCGTCGGCCAGCGCGCCGAGCGGGACGAGTCCCGCGGTAAGTGCGACGGCGGTGCCCACGATGAGCGTCCCGGCCACCGGGGTGCCGGTCCGCGGGGAGATTCGGCCGAAGACCTCCGGGACCAGTCCGTCGCGGGACATGGACAGCAGGATGCGGGTCTGGCCATAGAGGACCGTCAGGACGATACTGGCGATGGCGAGCACGGCTCCGATGGAGAACACGAGCGCGATCCAGGGCTGGTGGGTGGTTTCCTCGAGGATCTGGACGAGGGCTGCTTCGGTGCCGCCGAACCATTCCCAGGGGCGGGCGCCGATGGCGGCCACGGCAACCAGGACGTAGATGCTGGTCACGATCACCATGGAGAGCAGGATCGCGCGGGGCAGGTCGCGCTTGGGGTTGCGGGCCTCTTCACCGGCTGTGGAAGCGGCATCGAAGCCGATGTAGGAGAAAAACACCCTGGATGCGGCAGCCGAAACACCTGCGGCGCCCATGGGCATGAGCGGTTCGAAGTTGCCGGCGTTGAACGCGGTGAACGCAACGGCGCAGAAGAAGAGCAGGATGACGATCTTGATGGTCACGATCGCGGTGTTGATCCAGGCGCTTTCCTTGGCACCTCGCACCAGCAAGATCATCGCGAGGACCACAATCAGCATGGCCGGCACGTTGACCACGCCGCCGCTGCCCGGCGGCTGGGACATCGCGTCCGGCAGGAACTGGCCGAACGCGGCGAGGGTTTCGTTCACGTACTGCCCTGCGCCGACTGCCACGGCCGCAACGGAGACCGCGTATTCGAGGACGAGGCACCAGCCGCAGATCCAGGCCATGCCCTCACCCATAGTGGCGTAGGAGTAGGAGTAGCTGGAGCCGGCAACGGGCACGAGGCCTGCCATTTCAGCATAGGACACGGCCGAGAAAAGGGCGGCAAGGCCAGCGACGACGAAGGAAATCCAGACCGCGGGTCCGGCCAGCGGCACGGATTCACCCAGGATCACCAGGATGCCCGTGCCGAGGGTGGCGCCGACACTGATCATGGTCAGTTGGAGGACGCCGAAGCTGCGGACGAGCGGCGTAACGGTTTCGCTGCTTCCGGCTTCGCTGACCATCTGCCCGATCGGCTTGCGGCGCAGCAGCTGCGAGCCGAGCCCCGGGCGGCGGGTGGCGTTGCCGGGATCTGCATTCGTGGCGTGCGTTGGCTTGGTCTGGGTGGAGGTAGGCACAGTCACCGTTGACGTCCCTTCAGAGTAGTTGGCGGTTTCCCCTGACTACCGTAAGCCTGTGAGCCAGCTCTCACGGCGGTGCAAAATGACCTATAGTGGTCAACCATGAGACGTATTGCACAATCAGAACCGACGCCGGAAGCGGCACTTTCCGGGCAGGTCAGCGTTGACCTATCTGCGATTTCAGACAACATCAAAGCCCTCAGGAAGCGCACCGACGCGCCGCATTTCATGGCTGTCGTCAAAGGGAACGGCTACGGTCACGGCCTCGTGGATGTTGCCCGCACCGCGGTGGCGGCAGGAGCCGATTGGCTGGGAACCGCCCAGTTGAGCGAAGCCATCACCTTGCGCCAGGCGGGCATCGCCGTGCCGGTCCTTTCGTGGCTGTATCTGGCATCCCAGACCAGCGCGACCATCCGTGAGGCACTCGAGTACGACGTCGACGTTTCGCTTGGGAGCGTCGGTCAACTTGAGGTCCTGGCCGGGATCGCGAGGCAATTGGGCCGCCCCGCCGTCGTGCACCTGGAGCTGGACACCGGCCTCAGCCGCGGCGGAGCGCGGAAGGAAGACTGGTCCGAACTCGTGGCCCAGGCACGCAAGGCCGAGCAGGACGGCACGGTCCTGGTCCGCGGCATCTGGACCCACTTGGCCTGGGCCGATGTTCCCGCCCACCCCGGAAACGCTGCAGCCGTGGCGGAGTTCGAAGACGCCGTTCGCGAAGCGCGCGCTGCCGGCCTGGACCCGCAGCTGCGGCACGTGTCGAGCTCTGCAAACATCCTGGACCGGCCCGAATTCCATTTCGATATGGTCCGCGCCGGACTGGCGATCTACGGATTGGCCCCGGCGGACCACCTGGATCCGGCCGACTTCGGACTGCGCCCCGCCTTGAGCGTCACCGCACCGCTCGTCATGGTCAAGAAGGTTCCGGCAGGGACTGGCGTCAGCTACGAACACCAGGCCATCACGCACGAGCCGCGCTATCTCGGACTCATCCCCCTGGGTTACGCCGACGGCATCCCCAAGGGCATCAGCGGCCGGAGCCTGGTCCAGATCGCCGGGCGGAAAGTCCCCGTGATCGGCAAGGTGTGCATGGACCAGTTCATGGTGGACCTGGGGCCGGATGCGTCCGGGATCGAGGTCGGTGACACGGCGGTCCTGTTCGGCGATCCGGCCGGAGGGGCTGCGAGCGCCGACGATTGGGGCGCCGCCATCGGAAGCCATGGTGACGAGATCATCAACCGGATAGCACCAAGGCTCCCCCGCGTGTACGAGTCCAGTGCCTACGAGTGCCCCGATTACCAGGAGGCCCCGAGCGATGTCGCCTGAGCCGACCCCTGGCCGCCTGAGCTTCGTCACGCTTGAGCAGTTCCTGAAGCAGCTGCCGCCCGAGTTGGAGATACTCCACGACGGCGGCAGCGGCGGGGAGCTGCTGCGCTGGGTCGAACCCAGCGAACTGGACGATCCCACCCCCTACCTGCCGGACGGGGAGTTCCTGCTGACCGCGGGGCTCCCTTTCCTTGGCGACGGCGGCTCGCAAGAGAACGTCGACGCCTATGTGAAACGGCTGGTAGGGGCCAAGGTGGCGGCGCTGGGGTTCGGGATCAGGCCGTATTTCGACGCCGTCCCGGCCGAGCTGCTCGAGGCGTGCCGGCGGCATCGGCTCACCTTGATCGAGATCCCGGAGTCCATCCCGTTCGCCGCGATTGGGCTCGAGTTCTCCCAGCTCCTGGAATCGGACAACGCGAAGGTCTTCCGCCAGCTCGCAGACACCAACAGGCACCTCATGCGGGCAGTCCTCTCCCCGCGGCCGGAACACGAACTGCTCGCCGCATTGGTCCAGAAGGTGCCCGTCTGGGCACTCCTCGTCGGAGCGGACGGGCGGGTACGTGCGCGCGCCCACGCTGCCGGCGGCAGCACCGGCGTCGAGCATTCGCTCCTGGAGCCCATGCTCGAACGGCTCCTTTCCGGCAGCGGGCCGCGGGTTGAGGTGGACGGCTTTGAGCAGCCGGGATCGGCGATGGTTTTCGGCCACCCGTTGCGGAGCACCAAGGACGCCAACCTGGGCGCCCTGATCCTGGGCTCGGACGCCGCGCTGACTCCCGCCCAGAACAGCGTGGTTCAGTCAGTGGTGGGGTTGCTGGAATTGCTCGTCCGCCAACGGACCAGCGGCTCGCTCGCGCCGAGCCAATTGGCGACGGCGTTGTTGCTGCACCCTGAAAGCGTTGCCACCGGCGGGACCCGGCACGTCAACGGACTTAAGGACCTCCTCGCCCAGAGCTTGTCCTCTACGCGATCCGCTCCCCTGCGCGTGGTCCAGGGCATCAAGGTGGACTCGCCTGAGTGGCCCGCGGGCGACAGCCCGGTGCGTGAGCTATTGCAGTGGCGGCGCCTTTTCGACACCAAGCTGGTGGAGATCACCGATTACGGATTCGCTGCGATCACTCGTTTGAAGGTGGACGACGCGCTTCTGGCCGACGTCGAAAAGCTCGGTTGGCGGCTCGTCATCGGAGACCCGACGGAGCTGACCGGGCTTGCCGCAGCGCATCAGCGGGTGACGTCGCTCCGTTCACGGGTCCAGTCCAGCGGACGGAGCGCCCGCGTCGACGAGGTGACGTGGTCCGTCACCGGGCTCCTGGGGCGCGAGGCCGGCTCCATGCTGGCCGCGAGGCTCCTTGAACCGGTACTCGCCTTGGAAGCCGATCGGCGAGATCCGCTCTTGGCAGTGCTCCGGGGCTGGCTAAGCGAAAACGGCAGCTGGGACGCCTCCGCCAAACTGCTGGGGCTGCACCGCAACAGCGTGCGCCGCCAGATCGGCCTGCTCGCCGAACTCCTCGATACCGACCTGAACCAGGCCCAGGTGCGGGCGGAGCTTTGGATCGCGCTTCAGTACACGGACGGCTTGGTGGGCGCAGGGGACGGCTACTGAAGCGACAGATCGCATCCTAGGCTCTGCAATAGCTGTTGAGAAACTTCCCTCGCTGCGGTTTCCTTATCAGGGTCTCTGCGAGCGCCGGCGAAAACTGCTATGCCAAAAGCCCAATAGGACCGCCAGGACTAACAGACCGAGAAATACCCAGACGGGCTGGCCCGTTAGCGTGGCAAGGAAAGGGCCTCCAATCACGCCCGCGACAACAGCGACAGCCCATACAGTAAACAAAATGCGTCGTTCCTGTTTGAGGGACATATTCATGATGCTAACCGTTCAGGTCCGAGCTGCTACCGACACTGAGGGCCGGTATATGGAAATGGGTTCCAGCCGATCGCCGGGTAGATACCCCAGAATGAAAGCCCGACACACTGGCCACGGTTATCGGCGTACTGGGCGGTTGCACCAAACAGCTCGGTGGACGACCACTCCATCCTGGGCGGTCGTCGCCGACTCAGGAACGAGCGCCATCAAGGCAACCGGCTGAAGCGGAGATTTCTTCGCCGCCCGAACCGGTGTCAACGTGCGCCATTTCAGTTTCATATCGGCTCCCTGACGAAGCGACACAAGGGGACGATCCCCACGTCGTCTCTCCTTACGCTAGCTGCAATCCGGGGCAATCGATATACAACTATCACTTTTGTTTGAATCCGCGACGAAGTTGACGACGACGCCATCACCAGGTCCAGCGCCCCGGCGTTGCCCCGGACAAGTGCGGGCGGAGCGTTGGATCGCGCTTCAGTACACGGACGGTCTGGTGGGCGGAGGGGACGGCTAGTCTCGGTGTTTCCTGGCTGCGGCACCGTCTACAAGTGTGCTTGCGAAACACGTAGACAGGGCCGCAGGCACACGGAGAAACGTCGATTTTGCACGTATTTTGCCCCGTTCCACCACTTAATTTCGCCGATTGACCACTGAGACGCGGTTTTCGCGGCCTACCATTCGCCTCATGACTCTCAGTGTTGCCAACGTCAACTACGCCTACAACTCCAGAAGCCAAGTGCTTCATGATGTCTCGTTCACGATCGCCGAGGAACAGGTCATGGGCCTCATTGGTCCCAACGGGTCTGGAAAGTCCACCCTGATAAAGGTCATCCTGGATCTGCTCCAACTTCAAAGCGGGCGCGTCCACATCGGGTCAGACAGTAGTCAGAGCCGCAGCGCCAAGATGTCTTCGATCTACTTGTCGAGCAATGATTACCTCCCCGAGTTCCTCACAGGGGAAGAATACGTGCGTTTCATGCACGGGCTCTATGGAGAACCCATGGATCAAGAGGCACTGAGGACGCAATTCGCCAGGTACTCGATGCGCGACAGGCAGCGCGACTTGATCGAAGACTACTCACACGGCATGAGGAAGAAGTTGCAACTCATCGCCGCGTTCATGCTCCGGCGAAGGTTTACCGTAATCGATGAGACCCTCAATGGCGTCGACATCGATGCGATCAACCTCTTCGAGCGCGATATCCGGAATCTCGCCAAAGAAGGCCGCTCAGTTCTGCTGTGCAGCCATGACTTCACCATGTTGGAGCACGTCGCTGACGAGCTGGCACTTCTCGTCCAAGGGGCCCTTGTGGTTCAGGCTCCGGTCCGGAAAATCATCCAAGATCACGGCACGATAGCTGACCTTGCCAACGAATTCATCCAAGCAATGGAACCGTCATAAATGCGCGTCAAAAGCGTAGTTCTGTTGTTTCGATTATTCTGGCTCTTCATCGTGAGACGCGTCCTGGGACGAGGCCTGCTGGCGAGCCCGGCTGCCAGGCTTTCAGCCATATTCCTGCTCGTTGCCGCGTTCGCCGGATTCAACGTGTTGAGCTATGTGGTCATCCGCCAGTATCTCGGTGGAACCGGCCTGCTTGAGCCTGTTCTTCTCTTCGCCAACGCATCCGTCGGATTCTGGGTACTTATCGCGTACACACTGATCCGGGTGCTGTTCATGAAGGCAGATGAGCTTCTGAAGCTCTCCTTTAATCTGCCAGTGACCAACAAGGAAAGGACGATGGCATTTGCTCTCTTTGAGTCGTCCCTCGTTCTCCTTATGACCTTGCTCGTTTTCGGTGCATTTTCCATTTCAACTGTGCTGATCGAGGGAACTGATTACATTCCGAGGGTTCTGGCGTCCGTCTGGTTTCCAGCTATTTCAACGTACCTACTTCTGAGCCTCGGCTACTATCTCCTTGAACGTGGTCTACAGGCCCTCAGGATTGCCCGACTCCGCGGTCTGGTAGTCCCGATGGTGCTGGCTCTCGGGCTGGCCGTGGCCTTTCCTCAAACCAACGAGCAGAGCAGCCAGATCGCCGAAAGCTACGTATTCGGGCGCGACTACAATGCACCAGTGTTGCTCTACGCGAAGCTGCAGGAAGACGTCGGGCTCTGGTTTTCCATTTTAGTGCTGCTTACGACATCAGCAGCCCTAATTCCGGCAATAGTGGCGATCGCGCCCAGGAACTACGTTCCGATGCGTCGTTTCTTCGCCTTTCTGCCTTCACGCTTGGCAGGGAGTAAGTTCGGCGTTTACCTTCTGGTCTTGTTTCGAAGTTTCGAAACAATGGTGGCTGTCTCTTTTATCATCATCTATTCGGTCTTCGCCTGGTTCGAGCATCTGGTGTTGCCACCCTACGCCCTTGCTCTCATAACGTTTCAGGGAGTCTATGCATTTTCGAACTCGGAACCTCTCCGACGCATGGTCACTTATCCGGGCCGCACTGTTGCGAACTACTTGCGCCTCGTGGGCTCGCAAGGCGTCCTCCTGATGGTTGTGGGTATTCCAGTCGTCACGATTTCCGTGGCCCAGAGAGTTTCGTTTGAAGCCTGCCTGCCGGTGCTCGGATTCTGCTTGAGCAACATTCTCATATCAACCCTTGTTGGCATCGCTTTCCCTCCCGAGAAGGGAAACCCATTCACGGTCATCATCGGTGTCTTGCTAACGATGATAGTCGTCATGATTGTGGCGCTTGGTTTGAACGTCTTTAACTTTGATCCAATTATCAGTGCGGCAATTTTTGCCGCCCTTAACTTACTCGTCGTCTTTTACAGCATCCTGGGTATGCGAAGAATGGAGAGGATTGCGCGCCATGAAGTGGCTGCTTAGATTCATTGCCGGGCTGACAGTCTCTTTTGTTGTCACCATGATCGTCGTTGTCACGAGTTTCATCACCACGATGTTCTCAGCGTCAGAAATAGGAGTCAGGAAGTTTGGGCTGTTCGGCGCGCTCTTCTTCGAGCCTCATGAACAGGCCGACGGAGCGACCGCATTGGAAATCGGGGTATCGAACGGCGCGCCCATCGCTTTGGTCTTCGCGGCATGCCTGGTTTTCTATGTTGCCGTTGCTGCAGTCCTGGAACGACTCAAGCTCCACAAGAAGCGACTCCTGCGAGCAAGCCAGGGTTGAGCGTTCGCGAGATCACCCTCCCGGATGCGACCGTCGGCCTGATAGCCAAGGAACTCATCGGGTCATGCAGATGGCCACTTGCCGCGGTGGTTCTCAGCTTCACTGCGTGTACCTTCCTGGCCGCCATCACGGCTGATCCGATCCTTTTCCAGGCCGGCCTGTGGCTCCTTGTGCATGCACTATTCCTTCTGGGCGGTTTTCTGGTGCACGAGTGGTCCCATGTTGCAGGCATGAGGCTGTTTCATGGGGTTTCGGACATCGTGGTATCTGCCGGAGTCCTTCGTTTTTCCCTCATTCCCGTCGGGCGTCTCTGCGGGTGGCAGATCGCAGTCGTGGCGACACTAGGTCCGAGTGCATCCTGCTTGGTCGGGGCGCTGATTGCCCTGCTCGCACCCGGCTCATTCCTCCAGTGCTGGTTCCTGTTGCATGCAGTCTTCCTTCTGCCATTCTTCGGCGACGGACGCAGCCTCATTCTCGGAATCCGCGTGTGGGCTCGGCCGGTTAGCTTACGAGCGCCCGGGACCAACTGCTGAGCTACCGTTCCACCCCATGGATTCCAACCCTCAACCTCGTGGAGCCTAATCGTCCCACTCGCGGTACAGCTCCGGGCGCCGCTCCTTCAGGTACGGCACCTGTTCACGGGCCGCCTTGACGCTTTCCGTGGAGATCTGGGCGAACAGCAATGCCGCACCATCCCCGGCGGCAGCGAGCAATGAACCGTCCGGACCGGCCACCACGCTTCCGCCAAGGAAGTCACAGCCGTCCTCGTGGCCGCTGTGGTTTGCATAGGCCACGTTGAGTTGGCTCTCCAGGGCCCGGGCCCGGATCAGGACCTGCGGCACGGCGTCGAAGCCCGCGGACAGGGCAGTGGGAACCAGCAGGAGTTCAGCGCCCCGCGTGGCCGCGGCGCGGACACTTTCGGGAAACTCGACGTCGTAGCAAATCAGCAGCGACGTCTTGACCCCGTTGAAGTCGACGACGCCGGGAGCCGCTTGGGCGGCGGCGAACGCCTTTCGCTCCTCCTCGCCGAAAAGGTGCACCTTGTCGTAGTCCAGAAGCGCGGTTCCGTGTGCATCCAGAAGGGTGGCGGAGATATGCCAGCCGCCATCGGCGGCCGGCGCGGGAAGGCTGTAAACGAGTCCGATTCCGTGCGTGCGGGCGATGTCGGCAAGGCGGCCCCGGATACCTGGAAGAACCGCAGGGTCCAGCTCCGAGTGCAGCCTCAGCGGCGCGTACCCTACAGGGAAGAGTTCGGGGGTCAGCAGCAAGCCGGACCCGGCCGCGGCAGCGCGCTGTGCCGCAGCATCGATCGTCTTCAGATTGGCGTCGATGTCCAGGACAACAGCGTTGGCCTGCAGAACGGACAGCAGCATCATTACCACCTCAATAGCACCTTGCATCCCCCGTCGGGCGTTCATGGGACACAAGCCCGGGGTTACTCGTGGTTCCAGCCTAGCCAGCCACAGGCCGGTCCCACAGGACAAAAGGACCTGCGGGCAGCCCGCCGGGGATGGATCGTACAAATCAGCGGTAAGTTCATGATGCCGACGCAAGTTCCTCGCGTTGCGTTAACTTCTTGACTGCAACTGTGATTTGAGGCACGCTTCATGACATGCCCGCAACATCCAGCCCGATGAAGAGCCACCGCAAGAACCCCGGTTCTCAATCAGCGCTGCGCCACCTGAACCAGCAGCGGCTCATCGAATGCCTGCTGAGCGGCCCAGCCACCCAGGCTGAACTCGCCAGGCAGACCGGTCTTTCCACAGCAACGGTGTCCAACATCGTCAAGATCATGCAGGACGCGGGACTCGTCTCCACCGAACCGATCACAAGCTCCGGACGCCGGGCACTGAACGTCAGGCTCAACAGCAACGGCGCGGTCGCCGTCGGTATCGATTTTGGCCGGCGCCACCTGCGGGTAGTCCTGGCCTCCCTGGGCTACCACATCATCGTCGAGGAAACCGTCACGCTGCCCCTTGGCCACCACGCCGAACAGGGCATCAGCGCCGCCGTCGCCCTCCTGGACAAACTCCTGCTCGAAAGCGGGGTTGACCGAAGCGCGGTAGTTGGCGCGGGCGCCGGTATAGCGGGCCCCATCGACCGCCGTTCCGGCACCGTGGCCCAGGGTGCCATCCTGCCCGAATGGGTGGGCATCCAGATTCTCGAACGACTGGAGGAAGCCCTCGATCTGCCCATATACGTTGACAACGACGCCAATCTGGGTGCCCTCTCCGAGGTCACATGGGGGCCGCACAGCGGGATCAGCAACCTCATGTTCCTCAAGATCGGTTCGGGTATCGGGGCTGGCCTCATCATCAATGGAGCGCCGTACTACGGGGCTGTGGGAATCACGGGCGAGATCGGCCACGCGACCATCCACGAGTACGGCGCCATCTGCAGGTGCGGCAATCGTGGATGCTTGGAAACCATGGCCTCAACCACCACGATGATCGAGTTGCTCGGCAAAGGTTCGGGCCAGCACCTCGAGCCGGAGGACATCGTCCGCAATGCCCTCGCAAAGGATCCGGCGACCTTGCGGGTAGTGGACGACGCCGGACTCGCCGTCGGACGCGCTTTGGGCAATGTGGCCAACCTCATCAACCCGGAAGTCATCGTCGTGGGCGGGCCCCTCGCCGGTCTCGGCGACGTCCTCCTCGACCCCATCAGGCGCGGTCTTGTCCGCCACGCAGTGCCCGTGATCGGCGAGACCACCCACCTTGCAATGTCTTCGCTGGGCGCCCGGGCGGAGGCTCTTGGAGCCGCCGCGCTGGTGTTCCAGCACGCCGGAATCAAACAAAGCTAAGCAATTCGTTACAACGCTGTTACCCGCGTCTTGCGTTCAAGTCTTGACGACAAGGCGTGTGATCCAGTTTACTTTCTCATCAGATAGGCTCGCCAATCCGCGGGCCGACAACGACGTCAACATTGGAGGCGCGAAGGAATGTCGACCCCCACATCGCAACAGGATCCGGTTCTCCTGGAGATGCGGTCCATCACGAAGGAATTTCCCGGGGTGAAGGCTCTCTCGGACGTAAGCCTGCGGGTCAAGGTGGGCGAGATCCACGCGATCTGCGGCGAAAACGGTGCAGGAAAGTCCACCCTGATGAAGGTGCTTTCGGGCGTCTACCCCTACGGTAGCTACGACGGCGACATCGTTTACCAGTCCCAGGTCCAGCAATTCAAGGACATCCGCGCCAGCGAGCAGGCCGGCATCGTGATCATCCACCAGGAACTCGCCCTGATCCCCGAACTCTCCATCACGGAAAACATCTTCCTCGGCAACGAACCCGTGCGTCGCGGCATCATCGATTGGGCTGAAGCCCGCAAGAGGACCATCGAGCTCCTTGCCAGGGTGGGCCTGCGGGAGGACCCGGACACCCCCATCAAGGAAATCGGCGTCGGCAAGCAGCAGCTCGTGGAAATCGCCAAGGCGCTGAACAAGTCCGTCAAGCTGCTGATCCTCGACGAGCCGACTGCGGCGCTCAACGAATCCGATTCCCAGCACCTGCTCGACCTCATCCTCGGCCTCAAGGGCCGCGGCATCACGTCCATCATGATTTCCCACAAGCTCAACGAAATCGAACAAATCGCGGATGAGATCACCATCATCCGCGACGGCAAGTCGATCGAGACCCTCAACGTGAAGGAAGACGGCGTTGACGAGGACCGGATCATCAAAGGCATGGTGGGCCGCACGCTGGAATCCCGGTTCCCGGACCATACGCCCAAGATCGGCGAGGTCTTTTTCGAGGTCAAGAACTGGAACGTCGGGCACCCGCAAATTCCGGACCGCCTGGTCTGCAAGAACTCGAACTTCCATGTCCGGCGCGGCGAGATCGTCGGGTTCGCGGGGCTGATGGGCGCCGGACGCACGGAGCTCGCCCGATCGGTCTTCGGCCATTCCTACGGCCGCTTCATCTCGGGGCAGGTGTACAAGGATGGAAAGCCGATTGTCATGCGCAATGTCCGGCAAGCGATCGACGCCGGCCTCGGCTACGTGACGGAAGACCGCAAGACCCTGGGACTGAACCTCCTTGACGACATCAAGACCACTACGGTGGCCGCAAACCTCAAGAAGGTCAGCCGGGGAATCGTTGTGGACACCAACAAGGAATTCATGGTGGCCGAGCAATACCGGAAATCGCTTCGCACCAAGACCCCGTCGGTGGAGGAAGGCGTATCGAAGCTCTCCGGCGGCAACCAGCAGAAGGTCGTGCTCGCCAAGTGGATGTTCACGGACCCGGATCTCCTCATCCTCGATGAACCGACGCGCGGTATCGACGTAGGCGCCAAGTACGAGATCTACGGCATCATCCAGCAACTGGCCAACCAGGGGAAGGGCGTCATCGTCATTTCCTCGGAACTCCCCGAATTGCTGGGCCTCTCAGACCGTATCTACACCATTTTCGAAGGCGCCATCACCGGCGTCCTCAACAAGGACGAAGCCAGCCAGGAGAGCCTCATGAAGCTCATGACATCCAGCCGCAAAGCTGCCTGACCCCGGTCACCTCCAGAAATAAACGGACTCAAGGACCTAAAACAATGAACGCGCTCAAGAAGCTATTCGGTGGCAACACCCGCCAGTTCGGCATGATCTTCGCACTGGTTGCACTCGTCATCTTCTTCCAGATCTTCACCCAGGGCCGCACCCTGACCCCTGGCAACGTCATCAACCTCTTCAACGGCAACTCCTACATCCTGATCCTGGCCATCGGCATGGTCCTGGTCATCATCGCCGGCCACATCGACCTCTCGGTAGGTTCGGTTGCGGCGTTCGTGGGCATCTCGGTGGCGCTGGCCATCAGGGACTGGCACCTTCCGTGGTACGCGGCCGTGCTGTTCGGCCTCCTGCTCGGCGCAGTCATCGGCACGTGGCAAGGGTTCTGGACTGCGTACGTCGGCATTCCGGCGTTCATCGTCACACTGGCCGGCATGCTCCTGTTCCGCGGTTTCAACCAGTTCGTCGGCAAGTCCAACACCGTGCCGGTCCCCGAAGACTTCCAGTACCTCGGTTCCGGCTACCTGCCCGAGGTCGGACCGAAGACCGGGTATAACAACCTAACGCTCCTCCTGGGCCTCCTCGGCGTCGCGTACGTCATCTTCAGCGAACTGCGCAACCGCCGCACCGCCCAGGCCTTGGGTGCGGATGTCCCCGAGACCTGGGTGATGATCACTAAGCTCGTGCTGGTCAACGCCGCCATCCTGTACGCCACGTACTTGTTCGCCACCGGCCGCCCGGGCACCTCGTTCCCCATCCCAGGGCTCATCCTGGCCGTGCTGGTCCTGATCTATGGCTTTATTTCGGCCAAGACGGTCATTGGCCGCCATATCTACGCAGTAGGCGGAAACCGCCACGCGGCAGAACTTTCGGGTGTCCAGTCCAAGAAGGTCAATTTCATGGTCATGATGAACATGTCCATCCTCGCCGGGCTCGCCGGCATGATCTTCGTCGGCCGCTCCACCGCCTCGGGGCCGTTCGACGGCGTGGGCTGGGAACTGGACGCGATTGCCGCAGTCTTCATTGGTGGCGCCGCAGTCACCGGCGGCGTAGGCACCGTTATCGGCTCGATCGTTGGTGGCCTGGTCATGGCTGTCCTTAACAACGGCCTCCAGCTCCTCGGCGTCGGCGCCGACCTGACCCAAATCATCAAGGGCCTCGTGCTGCTGGCAGCAGTTGCCTTCGACGTCTACAACAAGACGCAGGGCAAGAAATCGATCATCGGAATGATGATGAAGAACTTCGGCCGGAAGAGCGAAGAGATCGCTCCGGACGAGACAACCTCAACCAGGGAAGTCATCTCGAAGGAAGCCTGACCGGCTTCACAACTTGTTCCATCCACAACAAAGAAAGCGAACCAAGATATGCGAATGTTGGGTAAAGCAGGAAAGGCAGCAGCGGTAGCTGCGATCGCGGCACTGGCGCTGACGGCCTGCGGCCGTTCGGACACCGGCAGCTCTGGCGGCTCCTCAAGCGGAGCAGCCGAAACGTTTCCGAAAGGCTCCTCGATCGGCGTCGCGCTCCCCCAGAAAACGAGCGAGAACTGGGTGTTGGCAGAGAAGCTGTTCAACGACGGCCTGACGAGCGCGGGATTCAAGCCGGATGTGCAGTTCGCCAACGGCGGCGTGTCGGAGCAGCAGAATCAGATCAGCGCCATGGTCACCAAGGGCGACAAGGTCATCATTGTCGGTGCCATCGACGGTGCCCAGCTCGGTACACAGCTGAAGCAGGCCAAGGACGCCGGTGCGACGGTCATCGCCTACGACCGCCTCCTGCTGAACACGTCCAACGTGGACTACTACGTGGCATACGACAACTTCAAGGTCGGTGTGCTGCAAGGCCAGGCACTCCTGGACGGGCTCAAGGCCAAGAAGCCGAGCGGTCCATACAACATCGAGCTCTTCGCCGGTTCGCCCGATGACGCCAACGCGAAGGTCTTCTTCGACGGCGCCATGAGCATCCTGCAGCCGAAGATCGACGACGGAACCCTCAAGGTGGTCTCCGGCCAGAAGTCGTTCGAACAGGCCGTCACCCAGGGCTGGAAGGCAGAGAACGCCCAGAAGCGCATGGACACGCTGCTTGCAGGAACCTACACCAGCGCCTCGATCGATGGAGTGCTGTCCCCGAACGACACCCTGGCCCGTGCCATCCTGACCTCGGTGAAGGCTGCAGGCAAGCCGCTTCCGGTCGTCACCGGCCAGGACTCCGAAGTTGAATCGGTCAAGTCCATCATGGCCGGCGAGCAGTACTCCACCATCAACAAGGACACCCGCAAGCTCGTTGAGCACGCCATCACGATGGTCCAGGACTTGCAGGCCGGCAAGCAGCTTGAAATCAACGACACCAAGTCCTACAACAACGGCGTCAAGACCGTCCCGGCATACCTCCTGCCGCCGGTCATTGTCACCAAGGACAACGTGAAGACGGCCTACGTGGACGATCCGGTCCTCGGCCCGATCACCAAGTAGTAGTTCTCCTCCAGCACCAACGACGGCGGCCATCCCCATTCATGGGGGTGGCCGCCGTCGCTGTGTCCGGTTCCATCCGCCGTCGCGCAACTCTTCACAGGCCCCGCATAGCTTCAGCAGCACAGTCGCACAGCCGCGGTGAGCACTCTTAGGTGAGCAGGCGCGCCGCTGGGGCGGGCCAGGTCCAGAAGGAGAATCGTGAGCGTCCTCGCCCGGAGTGTAGGCAATGCCTTCCGCAACAAGATAAGAACCGCGGCTGTAGTGGCAGTGCTGGCCGTCGCGATCGGGCTGGCGCTGGCCATGCTCGTGGCCAACCAGGCCGTTGGCGGCAAAGTCCAGGAGCTCAATGCCTCCGTGGGCACGGTCCTGACCGTGAACCCCGCCGGGGCACAGGGATTCGACGGCGGCGGCGAGCCGCTCACTACCGCCCAGACCGCGACGGCGGCAGCCGTACCGAACGTCGTTTCGGTGGTGGGCACCAAGGCGCTGCGGCTGGAGACCGCAACAGCGGCCTCGACCACCAGCACCACGACGCAGCAGACGGGACCGGGCGGCGGCCCGGGCGGCGGTACGAGCGTCACCACGAACCTCCAGGCAGCCATCGACGCCGGCACGCTCGGTAACCGCAACACCGGCGGCAGCACCGGGTCGGGCAACACCGGGTCGGGAAGCACGGGCACGGGAAGCACCGGCACCGCGCCGTCGTTCTCATTGCCCATCACGGCTACCGGTATCGGAGCCGAGGTTGACACTGCCGGCAAGGCTTTGAACATCACCAGCGGCACGGGCCTGGGCGACTACACCGCGGCCAGCACCAAGGCCCTCGTCGGAACTACCCTCGCGACAAAGAACAACCTCAAGGCCGGCTCAACGTTCACGATCGCGGGTAAGACCTTCACGGTGGCCGGCATCTTCGACGCCGGCACCACTTTCGGCAACAACGCCGTATACACGACGCTCGCCGAAGCCCAGGCCCTCGCAGCAACACCCGGCGAGCTCTCCAGCATGGTGGTGACGGTCAACAGCATGGCGAACGTGGATGCCGCCAAGACGGCTCTGCAGACTGCCTTGGGCTCCAGCAAGGCAGACGTGACGCAGGGCCAGCGGAACCTCGAAACCGCAGTCAGTTCCCTGGACAGCGTCAAGAACATCTCACTCGTGGCCTTCATTGCAGCCCTTGGCACGGCCGGCCTGATCATCCTGCTCATCATGGTCATGCTGGTCCGCGAGCGCCGCCGTGAGATCGGAGTCCTGAAGGCCATAGGCGCCCGCAACCGGACCATCGGCTTGCAGTTCGTGCTCGAAGCCCTCGTCCTCGTGGCGCTCGGCAGCGTCGTTGGCGCTGCGATTGCCTCCTTCGCCAGCGGCGGCATCGCATCGGCACTAATCACTTCCAACAGCTCGACGGCGGCCACCACCCAGCGCGGCCCCGGCGGCGGAGGCTTCGGCGCCGGAGGCTTCGGCGGACCCGGTGGAAACCCCTTCGGCGGAGCCTCCCAACTGCTCACCTCGGTCACGGCGAGCGCCTCCCCCGGCGTCATTGCCGCCGGCGTTGCCGCGGTATTCGGCGTCGCCGTCGTGGGCGCCCTGGTACCAGCGCTGCTCACAGCCCGCATCCGCCCCATCGAAGTCCTACGAGGAGAATAGCCATGATTGAAGTCAAAGACCTGGTCCGCCAGTTCAAGTCCGGCGACCGCACCATCAAGCCCGTCAACGGCGTGAGCTTCGAGCTCGAAAAAGGCACCCTCGCCTCGATCGTAGGGAAGAGCGGCAGTGGAAAGAGCACCTTGCTCTCCCTGCTCGGCGCCCTCGACAAGCCCACAAGCGGCGACGTCGTCGTGGATGGGGTCAGCCTGGCCGGGCTCCCAGCGGGCAAACTCACCGAGTACCGACGCCGGGACATCGGCTTCGTTTTCCAGCAGTTCAACCTCATTCCCAACCTCTCGGCAGTAGACAACGTGATGCTGCCCATGGAGTTCGCAGGAATGCGGAAGGCTGCCCGCCTGGAACGGGCTCGGTCCCTCCTGGAGCAGGTGCAGCTGGATCCCGAAAAACAGTCCCGCCGCATCAACAAGCTCTCGGGAGGCGAGCAGCAGCGCGTTGCGATCGCCCGGGCGCTGGCCAACGAGCCCAAGCTCATCCTTGCCGACGAGCCCACCGGCAACCTGGATGAGCAGACCGGTGAGCACATCATCGAATTGCTCAGTTCCTTGAGCCGGGACCACAACACCACCATTCTGGTGGTAACGCACGACCGGAGCCTGGCGCAGAAAACCGAGCGGCGCTTCAGGCTGCAGCAGGGCAAACTGAGCGAGGAAACGGTGCGTCCGAGGGTAGCTGCCGGGGCCTGATCACGTTTTCCAAACAACGGAAGGAGGGCCGGCGAAATTCGGATGGCTCGTGACTTGAGCGTGTGCTGTATGACGCCTGGCGCGGAATGAGAGGATAGGCCGCATGAGTCTGCATATCGCCAAGCCGTGGTTGTTCAGCCAGCCGAACCAGGATCCCCGCGCAGCCACCGGCAGGGCTCTGAACTGGGGCATTATCGCCACAGGAGGGATCGCTAAAACCGTGAGCGGCGACCTCGCCCAGCTCGAGGACGCAAACCTCTACGCAGTGAGTTCCCGGCGCCAGGAATCCGCCGACGCCTTTGCTGCCGCGCACGGGGTCACGAAGTCCTACGGAGACGACGGCGGAGTGCACGGCTACCAGCGGCTGCTCGCCGATGACGCCGTCGATGTGGTCTACGTGGCTACTCCGCACGCCCAGCACTTCGAGATCGTCAGGGACGCCCTCAACGCGGGCAAGCACGTTCTGTGCGAGAAATCCTTGACCATCAACGGTCGTGAAGCGGCAGAGCTGGTCGCTTTGGCCCGGGAACGGAAATTGTTCCTCATGGAAGCCGTATGGAGTCGATTCCTGCCCAGCATGCAGAGGGCATTCGCCATTGCCGCGTCGGGCGAACTGGGCGACATCAAGTGGGTCAGCGCCGACCTTGGCTTCCCCGCCCCCTATGATCCGGCCGCCCGGATCTGGGCCCCGGCGGACGGAGGCGGCGCACTTTTGGACCTCACGGTATACGCGTTGCTCTGGCCTTTGGGCACCCTCGGCTTCCCGCAGTCGGTCAGCGCAGTGGGCACTTTGACGGACGACGGCGTCGACTCGCAGAATGCGCTCACGCTGGCTTACGACGGCGGTGCCATTGCCCAACTGACCTCTTCGTTACTGGCCCATGGGCCGCGCTCGGCGTCCGTTGCCGGGTCCAAGGGTTTCCTCCAGACGCGGGGGTCCATCAACAATCCACGCGAGCTTCTGGTTCGAACCGGCTGGGACGAGCCGCGAATCGAACGCTTTGACGCGGTGGGGATCGGCTATACGTACGAACTGCGTGAGGTTACGCGATGTGTCCAACAAGGACTGATCGAAAGTCCCGTGATGCCCCTGGACGATTCATTGAGCACGATGCGCCTCTTCGACGGCGTGCGGTCCCAACTAGGAGTCCGGTACGCCAACGACGCCCGCTGAACTAAATGACAAATCCATCGTCCAACGTCTGGACTAGTTAATTAGTGAGGCCTAGGATGGGAGCGATCGTCGATCCAAGCTGACGCTGGGGGGTGTCGAGATGGAAGCTGAGCAAAGTAAGTCGCGCGTTCTTCATATTCTCCGCTCCATCATGCTCGCCGGCGCCGGAGCCGTCGTTTGGATGGCCCTCTCTTCCACGGCAGCAAACGCTGATTCCGGAAGCGCAAACAACCACAACCTTCCGGGCGGCGCCGGCTCTGCAGTGTCAAACGTCGTGCACCACGAGGTCCATCCACCAGCGGTACAGGTACCGGCTGTCGCCGTGCACGAACTTCCCAAGCTGAGCCGGAGCGTCGACCAACTTGCAGCCAGCACGCCCGTTGTCAGCGCAGTCGTCCCTGAGGGAACCGTCGGTGCCGTGACTACAAGGGTTGTATCGCCGGCAGCAAGCGCGGTTGACGGCGTTGGGGCAAGGGTTGGTTCCTTGGTCGGCAGCCTTCAAGTCACCATCCCTCAGATAACTGTCCCCTCCGTCCAAATCCCCGATGCTGTCGGAACGGGCGAAGCTCTTGCAGGGGAACCCGCTGCTGTTGAGCCCGCTGCCGTGGCCCCCCCGACGCCGGCTCAGGATGTCGCGGCCCCGATGCTCGACGTCGCTGGCCCCAGCGGGCCGCCGGTCCTGGATGGGACACTTTCGACGTCGACAGTCCGGGCTACCAATTCCGAGGTACCTTCAGCGCCCGCGCCGGGCGGGACAATCCCGCCCGGCACACCAGGCGGCAGCGACGCCGGAAATAGCTCTGCAGTCCTCACCAGTAATCCTTCGGGGGCTGCTACTGCCTGGCTCCAAGGCACGATTCTGTTTTACCCCTTGACTGGGACGCTCGTGTCCACAGCTGCTGCCGGCAGAGTTCCGGCCCCGGTGTCGTTTGACCCGGGTTCTTCCCCTGACTAGTTCCGCGCCCCGCCGCTCTCCCGGAAGGCAATTCTGGACGGCGGCAAATGGCCAATCGGGGCGTACACGCAGGCTCCTGCGGACGCCTTTGGGAACTACACGTTCAGGAGAAAAACATAATGCACAGCATGATTCGCAAGGGGCTGCTTGGCACCCTCTTTGCCGGTGGGTTGATTGCCCTCGGCGCAACTGCCGCGAACGCGGCAGACACCACCACAAGTGCGTCAGGCAATGCCTCAGGCACACAAGTCGTTGCACCGGTGTCCGCTCCGGTGACCCTCGGGTCGACGTCGCTCTCAATTCTTGGAAATTCGAGCGCCGCAACCACCTCCCCTGCCCCCGCCCCGGCTCCGGGCCCGGCGAGCAATTCCGGCGGAGCAGCCGTCCCGTCCGGAACCCAGGTGGTGGCTCCGATATCGGTCCCTGTTAATATCGGAGCCGCTTCACTGGCAGTTCTGGACAATTCCGCCCCTGGAACAACCGCTGGCACGCAGGCGACTGCGCCCGTAACTGCTCCTGTCACCGTCGGCGACACCTCCGTCAACGTCCTCAGCACGACGCCGGCAGGCACCGCGCCGACGGGCACCGGCGGAGGCACCGGCGTCACGGCACCCGTGACCGGACTAGCCACCGTGGGTGACACCTCCGTCAACGTCCTCACGACCCCGGCAGGCAACAGCGGAGGCACCGGAGGCAGCGGCATCACGGCACCCGTGACCGGACTGGCCACCGTGGGTGACACTTCCGTCAACGTCCTCACGACGCCGGCAGGCACCGGCGGAGGCACCGGCGTCACGGCACCTGTGACCGGACTAGCCACCGTGGGTGACACCTCCGTCAACGTCCTCAGCACGCCGGCAGGCGCCAGCGGAGGCGCAGGCGTCACTGCACCGGTAACCGCTCCTGTCACCGTCGGCGACACCTCCGTCAACGTCCTCAGCACGACGCCGGCAGGCACCGGCGGAGGCACCGGAGGCACGGGCGTCACGGCACCGGTAACCGCACCTGTCACCGTCGGCGACACCTCCGTCAACGTCCTCAGCACGACGCCGGCAGGCACCAGCGGAGCCAGCGGAGGCACCGGAGGCACCGGCGTAACGGCACCGGTAACCGCTCCTGTCACCGTCGGCGACACCTCCGTCAACGTCCTCAGCACGACGCCGGCAGGCACCAGCGGAGGCACCGGCGGCACCGGCGTAACGGCACCGGTAACCGCTCCTGTCACCGTCGGCGACACCTCCGTCAACGTCCTCACGACCCCGGCAGGCACCAGCGGAGGCAGCGGAGGCGCAGGCGTCACGGCACCGGTGACCGGACTAGCCACCGTGGGTGACACCACGGTCA
Organism: Arthrobacter sp. NPDC080073; assembly: GCF_040686575.1. Taxonomy (NCBI): domain Bacteria; kingdom Bacillati; phylum Actinomycetota; class Actinomycetes; order Micrococcales; family Micrococcaceae; genus Arthrobacter; species Arthrobacter sp. NPDC080073. Next base: position 43,865 of record NZ_JBFBKR010000011.1, read on the forward strand.
ACCTGCTCGGCACCACACCGACGGCAGCGACCGGCATCCTCTCGGGCACGGGACTCACCGCACCCCTGAACCTGCTCGGCACCACACCGACGGCAGCCACCGGCATCCTCTCGGGCACGGGACTCACCGCACCCTTGGGTCTGCTCGGCACCACACCGACGGCGGCCACCGGCATCCTCTCGGGCACGGGACTCACCGCACCCTTGGGTCTGCCGATCAATGTCAGCAGCGCATCGGTAGGTTCGGGTCTGCCTTCCGGCGTCGTGAACCCGTCGACCGTTACCCCGCCCGTCGTGAACCTGCCGCTCGGTTCGCAGGGTTTTGTCGATCCAGGTACAGCCGCTCCTGCGGGTGAGACGCCGTCTGCCATCGCTTCGGGAACTGCAGCACAGGCCAATGCGGCCTCGGTTTCTGCAGCCGTTGCTGTGGGGGCTGGAACGGCCGTTCTCGCAAGCACTGGCTTCAATGGCCTGTGGTTGCTGTTCGCGGCAGCTCTGCTTCTGCTTGGTCTCATCGTCATGGTGGGTAGCCGGAAGCTCCGGGCAACCGTTCCCGCATAGTCACTGGCTCGGGCTGCTCCACCGCATTGGAGGTAACCCGTCCGCGGCTCCTCCGCAGGGCAAACAGCCCCGCGGAGGTGCCCGTGCGTGGAACCACCGCGGAATTCCGACTCCCACGGTTCGTTTCGCTGTCAGGTCACGGGACCTGGGGCGCCGCCGGGGCGTACACCGGGGGAAACAGCTCGGAGGCGTCGCGACGCCGGTAGTCGCGTTCGCCGTAGGCTTCCATCATCTGTCCAAAAAGCTGCTGACCCTCAGCGCGCAGTTCATCCAGTTCCATGCCTGGGAGTGAGCCGTCAACAACCACGGGGCGGCCCGCAACGTACGTATCGGTGACATTGCGTGCGGAGCCGTTGAGGATCAGCGTGCGCAATGGATCTTCGATGACCCCGTCACGGAAGTCACCCAGTGAGGCGACCATGATGTCCGCTTGCGCCCCCGGTGACAGGCGTCCCAGGTCGTCTCGGCCCAATGCCCTGGCACCACCCAGAGTGGCGGCGTCGAAGAACGCCGACACCGTGCCTGCGTCCCGGCGGCCCTCTGCGATGCGGGCCAGGTGCGTGCCGATGTCGATGCCCTTGATCAGGTCCGGCGGGAAAGAATCCGTTCCCAGGCACATGTTGACCCCGGCGGCTGCGAAGGCATCAAAGGACTTGAGCATGCCTGAGTAGTGGAACGACGTCAGTGGGCAGTGGATGATGCTGACGTCATGCCGGGCCAGCACATCCAACGGTCCGCCCTCCGCGCTGGAGGACGGGTGGGTGCCGTCGATGACAACCCCATGCGGAATAAGGAGCCGTGTGTCCAGCAGGCCGGAATCCGCAAGCTGCTCCAGGACGGTGCGCCCGGTGAGCTCGACAAGGAACCCGTCTTCGTTGGTCCCCTGAAGGCAATGGAGGCGGACCAGCGCGTTGCGTTTGGTGGCCAGCTCCGCGGTCCGGCGCATTAGTTCGTCCGAAAGCGTCTCGATTCGGCACGGCAGCAGGACACCGGTAAGCAACGGATGTCCTAGCTCGTCGGCGTAGTCGAGGAACCGCGCGGCGTCAGCGAATCCTCTACGTCCTTCTTCCTCGTCGAAGAGGATCACCCGCTGGCCGTCGTCGTCGGTAACATTGATCCCCGAGCGGTACGCGGGGCCCAGGATGCCCCGCAGTCCGAGCTCGATGCTGGACTGCGCCATCCCTTTGAGTTCTTCGAAGGTTTCAGCCCATGAGCTGTGGATTTCCGAGGCGATCGGCATGTAGGTGGTCACTCCGTGCAAGGCGAGCTGCGCTAGGGCGAATTTGCGCACGCTCTGGCGCTGCGCCGCAGTGAAGACATCGCGCCGGCGGTTGTGGAAGTAGTCCTCAGACCATTGCAAGCCCGGGGCCGTCTCGTCGGTGGGCCAAGAGTCGAAGATCATGTGATCTATGTCCGTCAAGGCATCAAGATCGATAAGGCCGGGTGCGATGAGGCTCTGTCCGAAGTCCCGGCGTTCGTCCACGGGACCCGAGTAGTCCGTCCCGACGTGGATGATCTCATCATCCCGCATAATGACGTGCCCGTCCCTGTGCATCACGTGCCCGGTTCCGTCATAGCCAAGGACGTACCGGGCAGAAAGCTGAGTAATCATAAACTCTCCAATTTTGGTATTCCAGATCAAATAGCCGCTGATCAAGTTCGAAGTTGGCCGAACACGCGGATGCCTTAATTTCTTAGAATTTCTAGCAGCTTATGTGACATGTCTTGCAATGCGATGTGATCCACCTTACCATCTTTGGTATACCAAACGACTGGACGGATCCGTCCTCGCCACTGCAGCGCACGAAGGGTGCACAACCATGAAGAACCAATCCACAACCACTCCGGAGGTGGATACGCCCGTAGTCAATGTCGATCACGAACCGGCCCGCCTCTTCACCCCGACGGCACGGCAATGGGGATCGATGATCCTGCTGTCCACAGCCATCTGCGCCGTCGCTATCCTGGCCGGCACGCACAAGATTCCCCTGGGCAACGCCGCCATCGTGCTCATGCCCGTCTTGTGGGCGGTGCTGATCGGCGCTGTCATCGGCGTCCAAAAGGTCCGTCCCATGTCCGGCCAAAGCCGCGCCGTGGCCTCGGTGTTGCTCAACGTCAGCATCGTCATGTTCCTCGGGGCCCTCGGCACCCAAGTGGGGCCTTCTTTCGCCAAACTGACCTCCCTCGGCCCGGCCATCCTGCTCCAGGAAGTGGGCCACATCTTCGGAACGGTCATCATCGCCCTGCCGGTCGGTGTGGCGCTGGGCATGGGCCGCACGGCCATCGGTGCCACCTGGGCAATCGACCGTGAATCCTACTTGGCTTACGCATTGCAGCGTTTCGGCGTGAAATCCCCGATTTACCGTGGCGTCTTCTCCGTGTGGCTTCTGGGCAGCGTCTTCGGCGCAGTCTTCATCTCCCTGCTGGCAGGCCTGCTCGGCGGGATGGGCATCTTTGACCCACGCGCCCTGGCGCTCGGCCTGGGCCTCGGCTCGGGGTCCATGATGCTTGGCGGCGTAGCTGCCCTGTCCATCATCCATCCGGAGCAGGCGCCGGAAATCATGGCGCTGGCGGCCCTGTCCAACCTGGTGACGAACCTTGTGGGCTTCTACGCCGGGGCCTTCCTTTCACTGCCGATGTCCTTGCGGCTTTACAAGTTCTGGTCGCGACTCTTCCGCCGCAATGACGAGGGCAAACGCCTTGACCGCAACGGGAACGCCGTTATCGCGAACCTGCGCCGGCCGCAGGACCGAACCAAGGTGGACGTTTCGGCTGTGATCCGGGACCCGGAGGTGCGCACGAAACCTTCAACATGGATCATCGCTTTTGTTGCAAGCATCGCCGCGGGCGTGGTTCTCAACGCTTTGGGCACGAAGTCCATCAGTGTCAACGACGTCATTGGCGTGGTGATCCTTGGCTTCCTTACCGCTCTGGCGTTCGTACTTGCCAAGTTCGTGCCTGCCGTGCCGTCAAGCGTATGGGTCCTTGCGCTCGCCACCTTGGCAACGGCTCCGATCCTGCCTGTCAGCGGCATGATTGGCTCGTTCACCCACAACCTTGACCCGCTCTACGTGGGCCTTGGCTCGATCGCCCTGCTCGGCATGAACGTGGGGCGCGACATCAACGCGCTTAAGACCCTGAACTGGCGCACGGTGATTGTGGCGACAATCACGTTCTCCGCGAGTTTCGTGGCAGCCGCGGCACTTGCGCAATTCGTCATCCACGTCTGAACTGTGGCACTGAACAACTGACGCCGAACAAGGCGGGTTGAATGGACGCTTTCTGTCCATTCAACCCGCCTTTTCGCGGCTCTACTCCCGCCCCCGGCCACGCGTACGGGTGATGTTCGACGCATCGCGGCTCCGTCATGCCCCTGGGCTGCGCGACATACCGTGTCAGGTGAACCGAGGAAGGACACCAGACCGCCTGTGGCTTGCTAAGATCTAAAGGCTCAACCGGCCCCCGGAGAGCCCCCCATCAACTGGCCCGGAACGGACGTGCCCCCACGCGCCCCGGTACCGGCCCCTGCCCGACCCCAGGAGACCCCTGCTCTCATGACCGCATTGGCCGAACCGGACTATTTCGACGTACACGAAGAGGATTACCGCAGCGCCCTGGACTCGCGGTACGAGGAAGGTTTCGGGCGCGGCCCCGAGCTCGACGACGACGACTACAGCGGCTACGACGAACTCGACAAGCTCTTCGATGGTTTGTTCGACGACGAGGATGACCTGGACGCCCCGGCCAAGGCCGAAAAGAAGGCGCCGGCCAGGAAAGACGCTCCCAAGGCCACTGCCGTAAAGGCCGTCACGCCGAAGAAGGCTTCCTCAATTTCTATGCCCAAGGCCAGCCCGGTCATCACCCGCAAGGTGGAACCTGCGGCCGCTCCCGCCGTCGAAAACACTCCGACGGTAACCGCCGTCGAACCGACCGCCGTCGAACCGGCAAGCTCCGCAGAGGCTTCCGCCGAAGAAGCCGTGGCTCCACCGGTCCCGGACAGCCCCTTCTTCGCCCCGCACATCGCGCCGGTGAACCAGCATGTGGATTTCCTCCGCAAGCTCCGCCCCGGCTTCGAAGTCCCCTATGTGGATCCGATGCACTCGGTGGAGGACTGCCGGATTGTCACCCTGTTTTCCAACAACAGCGAGGCCTCCTCGCGGGGCGTTGTCTGGGCCGGCGACGACGCCGCCGCCACCCGGCTACTGGGCCTGCAGTTCCAGCTCGGCCTGCGCCCGGAATGGATGATGCCCTGGAACACCCACCCGTGGTTCACTCCGGGCGAGGCGAACGGGAAGCTGACTCCGGAGCAGATCGCCGCAGGCCTCAAGCCGCTCATCGCTTTCCTCAAACTCGTTCCACGCGCTTCGGCGATCGTCGCCCATGGAACGGAAGCCAACCGCCTGGCGCAGATGCTCCTCAAGACTGACAACCAGCTGATTTGGCGCCGCGGCTTGAAGGTCTACAAGGCCCGTTCGCTGCACGGGCGCGCGTTCGCCGGGTCCAAGGAACGCCAGACCGAATGGCTGATCGAAATGGGGCGCTCCTACGCGGACGCCATGGCCCGCGCGGGTCTCCAGGCCGGTCGGCGCTAGGGCCGCCTAGCGCCGCGTCTTCCGGGCTGGCTTGCCGGCAAACAGTTTCCGGTCCAGCGAAACCGCCCCCGAACCGATGAAGGCAAACGCCAACGCCAACGCGATGTACAGAATGAGCAGCTCGGCGTTGATTCCGGGACTATTGCTCAACAGGGGCTTGCCCGATTCGGTGACAAACCAGATCCCGGCGTACATCAGGGCGGCCAGGAAACCAGCCACCCTGGTCAGGGCGCCGAGCACCAAAAGTGCGCCCAGCCCGGTTTCGCCCCAGATGACGAGCCAGGACATCAGCTCCGCCTTTTGAACACCCATTGCAGCGATGGTTGCCTCGAACGCGGGCTGCCCTGCGAGCAGCTTCTGGACTCCGTGCAGTAGCAAAAGGCCGCCGAACACGATCCTCAGAAAGGCGATGCCACGCGAGGACGATGTGTGCGAAGGAAGGAGGAATTTCACCCGGTCCAATCTTCCATGCCGACGGCAGAGCTCAAAACGGCCGCTTAACGCAACTGACTCGCAGTTGTTGTCGTTCTGAGCTCTCAAAGCGACAACAACTGCGAGTCAGTTGGGTGGGGCGGGGTGCCTAGTTCAGCGTGGCGACAACCTCGTTGAGCTTTGCGGACGGACGCATCACGGCCTCTGCCTTTGCGGCATCGGGGCGGTAGTAGCCGCCGATGTCGACAGGCGAACCCTGGACTTCGAGCAGCTCGGCGACGATCGTTTCCTCGTTGGACGTCAGGGCTCCGGCGACGGCGGAGAACGCCGCGGCGAGTTCGGCGTCGTCTGTCTGCTGGGCCAGTTCCTGTGCCCAGTACTTGGCGAGGTAATAGTGGCTGCCTCGGTTGTCGAGTTCGCCGACCCGTCGCTTCGGGGACTTGTTGTCCAGGAGGAATGTGCCCGTGGCACGGTCCAGCGTGTCGGCGAGGACCTGGGCCCGGGCGTTGCCCGTGGTTGCGGCTAGGTGCTCGAAGCTAACCGCCAGCGCGAGGAATTCGCCCAGGCTGTCCCAGCGCAAGTGGTTTTCCTGCAGGAGCTGCTGGACGTGCTTCGGAGCCGAACCGCCGGCACCGGTCTCGAAGAGGCCGCCGCCGTTGATCAGCGGAACCACGGAGAGCATCTTGGCGCTGGTGCCAAGTTCGAGGATCGGGAACAGGTCGGTGAGGTAGTCACGCAACACGTTTCCGGTAACCGAGATGGTGTCTTCGCCCTTGCGGATCCGCTCCAGCGTGAACGCGGTGGCCTTCTCCGGGGACATGATTTCGATCTGCAGGCCCTCGGTGTCGTGGTCCTTCAGGTATTCCTTGACCTTGGCGATCAGCTGGGCGTCGTGGGCGCGGCTTTCGTCGAGCCAGAACACGGCCGGCATCTTGGAAGCGCGGGCACGCGTGACAGCGAGCTTGACCCAGTCACGGATCGGCACGTCCTTGGTCTGGCAGGCGCGCCAGATGTCGCCCGGGGAGACCTGGTGTTCGATCAGCACGGTTCCGGAGGAATCCACAACCTGCATGGTCCCGGCGTACTCAACCTCGAAGGTCTTGTTGTGGCTGCCGTATTCTTCAGCCGCTTGTGCCATCAGTCCGACGTTCGGAACCGTCCCCATGGTGGTGGGGTCGAAGGCGCCATGTGCACGGCAGTCATCGATGACAACCTGGTAGACGTCCGCGTAGCAGCTGTCCGGGATGACGGCGAGGGTGTCGTGCTCCTTGCCGTCCGGGCCCCACATGTGGCCGGAGCTGCGGATCATGGCCGGCATCGAGGCGTCAACGATGATGTCGCTGGGAACGTGGAGGTTGGTGATGCCCTTGTCAGAATCGACCATGGCCAGTGCGGGGCCGTCTTCCAGGCCCTTCTTGATGGCCGCCTTGATGCCTTCGCGGACGTCCTCCGGGAGTTCATCGAGGCCGTTGAGGATGGAAGCGAGGCCATTGTTGGCGCTCAGCCCGGCGGCAGCAATCTGCTTGCCGTAAGTGTCGAAGAGCTCGGAGAAGTACGCCTTGACGACGTGGCCGAAGATGATCGGGTCGGAGACCTTCATCATGGTGGCCTTCAGGTGTGCCGAGAACAGCACGCCCTCTTCCTTGGCACGGACCACCTGACCAGCCAGGAACTCGTCCAAGGCCGCAGCGCGCATCACGGTGCCGTCCACAACTTCACCAGCGAGGACGGGGAAGGCCGGCTTGAGGACCTTGACGGTGCCGTCTTCGCGGACAATCTGGATCTTGACGGTGTCATCGGCGGGGATGACCACGGACTTCTCGTTGGAGCGGAAGTCGTTCGCCGTCATGTGCGCAACATTGGTCTTGGAGTCCGCGCTCCAGGCACCCATGGAGTGCGGGTTCTGGCGGGCGTAGTTCTTCACCGACAGGGGTGCGCGGCGGTCCGAGTTGCCTTCGCGCAGGACCGGGTTGACGGCCGAGCCCTTGATCTTGTCGTAACGTGAGCGGATGTCCGTCTCTTCGTCCGAGGAGGGGTTGTCCGGGTAGTCCGGAAGCGCGTAGCCCTGCGCCTGCAGTTCGGCAATGGCTGCCTTGAGCTGCGGGACGGACGCGCTGATGTTGGGGAGCTTGATGATGTTGGCTTCGGGTTTCTTTGCCAGTTCACCCAGTTCGGCCAGTGCGTCGCTGATCCGCTGCTCTTCAGTCAGGTAGTCGCCGAAGACGGCGATGATTCGGCCGGCCAGCGAAATGTCGCGGGTCTCGACCTCCACGCCCGCCGTCGAGGCGAAGGCTTCCACAATCGGCAGGAACGAGTACGTCGCCAGCATCGGCGCTTCGTCAGTGTGGGTATAGATAATCTTTGCCATTGGCGGGGCATCTCCCTGAAAGTCTGCAGATTTCAACATCTCTAACTTACCCGAGGGGGCCGGATTGGCGCGTACTGGGACGGTTCCGAACGAGCTATGCAACGTCATAGCCCGCCGGACCATATGTACGTCCGCGCCAAATCGGAGTAGGTTCATTGGGTCAAACTGTGGCCGACGACACGTGGCCGCCAAACGATTGGCAGGACAATCATGACAAAGAAATCACTCCCCATCACTGGTCTCCTGAGCCTCCTTACCTCCGCCGTTTTGACCCTCTGTGCCGCTGGAGGGGCGGCAGCCGCAATGCCTTTCACTGCGGTTTCGAGCTTTGCAGCGCCTGGGACGCAGCAGCTCGTCAGCTTGGCGACAACAAACACCGACCCCACTGCGTACTGGACTCCCGAACGGATGCAAGCAGCAATCCCCGGCGATGTCCTTGCAGGAAAAGCCCTCGCACGAGGTGGAACCTCCAGCACCGCCGGCGGCACGGTCGAAACCGGCCCGCCAGTGAAAATCGCCAGCACCAAGGTCGGCAGCCCGAGCCTGCATCAAGACGAAGACCCCATTGACCACGTCGGCAAGGTCTTCTTCACCATGGGCGCCTTCGCCTATGTCTGCTCCGGCAACGTCGTCGTGTCGGATAACGACAGCACCGTCGCGACCGCGGGCCACTGTGTCAATGAGGGTCCTGGCGCGTTCGTCCGGAACTTCGTTTTCGTTCCGGCTTATCTCAACGGGAAAGCTCCTTATGGCATCTGGCCTGCCAAAGCCCTCTACACCACACCCCAGTGGCGCACCGCGGGCGACATCCGCTATGACACAGGCTTCGCAGTCACTGCCACGGTGAACGGCAAGCACTTGGCCGACGTCGTCGGCGCGTCCGGCGTGGAGTTCAACCAGGACCGGGGACTCAGCTACCAAGCCTTTGGCTACCCTGCCGCGCCGCCGTTCGACGGACAATCGCTGAAGAGCTGTTCGGGCGACGCCACCGATGATCCCATCAATCCACAGTTCAAGGCACAGGGCATTCCCTGCGATATGACCGGCGGTTCATCGGGCGGACCCTGGATGGTCGACTCCGGGCGGGATTCCTACCAAAACTCCATTACTAGCTACGGCTACCCCGGTGGCCCGGCCGTGATCTACGGGCCGTATTGGGGCTCCGTCATCCGGGAAGCCTACGAGTCGGCGTCCACATCCTAGGTGTTCGGCCACCCGGAAAAATGGCAGAATTCGCATCTTGTCAAAACGAAAGTCAAATCTCACACAATTTCGACAATTTCTTTACATGCTTGTCACGTCTTGGGTAGTTTCGGTTCCGTCAGTCGGAGGCCACCACCAACCGGCGCCTACCCCCGATCTCTAGGACAACTGTGACGAGAACCAAGACCCTGGCCACAAGTCTGCTCGGCCTCGCTGCCGCCGCCTTGCTCGCACTGGGCGCCGGCAGCGGGGCCACCGCGGCTCCGTCCATAAGCCATGGCACCGATGCGTCGACCGTCAGCAGCGATTCGGCGTCGGATGGCAGCACCGCTGACTATTGGACTCCGGAACGGATGAAGGACGCCGTCTCCGGCGACGTTCTGGCGACCAAGGCGCTCACCCGGGCACACGCCGCAGTGGGCCTTGCCGATCTCCCGGTTTCTCCCGAGGAGCTTTTTCCCGCGCTTGGCCGCGCAGTGACTATCGAAGGCCAGAAACCCACCAGCACCACAGCACCGTCGGCCGTGGATCGCAAAGCCAACGCAGGTGAGGCTCCTGTCTCGCACATCGGGAAGGTGTTCTTCACCCTGGGCGGAGTGAACTATGTCTGCTCGGGCAACTCCGTCGCCTCGGCCAATCAAAGCACCGTCTCCACCGCGGGCCACTGCGTGAACGAGGGCCCCGGAGCGTTCGCGAGCAACTTCACGTTTGTTCCTGCCTACCTCGATGGCGCCGCGCCCTACGGCAAATGGACAGCCAAGGCGCTGTACACCACCAGCCAGTGGTCCTCGAGCGGAAACATGCAGTACGACACCGGTTTCGCCGTCATGAACACGCTCAATGGCCAAAGGCTCTCAGGCGTGGTGGGTGCCTCAGGGGTCCAGTTCAATGCCGCCCGAGGACTTGCCTACAAATCGTTCGGATACCCTGCAGCATCTCCCTTCACCGGAGAATCACTGAAGAGCTGCTCCGGCACGGCCGGCAACGATCCCTACAACCCCCAGTACAACACCCAGGGGATCGCTTGCAACATGACGGGTGGCTCCTCCGGTGGCCCGTGGTTCATTGGCACCAGCTCCAGCGGGTACCAGAACTCGGTGAACAGCTACGGCTACGGCAGCAACTCCACCACGATGTACGGCCCATACTGGGGCACGGTCATCCAGGGCACCTATCAGACGGCGTCCACGGCCTCGTAGCCTCCCCCTCTCCCCGGACATGCCCCCTGCTCGCTCCCAGGACTGGACATATTGCGAATATGCCCAGTCCTGAGCACGAAAAATGGACATGTCCCCCGGGAATGGGGGGACATGTCCATTTTTCAGTGGAGCGGCTGGGCTTGGTGGAGCGGGTGGGCTTAGTGGAGCGGGTGCGCCTAGTGGAAGCCCAGACCTAGTGGAAGCCCGGGCTTAGTGGAAGAAGTGCCTTGCTCCCGTGAAGTACATCGTGATCCCGGCGGCGTTGGCCGCGGCAATGACTTCCTCGTCGCGCACTGAACCGCCAGGCTGGACGACGGCGCGGACACCGGCGTCGATCAGGATCTGCAGGCCATCGGCGAACGGGAAGAACGCGTCGGAAGCGGCCACGGCACCGCGGGCGCGCTCGGGTGCGCCAGTCGCGCCTGATTCTGTCCCCCCGACATTTGACGCACCGCCGGGGGCATCGCCCCCAACAGCACCGTCGGACTCCACCTGAACGCCCAGGGTGTTGGCGCGTTCAACGGCCAGTTTGCACGAGTCCAGGCGGTTGACCTGGCCCATGCCGATGCCGACTGCGGCTCCGTTGTTGGCGAGGAGGATCGCGTTGGACTTGGCGGCGCGGCAAGCGGTCCAGGCGAACGCGAGGTCGGCCAGCGTCGCGTCGTCGGCAGCTTGACCGGCGGCGAGGGTCCAGTTGGCGGGGTTGTCGCCGTCGGCGTCCACCTTGTCGGCCTGCTGGACGAGGACGCCGCCCGAGACCTGGCGCATCTCCGTGGGGTAGCGGCCATAACCGTCCGGCAGCGCCAGCAGGCGGATGTTCTTCTTCTTGGACAGGATTTCAACGGCTTCCGGCTCGAAGCCCGGGGCGATGACAACCTCGGTGAAGATCCCGGCTACAGTCTGCGCCATGCCCGCCGTGACAATGCTGTTTGCCGCGATGACGCCGCCGAAAGCGGACACCGGATCGCAGGCGTGGGCCTTGGCGTGGGCGTCGGCGATGGGGTCGGCGGCATCGGCGGAACCGACGGCGACACCGCAGGGGTTGGCGTGCTTGATGATGGCGACCGCTGGCTCGGAGAAGTCGAACGCGGCGCGGAGGGCGGCGTCGGCGTCGACGAAGTTGTTGTAGCTCATGGCCTTGCCGTGCAGCTGGTCTGCCTGGGCGATGCCGGCGGGCGCGGCCTTGTCCACGTAGAGGGCGGCCTGCTGGTGCGGGTTTTCGCCGTAACGCAGGACCTCGGAGCGCTCCAGCGCGAGACCGGCGTAGGCGGGCCAGTCAATGACGCCATCGCCGTCTTCGTCGAGGAACTGGCTGGCGGTCCAGGTGGCAACGGCCGTGTCGTACGCTGCGGTGTGGGCGAAGGCTTTCGCTGCCAGGCGGCGGCGGGTCTTCAGGTCGAAGCCACCCGAAGCGGCGGCTTCCACCACGGCGCCGTAGAAGTTCGGGTCGACGACGATCGCGACGGCGGCATGGTTCTTCGCGGCCGAACGCACCATGGCGGGGCCTCCGATGTCGATCTGCTCGACGACGTCGTCCTGCTCAGCGCCGGAGCGGACGGTCTCCACGAACGGGTAGAGGTTGACCACTACGAGGTCGAAGGGCTCGATCTCCATCTTGGCCAGCGTTTCCATGTGGGCAGGAACCCGGCGGTCGGCCAGGATGCCGCCGTGCACGCGCGGGTGCAGGGTCTTGACCCGGCCATCGAGCATCTCCGGGGAACCGGTGACTTCTTCGACTTCCTTGACCGGAATACCGGCTGCGGCAATCCTCTTCGCGGTGGAGCCGGTGGAGACGATGGCGACTCCTGCTGCGTGCAGGCCCTTCGCGAGCTCCTCCAGCCCCGTCTTGTCGTAAACCGAGATCAGTGCACGGCGGATGGGAACACGGTCAAGCTGCGTCAAGCTCACAAAAGTCTCCGTCTTATATCGCGGGATTCCGCGGTTGCTGGGGATATGGACGAGTTTATCGTGTTGTGGCTCCTCTTAGTTTTTCGAGACGTGGCGGCGCCCGCAACATATGGTTGGGCCATGGATTCCGCGGATGTGATTTTGGTGGCCGACGTCGGCAAGAGCCGATGCAGGGTAGAACTCCGGCAGGGCGATGAGGTGTTGGGCTCGGCGGACCAGCAAGGCTTCCCCGGCCTGGGCATGGACAACGGCGCCCGGCTCGCCTTCGAGCTCCTCGCAGACACCGCAGCCATGCTGCCGCGAGGGCTTCCGGCAGCATTCCCGGAAGGTTCGTTGCGCGGAATCGGCGCCGCCGTGGCCGGGGTTGAGGCATCGGCGGCGAACTCCCACCGGCTCGCCGTCCTGCTTTCCGAACGCTTCAAGGTCCCGGCCGCGGTCCTCTCGGACGCCACCGCGGCCCAGCTCGGCGCCCTGGACGGCGCGCCCGGAACCGTGCTGATTGTGGGCACGGGGGCCGTTGCCTTCCGCTTCGACGACGCCGGCACCCTCCACCGTGCCGACGGCTGGGGACCGCTGTTGGGCGATCGCGGAAGCGGCCGGTGGATCGGCCAGCAGGGTCTCCAGGCCGCACTGCAAGCGCACGACGGCGGCCCTGCCACTTCGCTGCTCGGCGCGGCTGCCGCGCTCGTCGGCTCGCCCGCGCAGCTTCCCGCGTGGCTCGCCGAATCCGACAACCCGGCCCGGACGATGGCGCGTTTCGCCCCATCGGTGCTGAAAGAAGCGGAGGCGGGAGACGCCGTCGCACGCGGGATTGTGGACGAAGCTTGCAGGCTCCTCGTGAACACTGTGTTGCTTGCCTCCGGCGACACGGACAAAGTGGCGCTCCTTGGCGGCGTCGTGAAATCGGAGTTCTTCGGCGGGCTCTTGCACAACGCCCTCGCTTCGGCTGGGATTGAGGTGGTTGCGGCACTCGGCGATGGCATGGACGGGGCCGCCCTCGCAGCGAACCGCCGCGGGCTCCTCCAGGAAAGGTACATTCACCGTGACGGAACAGCCTGACGCACCTTCCCCAGACTCTCCCGGTTCCCCTGACGGCGACCGGCTCAAGGAACTCCGCTCCGAGCTCGCGGGCCTGCAAACAGAAGCGGCATCGCCCGCGCTCAGTGAATTGGACACCATGGGCACGGCCGAACTCGTCGCCGCCATGAACGAGCAGAACCGGGGCGTCCCGGCCGCCGTCGAACAAGCCAGCGAGCAGATCGCCGCAGTGGTCGACGCCGTTGCCGAACGCCTCGCCCGCGGCGGCCGGCTGCTCTACGTCGGCGCCGGAACTGCCGGACGGCTCGGGGTGTTGGACGCGAGCGAATGCCCGCCCACGTTCGGCACTCCCCCGGGACTCGTCGTCGGGATCATTGCGGGCGGCACCCAGGCTATCCAGAAACCGGTGGAATACGCCGAGGACAACGCCACGGCCGGGGCCCGGGACCTGCACGACATCAGCGTGACCGAGGCGGACGCCGTCGTCGGAATCTCGGCATCGGGTCGCACGCCGTACGTGATCGGCGCCCTCGAGGAGGCCCGCAGCCGGGGCGCCTTCACGGCATCGATCACCTGCAACCACGGCTCACCCATCAGCAAATTGGCGGACGTGGCGATCGACGTCGTAGTCGGCCCGGAATTCATTGCCGGTTCAACGCGGCTGAAGGCGGGGACCGCCCAGAAACTCGTCCTCAACATGATCAGCACGCTCGCCATGGTCAAGCTCGGGAAGACCTACGGGAACCTGATGGTCGACCTGCGCGCCACCAACAACAAACTCCTTGCGAGGTCCCAACGGACCATCCAACATGCCACCGGCGTGGACGCGGAGACGGCGATTCGCGCGCTCGATTCCGTCGGCGGATCGGTCAAGGCGGCCATCCTGGTGCTACTGACGGGCATCGATCCCACGCAGGCGAAGAACGCTTTGGATGAGGCCGGGGGCTTCCTGCGAAAGGCGATCGAGAAGCACGGATAGAGTTTCCCCAGGAGGGGAAATGAATACTTACACAACCGTCCCGAGCGGCGAGCAGGTTGTCCAGGAGCTGCCGTGGCGGTGGAAGGTCCAGGGCCGGATCTTCCTGATCGGTGGCCTCGGCTTCATGTTCGATGCCTGGGACGTCACCCTCAACGGCATCCTCATTCCGCTGCTTTCCAAGCATTGGTCCCTCCAGCCCGCCGACGCCGGATGGATCGGCACAGCCAACCTGATAGGCATGGCCTTGGGCGCCTTCGTCTGGGGAACCATCGCGGACACGATCGGCCGGAAACGGGCATTCACCGCCACCCTGCTCATCTTCTCGATCTTCACCGTGCTGGGTGCCTTTTCCCCGGACTTAGTCTGGTTCTGCATCTTCCGCTTCATGGCCGGCTTCGGCCTGGGCGGTTGCATTCCAGTGGATTACGCCTTGGTAGGTGAATTCACCCCACGGAAGCAACGCGGCAAGGTGCTTACTGCCATGGATGGTTGGTGGCCTGTGGGCGCAGCCCTGTGCGGCTTCATTTCGGCCGGACTTGTTGCGGCCTTTGCCGATTGGCGCCTGACCATGCTCGTCATGGTGTTGCCTGCCCTGCTGGTGTTCTGGATCAGGCGGAGCGTGCCCGAATCCCCGCTCTTCCTCATCCGTAAGGGCCGGCGCCAGGAGGCCGCCGACGTCATCGACAGTCTCGTCCTGGCCACAGGAGCCGAGCCTCGCGCCTACAGCCTTCCCGCACCGCACGACGCGCCGCGCCTCTCCGCCTCCAGCGGGTGGCAGCAGCTGCGACTCGTCTGGCAGTTCAACTGGAAGATCACGACGGCGGCATGGGCCCTGTTTTTCAGCATCCTCCTGGTCTACTACTTGAGCCTGACGTGGATGCCGCGGATTCTGATCGGCGCCGGATTCGAGGAGTACAAGGCCTTCGTGACGACAGCCGGGATGGCCGGCGTCGGGCTCTTGGGCGTGGTGGCCACCGCGGTGCTCGTGGAGCGCGTGGGCCGCAAGTGGATCCTGGCCATCACCGGGCCACTGTCCGCGTTGACCCTGGTGATTGTGTCATTGGTGGTGGACATTCCTGACGCGGCGGTGTTTTGGCTGCTGGCGTTCGGCTTCGTTGTTCAAGTGGCCATACCGGTGCTTTATACCTACGTGTCGGAGCTCTACCCCACCGAGCTTCGGGGTTCCGGCTTCGGCTGGGCCTCCACATTTTCACGGGTTGGAGCCGGGATCGGGCCGCTCGTGTTCGCCTCGTATTTCTGGCCCGAGTTCGGCTTGGCAACGTCCTTCGCCTTGGCCGGCGGAGTCATTGTGCTCTCCGTGCTTTGGATGGCGTTGTTTGCCCCGGAGACCAAGCAGCTCGACCTCCACTGAGCATGCCCCCTGACCGAGGCAACGAGTGGACATAACAGCAATATGTCCATCCTTCGCGGGCAGCAGTGGGCATGTCCCTTGGGGAGCGCCGCACATGTCCATCCTTCGGGGCCAGCAGTGGGCATGTCCCCCCAGGGGTGCCCAACTAGCTCGCATTAGGTGTCGTTTTGAGCCCCCAATACGACAACTAATGCGAGTCAGTTGGGTCGGAAGGAGGACTCAGGCGTGCTTTCCCGCCGCGAGCTCTGCGAGGGTCCGGACCAGGAGCCTGCGCTCCACCACCTTGATGCGTTCGTGCAGGGTGTCTTCGGTGTCGTCCGGGGCGATTTCGACGGCTTCCTGGGCGATGATGGGCCCGGTGTCCACACCGGCGTCGGCCCAGTGGACAGTGCAGCCAGTCACTTTCACGCCGTAGGCCATGGCATCGCGGACTCCGTGGGCTCCCGGGAAAGCGGGCAGCAGTGCGGGGTGCGTGTTGAGGTACTTGCCGCCGAACGCGTCGATGAATTCCGGGCTGACAATCCGCATGAATCCGGAGGAAACCACCACGTCCGGATCGTACGAGGCAACGGCTTTGGTAAGCGCGGCGTTCCAATCGGCCCGGTCTGCATAGTCTTTGAAGTCCACCACGAAGGTGTCCAGTCCAGCTTCAGCGGAGCGTTCCACGCCGTAAGTACCCGGCCGGTCGGCTCCCACGGCCGCGATTTCAACGTCCAGCTCTCCCGCCTTCACGGCGTCGATTACTGCTTGGAGGTTGGAACCGGTGCCGGAGACGAGGACAACAATGCGCATTGCACTAGCTTATGGCTGGCTCGCGTAGGCTGGAAAACATGAATTCCGGCGTTGGACCCACCCCGCAGCATCAGCCACAGAGCGAGGCTGCTAAATCAGCGCTTGCCATTACCCAAACGCTGTTCAGGGCATTCCTGCTGACTGTTCTTGGCGCCATCTTCGTTTACACCCTGAACATCAGCTACGTCTGGCTCAGTGCCGTCCTCACCGTCATCGCGGGGGTGCTTGGAGTGGTGGTCCTCGTCCGGACGATCAGGTTCAAGCAACCGCGCATCGTGCTGTTTGGCACCATTTCCGGGCTTGTGGTCACCGCCATCATGTGCCTGCTGGTGATCACCGCGGTCGTCTTCTTCCAACAGATCACCACTTTGAGGGACTGTGCACGGGGCGCCCTGACGCTCCACGCCCAAACCTCGTGCCAGGTGGATTTCCAAAACTCCATTCCCTCCGGATTGCGCTAACCGGGGCGCAAGCCAGGTGAGTCGGGCACCTTAGCGGCGGTCGCCGTCGTACACCGCATCGTCGAGATCCGCTTCGCGGAGCTTCTGCCGCCTTTCGAGCCAGGGCCCCACCCAGTAACCGATCACGACGCCGATCCCCACCTCCGCGGCGATCCAGACTGCCGTCCCCCGCGGGTCCGGGCCGATCTCGGTGAGGCGACCGATTCCGGCGGAACCGCGCGCCAGCCAGGCAAGCGCTCCAGCCAAGGCCCCGGCCACAGACCCGATGAGCGCGCCAAGGATCAGCGTGGAAACAGGAGCCGTGAACCAGCGCGCCTTGATCTTGATGGAGAGCCATTCGTCGAAGTGATTCTCCCCCGCGCGCAGGAACCACCAGCCCGCCAACAGACCGGCGATCACCGGAAGGGCAAGGGCCGCGGCGCCGAAGTCGAGCTGTCCGGTGGGCAGTGCGCCGAAAACAGGAATCGCAGGCAGGGGCCCGACGGCGGTGCCCAGCGGCCCGACGTGGGAGCCGACACCGAGGGAGAACCCTGCGCCGGAGGACCAAGCCAAAGTGAAAACCGCCAGATTGGGCAGGTAGCCGAGCTGGGCGATGGTCAGGACGCCGCCGCCGAGGGCCCCGGCTTTCAGGCCTTCATAGACGGCGATGATGTCCGTCCAGTGCATGACAAGGTCGACGGCGAGCAGCGTCGCTGAGAGTGTCATGGCCGCCATGACCGCCACGAATCCAGCCTTGATGGCGGAGCCGAAGTAGGAACCGGCCCAACGGGAATGTTGGCTTGTGCGCGCGAGCCAATCGACGGCGTCGACGCCAATGAGCCTGCTCCAGGAGCCGGACTCACGCCGGGCCCCAACCACCATGCCGAGGCCGAACGGGATAAGCGGCAGAAACGCAGCGAACCAGATGTTGATGACTACGTCCTGCGTGCGGCACACGAATCCGGTGGCAGCGCCGAACGCCCCGTAGACAAGCAACGCTCCGAAAAAGGCCTGCCACAGCTGGTCCGTGTAGGAAGCCCTGGCCAGTCGGCGGCCCGCGCGCCATGCCAGGAGGAAGGGGACCAACGTCAGTCCGAGCGGGATAAGGGACAGCATCCCGGAGCCAGGCAGGCCTGCGGTTCCCATGTTGACGGTAGCAAGCTGCAGCGGCACGCCGTGGACGAGGAGCCAGGTTTGGCCAGCCAGGCGTGCCAGGAAGTCGATGGTGTGGTTCTGGAATCCGTCAGTTGCCCAGACGCCGATGAGCGGCAGGACCACCACGAGCGCCGAGATGATGGCGGCCTGGGCCGACTCAAGAGCACCCTGCAGCCACAAAGGCATGGGCAGGCCATGGTTACCGGTCTGATCAGCGCGCAGTTTCATCGTGTTCTATCGTGCCACGGCGTGCCGCGCTCCCCCGGCAGGCGCCCGCGCGGCCCGCAAATCCACCAACGCCCGCTCACTTATATCCCCCTCCCGGCCAACGCCCGCTCACGACCGCCGTGCCGCCGTCGTTTAAGTGAGCGAGCGTCCGGGAAAAACGCCACACAAGTGAGCGAGCGTCGGTAGAAAACGCCACACAAGTGAGCGAGCGTCGGTAGAAAACGCCATACAAGTGAGCGAGCGTCGAGTGCCGCCCCAGGGCCCGCCGGGCGCCGCCGATCCCGGCGCTTTTTGCATATGTCAGACGTAAAATTGGATTGTTCGCAATAGGTGGATGGAGGGCATAAATGACTACCGCAACCCCACATGCACATGGTGTTCACTTTGGACGGACGGACATCCAGAACATCGGCATGGGTGTAGGTATTCTGATGGCTCTGGTGGGCCTTCTCGGATTCATTCCGGGCATCACCATGCGGTACGGGGAACTGCAGTTCTTCGGGCCAAATTCGCACGCAATGCTCCTGGGTGTGTTCCAAGTGTCGCTGCTGCTGAACATTGTGCAGCTGCTCATCGGTGGAACCAGCTGGGCGATGTCCCGCTCGGGCGGCCATAGCGCACGCAATATCCTGATGAGCTACGGTGCCTTGTACATCGTGTTCAGTGTGTATGGACTGAGTGTCGGGGTTGATTCGGCGGCCAACTTCCTGTCGCTGAACACTCTCGACAACTGGACGTTCATGGTTTTGGGCATCCTGATGATCGCCGCAAGCTGGATGTTTTCACGGCATCTGGCCGACGACGCCAAATAGACCTGTTCACAGGCCCGGATTGAGTTAGCCCGGGATTACAGGAGCCGCCAATGGGTAGGATCTATAGCTAAATCTGAATAGTCATACAAGCGGTTGGTGCAGTTCCTGCGGTGAAGAAGCCGGGAGCTGTGCCAACCTTCTTTGTGCCCGACGCCGTCAGATCCACTTGGGTGCCGCCGGCACCGGCCCAGCACCGCCAGCCAGCCCGTCGGTCCCGCGCCCGGTGGCCCACTGCACGACGCCGGCGAGTGGCCCGGCGACCACGACCGCTGCGTCCGGGTCCCCGAAGACCAGGTCCGTGCCGGTGACTTTGACCAACAACCCGGTGTCGGTGCCGCGCGCGGACCACGCGGACGTGATGTCGCGGAGCAGCCGTTCCAGTACCGACGCCGGGATGTCACCGAACGATGCTCCGTTGTCCAGGTCGACGGCGTGGACCCAGACTTCGCGCGTGCGCATCCAGACCGTTTCCGACGCCGGGACTTCCCTGCCCTGGATGGTCCGGACCGTGTGGTGCCAGGCGTCCTCGGGCAGGTCGCGCCATTCCACGCTCAAGTGCACGGCGGAGTGGTCAAAGAGGTTCCGCAACGCAATGGGAGAAAGGGTGGCGCCGAAGTTGATCTCCTCATCCCGCACCGCGACTGAGGGGTACATGGGGGTCTCCACCCCGGTCGAGGCCCATTCCACCAGCCGCGCGATGGCCCGGGCGTTGTAGCCGATGTGTGCTACAACGTGGCGGCGGCTCCAGCCGGGAAGCAGCGAACCGCCGTCGAGCCCGGCATCGGTGAGTTCATTGAGCTTGCGGGCGAAAAACGCGGTCCCCCGCCGGGCCTGCAGCAGTTGTTCCTGCAGGCCCGGATCGGTGGTGAGGTCGTGGCGGGCGACCATCAGGCTTCCTTGACCACGCGGTTGTTCAGTTGGCCCAGGCCCTCGATGGCGGTGACCAGGAGCTGGCCTTCCTGGAGGTAGCGCTTGGGGTCCTGGGCGTGGCCCACACCGCCGGGTGTGCCGGTCGCGATGACGTCGCCCGGGTTCAGCGTGATGATGGTCGAGATGTAGGACACCAGGAATTCGGGCGTGAACACGAGGTCCCCGGTGGGGGTCTGCTGCTGGATCTCACCGTCAACGGCCGAGGTCATCAAGGGCCCGGCTGTGAACTCGTCTTTCGTGACCAGGGCGGGCCCGAAGGGCGTGGACTTCTCCCAGGTCTTGCCTTGCAGCCACTGGATGGTGCGGAACTGGTAGTCGCGCATGCTGATGTCGTTCAGAACCGAGTACCCGGCGATGTGGTCGGCCGCGTCGGCTTCGCTGATCCGCCGGCCTTTCTTGCCGATCACCACGGCGAGCTCGGCCTCCCAGTCAACCGTGTCCGATTCCTGCGGCAACGCGAGGTCGTCGTTGGGCCCGATCAAGGACTCGGCGTACTTCGCGAACAGGGTGGGGTATTCCGGAATTTCCCGGCCCATCTCCTTGATGTGGTTGCGGTAGTTGTGCCCGACGCAGATGATCTTGCCCGGTGAGGGCACGACGGCGGCGAGGTCGGCGCCGTCGTACGCGTGCGTTGCGCCGTGGGCTGCCTCCGCGATGGCCGCCCAGGCGGGGTCCCGCAGGAGGGCGCCCACGTCGGAGAAGCCGTGGATCTCGGTCAGGGTGTCGGCGTCCTGGCGGACCGCCGTCGTCGTTCCGGCGGAAGTGCGGAGGGTGAGGAGTCTCATTTGTTGCGTCCTTCGATGTACGTGCGGTTGAAGTTCAGTCGTTCGAAAATGGGGGCGTCGCTGAAGCGGAAGAGATCGAACTCGCTCTCGGCTTCGAGGGACCACAGAGCCCAGGACGGGACCACGAACAGGTCACCCTTCGCCAGGACCTTGGGCTCCCCGTTCAGCACCACGGTGCCAGTGCCTTCGAAGACCTGCCACACGCTCGAGCCGACCTCGCGCAGCGGCTCGGTGGAAGCCCCGGCCCGCAGCCTGTGGAACTCGGCGCGGATGGTGGGCATGACGTCCCCGCCGGTGGTCGGGTTGGTATAGCGCACGGCGGCGTGGCCCTGGGACATGGTGGCGGGGTGGCCTTCGTCCTCGAGAAGCAACTGTTCGCGAAGGGCCGCGTCCGTGTGCTCCCAGCGGTAAGCCGCGATGGGCGAGTTAGTCGTGTCCTCCAGCCCGGACAGCGGGCGAAGGCCCGGGTGCGCCCAAAGCCGCTCGGAGCGGGAGACGTCCGGGGTGGCCTCGTCCGTGACCCGCTCGGTGCCGAATTCGAAGAATCCGGCGTCGGCGTAATGCACGAACGGGATGTCCAGACCGTCGATCCAGGCCATCGGCTGATCGGTGTCGTTGTGGTGGCCGTGGAAGTTCCAGCCCGGAGTCAGCAGGAAATCCCCGCGACGCATCGCCACAGGATCCCCGTTCACCACGGTCCACACCCCTTCGCCCTCGACGACGAAACGGAACGCGTTCTGTGAGTGGCGGTGCTCCGGAGCCGTCTCGTGCGGACCCAGATACTGGATCGCGGCCCACAACGTCGGCGTCGCATACGGCGTGCCGGCCAGGCCCGGGTTGGCCAACGCGATGGCCCGGCGTTCCCCGCCGCGGCCCACAGGGACCAGGTCTCCGGCACGGGCCGCCAAGGGATACAGATCGTTCCAGCGCCACACGTGCGGCACGGCTTTCGGGGACGGCAGCATCGGCATCAGGTCCGCGATCTCCGTCCAGAGCGGGACCAGGTTCCCGGCTTCGAAGTCGCGGTACAACTGCGCAAGCTGCGCAGCTTCCTCGGGAGTCGGTTCCGGAACCGCGTGCACTGTGCCAGAGGCAACTGATTGATGGGTTGTGCTATCGGCGCTGATCGACACAGGGGCCTCCTAGAGGGGTACGGGGCAGTTTTTGGCGTACTCCAAGACCCTAGGGAAGCCCCCAAGTGATCTCCAGCATATTCTGCTAGCCAGAATCCGCTGGCCCAACTGACTGGCAGTAGATGTCGTTACGGGCCCTCAAAACGACATCGACTGCGAGTCAGTTGGGTGCGCTACGGCTCGGACTCGGCCGGATTGGCGGCGATGTCGATCTCCAATTGGCGCTGGGTTTCGCGCAGGATGCCCACGAGTCCGCTGTCGAAGAGCCTGCGGAACCTTGCCACGGGAGTCGCGACGCTCAGCGCACCCACGGCAACACCTCGCCCGTTATGGAGGGCCACCCCTAAAGCGCTGATTCCTTCCTCGGTGCCCTCGAAATTCGCGGCGAAACCGTTGCTCCGGATCGTCTCAAGCTCACGGAGGAAGGCTGGATATTCGGCGTCGGGAATGTTGTCCCCGCCAATCTCGGCATTGTGGCTGCGGAACAACTGCTCAATCATGGCGGGCTCCAGCTCGGCCAGCAGCGCCTTGCCCCCCGAGGCCTTGTTCGCGGGCAGCACGGTTCCCTGCCGGTCACCTACCCGCAGGGCGTTGGTCCCTTCCACCGTGGCAAGGAACCTCACCTTGGTACCCACACGCACCATGAGGTTGACGGTCTCGTTGATCCGGCCGCTCAGGAGTTCCATGTGCGGCTGGGCCACTGTACGCAGCAAACGGGTCCAACTAAGTCCTGCCGGCCCGACCCCCATGGCCGGCCCGGGCACGTAGCGGCGGGTCTCGTCCTGGACCGCGAACCCCCGGTAGACGAGCATGGCCAACAGCCGGTGGGCAGTGGACGGGGCAACGCCCAGTTCCGCGGCGGCGTCCTTGAGCCGCAGGCTGCCGCCGTCGCGCAAGAGCTGGAGGAGTTGCAGGGCGTTGTCCACGGCCTCGATGGAGTAGGCCGGTTTCTTGCGGGCTGGAAGATTCTGCACAACAGAATTCTATTGGTGCCGGGGAGCGTGGCCCACACAGTGGTGGGATGAATCACACACCATCCGCTGCAGCGCCGGAGCGGACCCACCGGCCCCACTCTCCCGAACCCTCCGCCCGGTTCTCCAAGCGTTCCGCCACCGCTGTGCTGGTCTGCTGGTTGCTGGTTGTTTTCGACGGCTATGACCTCATCGTCTACGGCACGGTGCAATCGTCCCTCATCACCGAGACAGGCTGGGGGCTCACCAAAGCCACGGCCGGCACGGTCGGTTCGATGGCGTTCCTGGGCATGATGATCGGAGCCATCTTCGCCGGCAGGATGTCGGACAGTTGGGGCCGCCGACGGACCATCATCGCCTGCGCCGCCCTGTTTTCGCTCTTCACCATCCTGTGTGCGTTCTCCCCGAACGCCTTCGTCTTCGGGGGCTTGCGTTTGCTGGCCGGCATCGGCCTGGGCGGCCTTGTCCCTTCGGCCAATGCCTTGGTCGCGGAGCTGGTCCCCGCCAAATGGCGGTCCACCATCGCCACGTTGATGATGTCCGGAGTGCCGATTGGCGGCTCGGTTGCCGCCTTGGCAGGCATTCCACTGATTCCCGCATTCGGCTGGCCGGTCATGTTCCTGGTGGCCGCGGTGGCCCTGCTCGTGGTGGTTCCGCTGGGCCTGCGCTTCCTCCCGGAGACGCTCCCGGAAAGCCTCACGAAGCTGCCGCCTACGGAAAAGGCAAAACAAACTGTGGGCTTCAAGTCCTTGCTCAGGTCCCCGTACCTCGGCATGAGCCTCCTGTTCGCGATCTCCACCCTCGTGACGCTCTTTGCCTGGTACGGCCTGGGCACGTGGGTCCCGAACCTGATGCAACTGGCCGGCTACAACCTCGGATCAGCCCTGACGTTCGCGCTGGCACTCAACCTCGGTGCCGTCGTCGGCTCGGTGGCCACCGCTTGGGCGGGAACCCGCTTCGGTCCGATCCCGACGGCGATCGCGGCAGCCGCCGTCGCCGCCGTCGCGCTGGCCGTACTCGTGGCGGGGCCGCCCGTAGGGCTTGTCTACGTCATGTTGGTGCTGGCCGGGGTCGGAACGCACGGAACCCAGTGCCTCATCATCGCGGCGGTGGCCAGCCATTACCCGGCGCACTTGCGGGGCACAGCGCTTGGCTGGGCGCTCGGCGTCGGCCGCATCGGCGCGGTCGCAGCTCCCCAGGTTGGCGGGCTGCTGCTGGCGGCCGGGCTGGGCGTCAACTCGAACTTCCTGGCATTTGCCGGGGCCGCCGCCGTCGCGGCCACCCTGCTCGGCATCATCGGCTCGAAAATCAAAACCACGAAAATCAAAACCGCGAAAAACCAATCCAAAAGCACCACCTCTCTAGGAGCAAGCAATGTCTGACCGCAAACCGTCCACTGAAGTCCTCGTCGTCGGCGGAGGGATGGCTGGCCTTGCCGGCGCCCTGGCCCTCCGCGCAAACGGCGCAGAGGTGACGCTGGTTGAGCGGGCTCCCGAATTCGGCGAGGTCGGCGCGGGACTGCAGATGGCACCCAACGCCTCCCGCGTCCTGAAGCGTTGGGGCCTCCTCGAGAAGGCGCTCGAAATCGGCGTCCGGCCCAAGCATCTGGTGTTCCGCGATGCCCTGACCGGTGAGGAACTCACGCGTCAGACCCTCGGAGGCGAGTTCGAGGAGCGCTATGGCGCCCCGTACGTGGTCATCCACCGCAGCGACCTGCACCGGATCCTGTTGGAGGCCTGCCAGGACGCCGGCGTCCGCCTCGTCAACGACGTCGTCGTCGAGAAAGTCGAGACCGTGAACGGCCGCGGCCTGGCGCATGCCTCGAGTGGCGACGTTTACGAGGCCGACGTCGTGATCGGCGCCGACGGCCTCAAGTCCACGCTCCGCGCCGCCGTCGCGCAGGACGGGCCGGTGTCCTCGTCGTACGTCGCCTATCGCGGAACGGTGCCCATCACGGCTGAGACCCCGGCAGCCGATCTCGAAGACGTCGTTGTCTACCTCGGGCCGGACTGCCACCTCGTGCAATACCCGCTGCGCAAAGGCGAACTGCTCAACACCGTGGCAGTTTTCAAGTCGCCCTCATTCGAGCGCGGGGAGGAGCAGTACGGTGGCGTCGACGAACTCGAGGCCGCTTACAAGGACTGCATTCCGGCAGTCCAGCTCGCGCTGCGGAACCTTGCGACCGGCATCCGCTGGCCCATGTACGATCGCGATCCCATCGAGAACTGGATCGACGGCCGTTTGGTTTTGATGGGCGATGCTGCGCACCCCATGCTCCAGTACTTGGCCCAGGGTGCCTGCCAGGCGCTTGAAGACGCCGCGGTCCTCGAGGACTCCACCGTCGGCTCCGTGTTCACCGACGACGGCGTGGACACCCGTGCTTGGGACCGCGCCATCAGCGATTTCAACTCAGCCCGCGCAGCGCGCACAGCCCGCGTCCAGCGCACCGCGCGTGTCTGGGGCGAGTCCTGGCACGTGTCCGGCGTCGCGCGCATCTTGCGGAACCTGCTGTTCAAGAGCCGCAAGGACGGCGACTTCCAGTACAACGATTGGCTGTACGGCCAAGGGGGCGACGGCGTCCCGGCCGTTCCAGCGGACGGTACGGCGAGGACAGAAACGCTGGTGGGAACGCACGCCTAGCAGCATCCGTTGTGTCAATTGTAAGTAAACAAATTGCTGGACTCCTGGAGCAGACCACCGCAGACTGACTACACGAGCCGCTTGGGTGCTTGCCGTTGAAAGGACAGTTATGTTCGACCTCGTTGCTTATCTCCCCCTTCTTGTCACCGTAGTGGGGGTAGTTGTCGCCGTTGCCGTCATTAGGCTTCTCATCAAATTGATGTGGAAGGTGGCTGAACCAAACGAGGCACTGATCATTTCCGGCCTGACCCGCGGAAGTGCCGACACCAGGGACGGAATGGATTTCAAAATCGTCACCGGAAAGGGTGCCTTGGTGGTTCCCGGGCTCCAGACCGTGAGGACTTTATCCCTGACGTTGAATGAAACAGAGCTTCAGGTCAACTGCGTGACCTCGCAAGGTATCCAGGTGATTGTGGAGGGCGTGGTTATTTACAAAATCGGTGACGCCGCGCCTTTCATTGCGAACGCCGCGAGGAGGTTTCTCGGCCAGCAGCCCAAAATGGAAAGCCAGGTCTACAACGTCTTTGAAGGGCATTTGCGCTCGATCATTGGCAGCATGACCATGGAAGAGATCATCCGCGAGCGGGACAAACTCGCTTCCCTAGTCCGCAGCGCGAGCGGCATAGAAATGGAAAAGCTTGGCTTGGTGGTTGATTCCCTCCAAATCAAGGACCTCCAGGACCCCACGGGCTACATCCAAAACCTGGCCAAACCGCATATTGCCCAGGTCAAAATGGAGGCCCGCATCGCCGAGGCCACTAGAAACCGCGAGGCCGCGGAGAAGGAAGCCGAGGCAGCTGCCCAGATCGCGGACGCCCAGAGCCTTTCGGCGATCAAGCAATCAGCGGCCCAGGCCAATGCCGAGACCGCCAGGGCCAACGCCGCGCAGGCAGGTCCGTTGGCCGATGCCACGGCACGCCAGCAAGTTGTGGTCCAGGAAACCGAGGTGGCCAAGCTGGAGGCGGACCGCGAGGAGCAAAAGCTCCAGACGTCCATCCGAAAGCCTGCGGATGCGAAGGCATACGCCCAGCGGACCGAGGCTGAAGCCCAAAAGGCGGCCGACATCAGCGCGTCCGAGGCGCGGGCGAGGCGAACGGAGCTCGAGGCCCAGGCGAACGCCCGCAAGGTGGAGGTCGAAGCGCAGGCCAACGCCACGGCGGCGGCCGCCATTGCGGGAGCTACGAAGATCACCGGTGAAGCCGAAGCCGCAGCCACCCGTGCCCGCGGCGACGCTGCAGCCTCCGCCATCAAGGCCAAGTCCTTGGCGGAAGCGGATGGCATCAAAGCCCGTGCCGAGGCGCTCGGAACCAACCAAGAGGCCGTTATCTCCCAGCAGCTTGCGGAGAACATGCCCGCGATCGTGGCTGCCGCGGCTGAACCCTTTGCCCATGTGGGGCAAATGACGGTCCTCAATGGTGGCGAGGGCCTCAACAGCATGGTGGGTGGGATCCTGTCTCAGGTAGGCAACTACCTGCCGTCGATCACAGCTGCGCTCAAGAACGGCAAGGAACCGGCCAAGCGGCCCACCAAAGCCCCTGACGCATAGGGAAACCGATGCACAAAGAGGTGGACAAGAGCCTGACGGGCAAAATCGGCAGGGTTACGGGTCGCATCGGGCCGGGCACTGTGGGGGAAGTGATGCTGCCGTTCCACGGCGGCACGAGCGCCTTCCACGCTCACCCATTCGACAAGAGCAGTGTTTTCAACGTGGGTGACGAGGTGCTGGTCATCTATTACGAGCCGCCGGGGACAGTATTCGTCGACGAATTGCCGGACGTTCTGAGGCCAGCAAAATAGAGCGGGCCCGGCAAAAGCTGAGGGCGGCTGCTTAGCCGCCCTCAGCCCGGTAGTCACTGACCAAATTGTTAACCAAACCTTCCCCCTGCCGTCACGCCCATTCCCCCGCTTCGCCAACCTCCGCGCACACCGTGGAGGGGTGAGGATCGCTATCGTTGCCGAATCATTCCTGCCGCTCATGAACGGGGTAACCCACTCCATCCTGCGGGTACTGGAGCATCTGCAAGAGCGCGGCGACGAAGTGATGGTGATAGCGCCGTCGACGTCGGACACTGCTGTCTCGGACGTCGTGAACGGCGCTTTTGTCCACCGTCTCCCCTCCGTACCCTTGGCCGGATACACAAATGTGCGGGTGGCGTTGGGCGGTGTGAGCCGGGTCAAGAGAATCCTTGCCGACTACGCACCGGACGTCGTCCACCTCGCGTCCCCGTTCGTCCTCGGATGGCGGGCCGTGCAGGCCGCGCACCAGCTCGGCATCCCCACGGTTGCCATCTACCAAACCGAGGTTCCCAGCTACGCCGCCCGGTATGGCGTCCCCATCCTGGAGAACTGGGCATGGAACCGGGTGGACAACATCCATCTTCGTGCAGACCGGACATTGGTCCCGTCCACATTCGCGCTCAACCAGTTGCGCGGCCGCGGGATCTTGAGGGTGGGCATGTGGCGGCGCGGTGTGGATACCGCGCGGTTCTCCCCCACCAGGCGCTCGACGGCGTGGCGCGCCTCCGTGGCGCCCCGCGGCGAGCGCATCATCGGCTATGTCGGCCGCCTCGCGGTGGAGAAGCAGGTGGAGGACCTTGCCGTGCTGGCGGACCTGCCGGGAACCAGGCTTGTCATTGTGGGCGACGGTCCGCAACGCGCTGCCCTCGAAGCAGCCCTGCCGAACGCCTTCTTCACCGGGTTCCTGGGCGGCGACGAACTGGCCCAAGTCGTGGCGGGCCTTGACCTCTTCGTTCATCCCGGCGAGTTCGAGACGTTTTGCCAGACCATCCAGGAGGCCATGGCCTCGGGCGTTCCCGTCGTGGCCACCGGCCGTGGCGGTCCCCTCGATCTCGTGGAAAACTCGCGCACCGGCTGGCTCTACGAACCGGGAGACCTCGAGCAGCTGCGCGGCTACGTGCAGGACCTGGTGGGCGACGACGCCAAGCGCCGCGCATTCGGAACGGCAGCACTCGCTTCGGTCCAAGGACGGACCTGGCCGGTGCTGAGCGCCCAACTCGTCCGGCATTACGAGGCCGTGATCGCCGGCGAAGCACTCGTGGAGCCGGCCGCTGCGCCCAGCCACCCGCAGCCGGCCGCTGCGCCCAGCCACCCGCAGGCGACCGAGTTTCAGGCGGCCGAGCCCGCCATCATTTCCGTGACTTCCAGCAAAGGACTTCCAGCATGAAAATCTCCGTTGTGGGCTGCGGCTATCTTGGCGCGGTACATGCCGCCACGCTCGCGTCGATGGGCCACACCGTAGTGGGCATCGACGTCGACGCCCAGAAGGTGGCCCACCTGAACAAGGGCTTCGCTCCCTTCCACGAACCCGGCCTCGATGAACTTCTCCGGGACGGCTTCGCCACCAAGCGGCTTACGTTCTCCACCGATTTCGCCGATGCCGCCGACGCGCGGGCGCACTTCCTCTGCGTGGGCACCCCGCAGTCCAAGACCTCGGATACCGCGGACCTCTCCTACGTAATCGCAGCCACGAAGAGCCTCCTCCCCTATCTGGCGAGGGGCGCCGCCGTCGTCGGCAAATCCACCGTTCCTGTGGGAACAGTGGACATGCTCCGCGGCATCCTTGCCCGCAGGCCGGATGTCCTGCTCGGTTGGAACCCCGAATTCCTGCGCCAGGGCACGGCCGTGAAAGATTCGTTGGTACCGGATCGTTTGGTGTACGGCGTGCCGGGCGGCAAGGACTCTGCCGACGGCGCCTGCGTCACGGCCGCCCTCGACGCCGTCTACGAACCGCTGATTTCCGCCGGGATCCCGCGGCTGGTGTGCAACTTCGCGACTGCCGAGCTCATCAAGTCCGCCTCCAATGCGTACCTCGCCACGAAGCTCAGCTTCATCAACGCGATGGCCGAGCTTTGCGACGCCTCAGGGGCCGACGTCACCGAGCTCAGTGAGGCGATGGGCCTGGATCCGCGCATCGGCAACCGCTACCTGCACGCAGGACTGGGTTTCGGCGGCGGCTGCTTGCCGAAGGACATCCGTTCCTTCCGCGCACAGGCACAAGCGTTGTCCGTGCCTTCGGTTGATGAGTGGATGGGGGTGGTCGATTCGATCAATCTGGGCCAGCGCGCCCGCGCCGTGGACGTCGCCAGTGAAATGTGCAAGGGCTTCCTCTCCGGCCGCACCGTCACCGTGCTGGGTGCGGCCTTCAAGCCGGACACCGACGACATCCGTGACTCCCCCGCCCTTGACGTCGCACTCCAACTGGCCGCGGCCGGCGCCCACGTGACCGTGACCGATCCCAAGGCCATCAACAATGCCTGGATGCGCTACCCCCAGCTCCGCTTCGAAGCGTCCACGACGCGCGCTCTCGAAGGCGCGGAGCTCGTGCTGCTGCTCACCGAATGGGACGAATACCGCGCCCTGTCACCGGCCGCCGTCGGTTCGCTCGTACGACGCCGGATGGTGCTGGACGCGCGGAACGTCCTGGACGCCGGAGCATGGCGGGCGCAAGGCTGGACGGTCCGGGGACTCGGAACCGGTTCCTACGGTGAGCCTTCGGAGCCGATCTCTGAAGTCAAACCTCCGGTCGTTCCTGTCGAACCGCTCAACACGAGGCCGTTCATTGTCGGGTCCCCGGCCAAGGCACCGTCGACGAGACGGTAGCTTTGGCTTGCCGCGGCAGTAATGGGCGGCCGCGGGAGGCCCTCCGTGTTTTCCCCCGAAATACACGGAGACGGGCCCGCACGCACACGGAGATCCGGCTTGTTTACACTGAGAAACGGCCCTGGGCACACTGATTTTTCGCTTTTCTACACTTAGACGCCAATTTCACCGAGAGAATCTGATCGTGGATGGCCTTCCTCTGAGGAGGGTCGCCGCTTTCAAGGCCAGCGATACCGTTGGCCGTTCTACTCGAGAAATGGGGTTGAAGTGGAATCAACAATGAGGAAAAGGACCGGGCTTCAAGCGGCGGCCGCCGCGGCGCTGGGTGTGGTCGGCATCTTCAGCGCGAGCTTGGCTGTTTCATGGATCGCCGGGTCCCTTGGCATCTCTGCCGCGGCGGCGTCCCAGATCATGCACGCCATCGAGGTCGGAGGCTGGGCTCTCGTTGTCATCGGCACGATCTTCGGGGCAGGAATCACTGGTGCCTTGATCGCAACGGCTCGAAGCGTCCTCTTCCGCATCGGCCGGGCGCAAGCAGTCGCCTGAATCGATGCTTGCTAAGACAGCACGCGTGCTTGGGGGCATCCCTGGATGGTTGCTCCCAAGCACGGGCCTGGCCATGGCAGTCATTGCCGTCTTCGGCTACTCGGCAGTGGACCTGTCCTGGATTCGGGACGCCAGGGATATGGGTGGGAGTCCCTTCTACAGCAAAGACTTCCTCCAGATCCTTGGGCGGAACGTCGGCGCAGCCTTGGTGCTCTATTCCGGGGTCGCGACCCTTGGGCTGACGACGCTTCTCGGAGCCGGAATCCTGGCGCTGTATGTCGGAGCGACGGTATCCCTCGGGGTGCATTCCGTCGGCGGCGCCGGCCTGGTTGCCGACGTGATTTGGTATGTGCCGTTCGAGTTCTTCGGCCTGGTACTGGCGGCAACCGCCGGATTGCAGCCCGCCGCGGGTCTGGCCCGCAGGCTGCTGATGAAGAGCGAGCCGGCAACTGTGCGGTCGTTCATCGACGACATGGCCCGTTCCCTCGGCACTTTTGCCATTGCCCTCGCCCTGATAGTCCTCGGGGCCGCCATCGAGGCCACCGTGATCCAGCTAAGGAGCTGAGGAGGAATACATGACCAGCACGGAGGACGGCCGGGAGTCCGAAACCGTCATCAGCGTCGCGAAGGTCGGAAAGTTGCGGCCCGAGCCAACGGCAGCCAGGGAATGGGTCTCCACGTCCCGTTCTCTGTGGATCGCGGGCTACATTCTGTTGATGGCTTTGGTAGCCCTGCGGCTTCCCCTGACCAGAAAGTATCTCAACGCGAACGTTCCGGCGGACGTACGGTCGGAAATCGGGGACGATCGCCTGCTGCATCTCTCCATGACGGTCGGCACCGTTTTGTTCTTCCTTGTCTACGCGGTAATCATCGCTTTGTACTTTTCGCTCGCGGCGTTCCTGGACAAACGCGTGATCCCGGGAAAATCGGTACTTGCCGGTCGCCTCAATATCGGGGCCTTCTTTGTGATCGCCATTCTCGCCACGATTCCGGTGAATCTATTCAGCGTTGTTTTCGGTGTCATCCAACCGCGGGAGATCCCCGGATATTGGGCCTATTTCCCCTCGATCGCGGTTCTTGCCCTGGCGATCTTCTTCCCACATTGGCGCGGGTTTTCCACAGGCAGGAAGATCCTCGTTGTGCTTTCAGCCATAGCTCTGTCAACAATAGTCGCTATCGGCTGACCTTCCCCCACCACCACCCACGGACAGAAACTCCCAATGACTACTCAGCTTTACAGCCTTCTTCTACGAATCGTTGGCCTCATGGTCGCTGCGTTCTCGTGCATTTCCGTCGGCCTCATTTGGACTTCCCCTGCCCCGGACGGCCTCAACAATATTGATCCATTGGCCCTGAAGAACACGACCGTCACCATACTTCTTGTCTTCGCAGTGGCGGCGCCCCTGTTTGCGGCCTTCAGCCCGCCCGGGAAATGGCTACCGCTCAAGGCGGCCGTTTTCGCCGTCGCCGGTTTTGCCAACGCGGCGGCCCTCAGTCCGCTAATAGTTGTCCCGTTCCAGGGAACGACGTCGGCAATCGCCGTCGTCTGCGCGCTCGGGCTTGCGGTCCTCACCCTTGTGGCCTTCATGGACTCAGTCCAGAAGAAGAGTCCCCGGAGCAAGTTCTAGGCGCTGATGAGGACCAGAGTCTCTGCCGCCGACGTCGAAGGCCAGGTTTCGAACGCCAGGGTCACTGCCGCGTCAGTCCGGCGGTCCGATTACCGGATCCTGCGGGACTTCCGGGCGTTCGAAATCGTCAATGCGATGCGTTTGCCACTCACCCTGGACGCCTTCAGGGCCCTCGCAATCTTAGGATCAATAGCCCTGGTCCTGTTCGGAACGATGGTGTTCGCGTCCACGATGTCTGTTCTTCGCGACGGCCCGCTCCGCCATGACACGGCCGCTGTGCTCAATTGGGGATTCCTCGCGATCCTCTACTCCGCTGTCGCGACAGTGCTCACCGAGGTAGTTTCAAGCCGGCGGCTGGCAGTCTCCGGTACTCCGCATTTGGAGCTCTTCCGGGCGATGGAACTTCCCCTCGCGCAGGTTGTCGTCAGATACGGCCTGGTCCCGGCGCTCCGCCGCACTGGCATCCTTTGGTATTCGGCCGCTGTATTCCTCATGGTCTTCTTCGAAGAATCCTCGAGCTACCTCAACGTCGTGGCTGCATCGGTCTCCGTCCTGACTCTCGCCTCCTGTGCGTGCGCCTACTGCGTTCTCCACTTCGCTTCAACTCCTGCACGGCGGATAGGCCTCCGTTGGCTGAATTGTCTCTTGGCCCTCATCCTCGGATTGTTGCTCGGGGCTGCCACCGGCTTCCTCGTGCCCCGGCTCTCCCGGCTCGACGGCCTTGCCGACGACCCCTCGCGTTTCCTTCCGGGATTGTGCTTTCTGGGGGCCGTCGTTTCCGGGGTGTTGCTCCTCCTCAGCATCCGGGCGTGGCGCCGCCTCAGCTACCGCAAGCTTTCCCTCGGCATCGGACGGGGCGGCAGCCAACGTCCGGTGCGAAATTTCGGGGTATTCGTTGTCACTGATCTGTTGAGCAGCAAACAGGGCTCCGTGATCACTACCATCGTGCTCGCCTGGATCGCCGTCGTTGGCATCCTCCTGGGAGCCCGGGACATCCTTCCCCTGCCCTCGGCTCTCGGCGGCGGGGAACTGCATAAGGGCTTGATTGGTATTGCCGTGCTCCTGAGTCTGGGGATCACGGAACCGATGCTTTATCGGATCGGGCCCACTGCGAAGCTGTACCACTACCGCTTTGCGTGGGAGAACGGCGTCCCGGCCACTGCGATCGTTGTCCGGCTCGTCGGAATCTACGTTATGGCGGGGGCGATCATCGGTGGATTTGTCTTCCTAGGGGCACTTCTCGTCTTGGACCTTCCGGCTCCCGGTGCTGTTTTCGCGGGTTTGATCGTCGCAGCGTCCGGAGTGGTCGCGGAATCGCTCTCCCGTCCGCCAACCACTACTGACGGCACCAAATCCAACGATGTGATGGACGGCCTCTTCACGCTCCTCCTGATTTCTCCTTGCTCGCTCATCCTTGTTGTCGGCCCTGCGTTCAGCACCGTGCTGTTGTTGGGCTATTCCATCCTTTTGACCCTGGGAGCCGCCGTATGCCTGCACCAACGTCTTTTGAGGCTTCGATCGAAATTGATTCTGTAACCGCCGGCTACCGGGAAGGCTCACCCGTCCTGGACGGACTCAGTCTCAGCATGGACGAGCCGGGGCTCTACCGGGTGGCCGGCAGCAATGGCAGCGGTAAATCGACTCTCCTGGAGCTCATCAGCGGCTTTCTCCAACCTTGGGCCGGGAGCGTTCGCCTGTGCGGCATCGACGCTGGCTCGCCCGACGCGCGCCATGTACGGAGCGTCTGCCGAACGACGCCGGCGCTCTACCCCTCCATGACCGTTCACGATCATCTGGCTCTTGCAGCCCGCTGCCGTCAGGTTGGCCCGGAGGCCGGGGTCACCCGACTGGTCAGATACGGATTGGAGGACTGGGTGGAGCAGCCCGTATCCATGCTGTCGACAGGCAATATCCGCAAACTCTGGCTGCTCATGTGCACTGTCGCCGATACCCCTGTGGTCGCCATCGATGAACCTTTCAACGGTTTGGACGTTCGAGGTATCGAGGCCTTGATCGAGGAGCTCGGCGAGTGGGCACAGCACAAAGTAGTTGTCCTCATTTCCCACACAGTCCCGGAGCAGCTGACCGTTAGGCATTCCTTCGTCTTCAAGCAGGAAAGTGGAACGTTCTAGATCGAAGCCAGCATGCTGCTCACTCGGAAAGCCGCTTCTCGCGGAAGGGAGACGAATCCCGGACAAGGTCAAAGAGTGCGGTGCGGGACGGGCTTCCCGTTTTGCGCAGCGCGTTTGAGATGTGGCTTTCCACGGTCCTGATACTGATTCCCAGGTGCTCGGCGATCTCGGGGTTGGATCGATGACCGGCAAGGGATGCTATCTCGATTTCCCGGACTGTCAGGGGCGAATAGCTTCCCGAACTAAACGCGATGGGCTCATCCGCCGAGGGAAATCGTGTCGCGAACATGGAGTACGCCCGGTCCATCGCGGCCGCACCGATGGTGTTGTCTACGAATGCATACCGCTTGAATGCACCGCGGAGAAGCATCCGTACCTGGTAGAAATCGGCGTCCGGCTCGTAATGCTCGAGCAGCATGCCCAGCATTTGGTGGTCGTCCTCCACGACCGCACCAGCAATTGCCAAAAGCTGATCATGTGACGAGGACGAGCCGTGCTCTTTCAAGGTTTGCCGAAGCAGATCGAGAACGTGGCGGCCAGGGAGCAGGCACGTGAAGAACAATGCGGAATAGATCGCCTCCAGGACATACCCACGTTCGAGCTGCCGTTGAATGAGTTTCGCGGCTTTCCCGTCGAATACCGCGGGGATGAGGGGCCGCGCGGCGACGAGTTCGTACACTCCCCTCGCGGTCCCGGGGAGCGGTCCAATGTCTTCAGCTTCGCGCCGCGCCTGGGTGGCAAGGGTAGCTGCGGGCAAGATCGCGGACGTCGCCGTCCTCAGTCCAGCGAGCCTGAGCATGGCGTCGTGGAGGGAAGCCACCAGGAAGCCGGGCCGCCCCATGGCAAAGATGCTGCCCATGAGGTACTCGGCATCGTCGAAATAGCCGCGGTAGATCAGGGCTTGGGCAGCCACATAGGTGTTGGAAACCATCCCGAATTGGTCAAGGTTACGGCGGGCTTCTGCGCGCTGGTCAAGCGCAAAGACAATTGCCTCCTCACTCCGGCCCGAGCTGAACAATGCCATTCCGCGGATGAACGGTTCGATTCCGGGAATGCCCCGTAGTCCGGCTGAAGTGTCGATGGCTTTGAGCGCGGCGGAAGGGTTGAATCGGTAGAGTTCCAGAATGCCTCGGATGCTGGATATGACACCGCTTTCCGGGTGACGATCGCGTAGCTGCGCGAACATTTCGTCGAGGTTCTCGGGCATTCGATCGTAGGACGCCATGAGGAAAAGTTCCGCGGCTTCGGCTTCTGCGGCCCATTCGGGACGTTCCTTCCCGAAGCTCCTGAGGATGCCGGCTGCAGAATCCAGTCCTTTGCCCTTATGGATCGCCCAAAGTGCTTTGGTAAAGGCCAGGAACAGGAGATCGCACGGGTCTCCCTCCGAGGTCAAGGTCTGCGCAAGCACGCGCTCAATTCTCGAGGCGTCAATCGGCGAGCCCCAATAAACGCTCAGAAGCGCCACGGCATTCGGTACTGATCTGTCGGCGTCCCACAGCTCGTAGCGCTGACGCTCCAGAACGGAGATCTGCTCCTGAAAATGGCGCGCAGTGGCTGCGTCGTCGGAGCTCCGTTCGAGGCGCAGCGCGGCCAGAACCCGCATCAGCGAATCAGCCGAGTTGACGTCAGCGTGGGGGTCCTGCGGCAAAGCACTGAGGGCTCGCGTGATTCGACTCTTCAGGACCTGCCTGCTTGTGAGCACCCTCTGACCACGGAAATAGTCGGCCAGGAGGGGCGGGGTAATCACAGCGCAGACAGTGTTGTGGAGATCCTCTATGACGGAAATCAGGCCGCGTTGTTCGAGCCTGTCGAGAACGTCGGAATGGACTACCTGTTGCAGCACATCGAGGGGCGTGGTCCCGGCGATGGCCATCGCCTGAAGGCCTGTGAGTTCGTCGGGTTCAAGTCCTTCCAGGAGGGATTCCACCGTGCCATGGAGGTGGTCATTCCACAAAGTGTCGCCTGTCATGTGCCACTGACCATGGCGAAGGACAATCAAGCCACTGAGGGATGCAGTTTCAGCGATGCGAACCACAAGCCGGGGGTTCCCTGCCGATTTCGTCAGGATCCGGGCTGTGGTGTCTGTGTCTGCAGGAGCACCCAGAGTCTCGGTGAGGAGCACGTTCACCTGCTCGTAGCGAAGCGGATTCAGGTGAACCCTGGCTTCCGGACCCGGGCTGAGCATCGCACGTTGTGCCATCGAGTAGATGGAAGACTCGCTCATGGTGACGATCATGGGCCGTTTTGTCCGACG
This sequence comes from Arthrobacter sp. NPDC080073, assembly GCF_040686575.1. Classification (NCBI taxonomy): domain Bacteria; kingdom Bacillati; phylum Actinomycetota; class Actinomycetes; order Micrococcales; family Micrococcaceae; genus Arthrobacter; species Arthrobacter sp. NPDC080073. The sequence goes on from NZ_JBFBKR010000011.1 coordinate 80,582, forward strand.
CCGGACGGCGTCGAGAACCGCTACCGTTTCGGTGTCGACGAACTCGAGGTCATCGACTACAAGGACGCGCTCCCCTGGCGTGGAGAGCCGGCTTGCCAAGGTGTCCGCCACACCTAGAACTCCCAGTTGGCCTATTCGAATATCCAGGCTCAGGCTATGTATTCCGCCAAATGGTATTCCGCGATGTGAGCGGAGTCCCGAAATGGAGTAAACCGTTGCTCCGGTATTTTCCAGATCGGCAATAGCCTTTTGGACAACACTTGTACGCCCGCTGCCAGGCGCGCCCACAATTCGAACCATCATTCCGCGAGCAACGTAGTCCAGCGTTCGCCGAACTTCCTGATCGAACACTCGCGATCCAACTTTCTCTGACGCGCTGATCCAGCACTATCCGGTCCCTAGGTGGTGCGAGGTCCAGACGGTTCAACTGTTTCCTGCCCGAAGCCGGGCTTTGGCAGGCGGACATCCAGCCACTCCCTCGGAATCCCCCGGGTGCGCTGACGAACCTCGTTCCAAGGGCAACCGTAAAGTCCGGTACTGCCATCTAAGTGGTGTTTTGGCGAAACTCAGTGTGCGCGGGGAGGCGTCTCCGTGTGCCGACGTGGGGTTTTGTTTCGCATCTACGTGTGCGCCGATGAAAACTCAGTGTTCCCCTGGCGTCCAAAGAAGTGAGGTTTGGCAGTTGTTTCTCCATGGCTCTCCTGATGGTGGTCTCTTGCTTTCGACGCTACGGGGCTTTCGTGGCCGCCTCCAGATCGAACCTCTCGCATGTGGATATTTATTCGAATCTTCTTTTTCTCGTTCGAACATAGTTTCTAATCAAGATCCGGTGCCATGCTGTTGAGGGCTCCGTCAAGGGGACCTCCCATCCATGTGGACAACTTCTTCTTTTCTTGCATTTCGAGTGCTAGGATCTGCAGACATTCGCGTCAAAAACTGAATCATGGGGGCAATAAATGAATACTCGCGCGCCTGAAAACAACGGGGAAATAAAGCACGCGTCGCACGACCTTTTGAAATCTCGCAAAGCTGCATTCAAGGTCTTCGCCATCGTCACATCAACAGCCGCAGCGCTCTCCCTTGCCGCGTGCGGCGGAGCCAGCCCGACAATTTCGCAGGCCGGCGCTTCGCAATCAGCATCAGCATCCGCCTCGGCGACACCAACTCCTACGCCAACGCCGACACCGACCGCGCCAAAGTCCGCGTCCTGCGTGACGGAAAACGCAAAGGAGAGCTATCCACCCAAGGAGTTCATTTGCACCAAGTCCGACGCGGGAGTCCTGCTCTGGATGGAACGCTCGGAGTCCAAGAAGGTAACGGATGCACGTGCGGCAGCAGCCGCAGCGGCGGCGAAGGCGGCGGCCGACAAGGCTGCGGCCGACAAGGCTGCGGCGGACAAGGCGGCAGCGGACCAAGCTGCGGCAGCTCAGGCTGCTGCCGATGCCGCGGCGGCGCAGGCGGCGGCGCAAGCGAAGGCCGACGCCGATGCTGCCGCAGTGAAGGCACAACAAGACCAAGCCCAGGCCAGGCAGGTACAGCCACCGGCGCCGTCGTCCGTTTACTACGCGAACTGTACGGCCGCCCGGGCCGCCGGCGCCGCACCTATCTATCGGGGCCAGCCGGGTTACCGGCCCGCGCTGGACAGGGATAACGACGGGATAGCCTGCGAATAAGGGCTACCCAGGACAACCTAGGGACACAGCCGGGTACTGCTGGATCACCCTCTTCGCCGAAGTTGCCGGTCCCGTGATTCCGCGGGCCCGGCAATTTGTCCATTCGAGTGATTGAGCAGAATCCATCGTCCGAGCGAAGACAATCCCGGGACGGACACGACCAAACCCCGGGCCGAGCGCTACAGCAAAGCTCGACGACACGCCGAATCCCTGTCGACACCAGGATTCAGGTGTCGACAGGGATCTAGCGCATCCCCGGGTAATTTGCGCGTCGCGAAGTGGGGGTCACACAACCCGGAAAGAGGCGCAAAAAAGCAGGGCCGGTCACTGACCGGCCCTGCTTTTTGAAATCCGAAGCTTAGAGAGCCTGGATGTTTACTGCCTGGGGACCCTTGGGGCCCTGCTCGACGTCGAAGGAAACCTTCTGGTTCTCTTCAAGGGAGCGGTAGCCGCCCGAGTTGATTGCAGAGTAGTGAGCGAAAACGTCCTGGCTGCCATCTTCCGGGGAGATGAAGCCGAAGCCCTTTTCAGAGTTGAACCACTTGACGATACCTGTAGCCATTTTTTCAGTTTCCTTACTGAAGGTGGAGGTTGTCCCGACTGTCGGGCCTCCGGTGTGGGGTGTTCTCCACCGTTACTTCAGAAGGTCGCGGTTGATGGACCGCGGGAACTGCCTGAACTACCAAATGCCAAACACAACAACAGCTACAAGCATACAGGGCTTTGGGCGGATGGCTACTATTTGTCAAAAACTTCATCGGTCGCGCGCCGCCAAGCGCGTATCCCGTGGCCTGTGCAAACCACCCGCCGCACCGCACTCTCCGGCAGTGCTACGATTGCTACGGAGGCACATGATGACCACAATCCCGCACCGCGAACTCCGCAACAACAGCAGCAAGATTCTGGAGCGCGTCAAAAACGGCGAAATCATCGACGTGACCAATAATGGAGAAATTGCGGCCACGCTCATTCCGCCTTCCTCGTCGCCGTTCGAACGGTTGCTGCAGTCAGGCGGCGTCCGCCCTGCCGCTGAGAGTCCTGTGGATTTCGGGCTCGTGCCCCGCATCCGGAGTGAGATGAGCACCTCGGACATGCTGGCCGATCTGCGTCGTGATCGGTGATCACTTATGTGGACACCTCGGCGATCCTCAAGCTGGTGGTCGACGAACCGGAATCAGCTGCCGCCGCTGAGTATCTCTCGACTGCGGCCTCAAGCGGAGACCGCCTTGTCGCGTCAATGCTGCTGTATCCCGAGCTTCATTGCGCGGCGCGGCGGCGGGGACTGGGCGCAGAACCCGTCAATACCGTCCTGAGCGGCATCAATCTCGTGGATATCGCCCGTTCCGATCTGATGTACGCGGCCGCCCTTCCTGGCCGTCTCCGGAGCGCGGATGCGATCCATCTGGCAACAGCGATCAGGCTCCAGGCTGATCTGATGATCGCTTACGACGGCGAGCTTCTCGCCGCTGCGGTTGACGCCGGTGTCACTGTCCTCTCGCCTGGAAAGTAGCCCTCCTTTCCCGCGCCAACCGGCGTAGAGTTCCGCAATGAAGCCGATTCGGGTTGTCCTTCTTCCGGGGAGCGTCCTTCCCGCCGAGCCCGCCTACGGGGCGCTGATCGAAGCGCTTGGGCCTGACGTGGACGCCGTCGCGAAGGACCTGGAACTGTACGACGGCGACGAGCCGCCGCCGGGCTGGAGCCTGGACACCGAAATCGACGGTGTGCTTCGCGAGGCCGACTCCCGCGGCTGGGAGGCGTTCCATTTACTCGGCTATTCGGGAGGCGGAGCCGCCGCTTTGGCGTTCGCTGCCAAGCATCCACAGCGACTGCTCAGCCTCACGCTCCTGGAGCCCGCATGGGCCGGGAGTTGGAACTGGAGTCCGGCGCACGCCAAACTCTGGAAGGAATATGAAGCGCTCGAGACGCTTCCCCCTGCGCAGTTCATGGCCGCGTTCATGAGGCTGGGAGTGAAGCCCGACGTCGTCCTTCCGCCGCCGCCTGAGGGCGGACCACCGCCGTGGATGGCCAAGCGGCCGGCGGGGATCAGGGCATTTCTGCGGGACTTCAAGGTTTACGACCTGGATAAGGCCCGACTCGCCGCGTTCGACCGGCCAGTGTTCTTCGTGCTCGGCGGCCTAAGTAACCCGGACGACTATGGCGAGGTTGCCGAGCGGCTGTCCACGGTGTTCCCGGACTTCCGCCTCGAAGTGTTCCCGGACCGCCACCACTTTGATCCCCCGCACCGGATCGAACCCGATCGCCTTGGCGCGTTGCTGCGGGAGCATTGGGAACGTGCCGATCGAGTTGTTTAACGGATGCGATCCATCTGGCAACCGCGATCAGGCGCCAGGCTGATCTGATGATCGCTTACGACGGCGACCTTCTCGCCGGTGCGGTTGATGCCGGGTCACCGTCCTCTCGCCTGGATAGTAGCCCTTTCGTCTGCCATAAGTGCTGATCGCGAAGTTTCGATCGACCGCAAATTTACTGTCGGCGACTGCGAATTCGAACGAGGATAATTATCGCGACGACTCCCGCTATCAAGCACGAGATTGAGCCAGCCGCCAAGAAGTACTTCTCAATCAGCGTCATTCTCGTAAGTTCAAGGTAGTCGTGGTAAGGGATCAGGCCAATCTTTGCGTCATGCTGTGAGTATCGTAGAAGTACGTCAAGAGGCTAACGCCTGAAACGGCGGCACCTAGAATCGCGATTGTGATTGAAAACTTTAAAGCAGTTTTCATCTTGGATGCCGTCACGAAGGCCTCCCCACTAGAACTGCTGCTCAATTGAACGGGTCCAGGCTCCGCTGGTTCCGATGGAACTCGCGGTAGGCCACCTTAGGAAATCGAAGGTCGCTTCCGATGCTTCACGCTTGTTGCGATCCAAGCCACCGGGCCGATGAGCGGAATGAACAGGACCAACAAGAGCCAGAGGACGAGTTCCCGATTAGTCAGACTTCCGGCGCTGCGCGCGAGCACAATCAGGGCCCAGACAAAGACGACTACTGCGGCGAAAGCCAGCACCGTCGCGATGGCTTCGTACCCCGTTGGAGCGAGAACGTCGTTACCGGTTGAGAGAAAAAGCACGGCCCTTCCTTCGCGTTTAGGTGTGACTAAGCTATCACTTACGAGCCTCAAGGGCCTTGAACGAGCCGAGACATCGCCCGCCTCACGCTGACGCGGGCTCCCACGCGAATCCGTCCGGGTCGGTGAACGGGCCGGCGTCGCTGCCGATCGCGAGTCGATGCGATCCTGTTCCGTCGGGAGAGACACCGGCGTCCTTGGCGAGGGCGCGGCGAGCGTAGAGCCCGAGCTGGACGGGACTCGACGGCATCGCGAACTCGACGTACTTACCGAAGGTCTTCCCAACGGAGAGGCCCCGGTCGGCGTAGAACCGTTTGCTCGCGGAAACGTCCGCCACCGCCATCAGGAGCACGATCTTGTCGACCTCCCGGGCGGCCGGACCGCTGTCCTTCGTCGCCGACGTCGCGACCTTCCAGATCGCGCCATCCGGAGCCTGCACGACGCCGCCGACGCCCCACAATGACTTTGCGACCGGCTTCAGCGTCGTGGCGCCGGCTTCCACCGCGGAATCGATCAGGTTGTTGACGGTAGATGGCTGTGAGACTACGAGCGACAGCGTGAACCCGCGGAAACCGTCAGTAGGAGCGTCCGAGGCGCGCACGCGCACCCGCGGACCCAATCCGAAAGCGGCGTCGTAGAAGGCTGTGGCGGCGGTAGGGTCAGGAACTTCGAGGGTGACTGATTCGATGGCGGTCATGGCAGATCCTTCAGTGAGGTGGGTTGCTTCGTGCTTTCGACGTTATGCCGAGGCCGCACTGACCGCTTCTTCAATCCTGACCGATGTTGTCATCAGTCCAAGCAGAGGCAAAAAGGATGACCGGCGGGGTCAAGGAACACCCGGAATGACGTTCCCGGCTGGTATTCGTGCTTGGTCGCGCCGAGCTCGAGCACAGCTGCCTCAGCGGTGTCGAGGTCATCGACTACGACATCGAGGTGCATCTGCTGCGGGACGTCCTGGCCGGGCCACTGTGGCGCCCTGTAGGAGTCGACTCTCTGGAAGGCCAGCGAATCGCCGTACTCGGCGCGGACTGACCACCAATCGTCGTCGTTCCGCTCGATTTTCCACTCGAGCAGGGCGCTGTAGAACTCGGCCAAGGTCTTGGGATCGGGACAGTCGAGTACGACCACGGGGAAGCGTGCGATAGCCATGGCCAACACTCTAGGACCGATTCAGGAGGATTGCATCGGCACTTCCGGCTGAGGCAAGGCGCGTCTCAGCGCGTGGCCATCGGTGTGGGGGTCGATGCCGGAAGCGCGGCGAGGTTCCTGTAGAGATCCGAGTCGCGCGTGGTGTGCCCGTGATCGTCGGTGACGTAGACCTCGAACGTGAAGGTGCTGTCATCGTGGTCGAGCGTGAACTGTATCGAGGGGTTCTTTACGGAAATTGTCCCTTGCGAGACGATTCGGCCGTAGTTCTGCTCCGGAACGCTGAGATCCGTGCCGTGCTGCGCAGGGTCACGGATGAAGTATCGGACCGTGTAAGGCGCCGACGGCAAGGACCGTATGGTCGGGAAGAAGGTGAAATCCCTCGTGCCGGTCGCCGGATACACCATCGCACGCCATTGGAAGGAGGTCACGGCCGGGGTGAGCGCGTCGTCGAGGTCGCGGATGCCGGTGCGGTTCGTTTGGGCGTCGAAGCTGCGGTTGTCGAAGCCGGTGCGGCTATGGCCCGAGGCTTTGGCGACAGGTCCGAGACCGAAGCCGAGGCTTAGACCGAGCCCGATCGAAACGACCGGGAGGAGGATCGCCCACATGCGAGCGCGGCGCTGCAGACCTGTCCGCAGGGCCTGCCGGTGCATCGAGAGCGTGTAGGGTACGGCGCCGGCGGGAATGGCTCTCGAGTACGGGCCGCTGGCAGCTCGGGTCCAGGCCTCAATGTACGCGGCACGCGGCGGCAGGGGAGCTTCCGTGCCGCCGACCGGATTCCAGTAAGACAGGAATGGCAGCGGCAGGTCCCGGAGCCGGTCGTACCAGTCTTTGGTCGTGAAGGTCGGCACCATGCGGTACTGGACTCCCCCGCGAGCGGGGTACTGGTGGAGGTAGGCATGGAAGTCTTCAATCTGCATGCGTCCGACCCGGACCTGGACAACGAATGCCCTCGTCACGATCGCCTCGTCCCGCGTGAGGGTGACCCACTCTCCCGCATGCCAGAGCAGGACGGCGCCCGAGATCGCCGAAATTACTGCTCCCGCTAGGATGAGCGCCTCGACCCAAAACGGGATGATCGTCCCGTCGCTCTCGTTGACGAGAATCGAGCCGGCGACCGCTGCCACTGCGATCACCACGAGGCCCGCGCCGAGGACCGCACCAGCCCAACGCGGCATCCGCAGTGCACGAATCTGGGCTGGAAGATCATCCTCTCGGAACTGATCACCGGAATTCGGAACGAACATCGCTACCCCCAACATCCAACGGGAAAGGCCCCGAGGTCGATGCTCCCATAAGCCGCCCCAGCTGGATGGTCAAATGAAAAATCTTGGGCAATTCTTCGACAAAACCTTGCACTTCCGGCTGGGGGCCCGCACCTCCCGCACCCGAATCACTGAGCGTAAAGTTCTGCCAAGGGACCGGAAGGATCGCTCATGGAGACTGACCCGCCCACAGCCGTACAACAGAACAGAGCCGCACAACAGAACAGGGCCGCTCAACAGGACCGCCCCGTCGAAATCGACCGCTTGTAGTCGGTGGAGGCCAAGCGGGACTGGCCACGAGCTACTTCCTCAGCCGGGCCGGCGTCGAGCACTTGGTCCTTGAACGGCGAGCCGCGCTGGGTGGCGCGTGGCAGGATCGCTGGGATGCGTTCGTGCTGAACACCCCGAACTTCTCACTGGACTTGCCGGGCATGCCGTATACGGGGTCGGACCCGGAGGCGTTCATGGCGCGCGACGACGCCGTGGACTATTTCCGCGACTATGCGCGGAGGATCGGCGCCCCGGTCCGGACCGGCACGGACGTCACGCGGATCTCGACGTCGGACGGCGGCTTCAGCGTCGAAACGTCCGACGGCGGCTGGCGGGCACGCAATGTGGTGCTGGCGACCGGCGCGTACCAGATACCGAAGATCCCGCCACTGGCCTCCGGACTTCCCGGGAGCGTCCTGCAGCTTCACACGCACGACTACCGCAATCCGGAGCAACTGCCCGACGGCGCTGTGCTGATTGTCGGGACCGGGCAGTCAGGCGGCCAGATCGCGGAAGACCTGCTCGAGGCCGGGCGTGAGGTGCATCTGGCGGTGTCGATGTGTCCGGAGGCGCCGCGCCGGTATCGCGGGCACGACATCATTTATTGGATCCTGCAAGCCGGAATCCACGGACCCGAGTACGGGGTCAACGCCCTGACGGTCGGGCAGCTGCCCTCCCCCGCGGCACGGTTCGCCTGCAACCCCCTGCTCTCCGGCACCGACGGCGGCCACGACATCCACCTCCGCGAGCTCGGCCGCAAGGGCGTGCGGCTGCACGGGCACCTGGAAGCAGCCGACGACGGCGAACTCGCCTTCACGGACGACCTCCCCGAACGCTTGGCAACAGTCGAGGCCGGGTTCGGCCAGCGCATGGGTCGTGCGCTCGACACCTACATCGCCGCCGCAGGAATCGACGCGCCCGAACACCCGCAGGCGCCCGCGGACGACTGGCTACCGGTTTCCTCGCCTGCTCTGCTGAACCTGGCCGGCGAGAACATCACCACGGTCCTGTGGGCCACCGGCTACAAGCTCGACCTTGGTTTTGTGGACATTCCTGTTCTGGATGCATGGAGCTACCCGCGACAAGTCCGCGGCGTCACCGAATGTCCGGGGCTGTACGTGGTCGGCCTGCCGTGGCTGACCGGGCACTACTCATCGATTGTCGGCGGGGTGGGCGTGGACGCGGAGTATGTTGCGGGGTGCGTGGCTGGGCACCTCCGATGAAGACCGAGCGAACATAGATGTCATTAACGAGGCACCACGTGTGCGGCTCACCACGACAGGGACGAGCGGAGCGCCATCCTAGTCAGGCAATGAACCGAATTTCCAAACCGCAATGACGGCACCTCCGAACACAGCAACCGAGACGAAGTAGCTCATCACGCGTCCGCACGGCGAGAACTCTTGGGGGGACCAGGAGTTCTCGCCGTGCGGAGGGTGTTTGTGGCGGGGTTCGGGTTTGTTAGTCCTTGCGGACTTTGCTGGGGTCGACGTTCCGGGCGGCGAAGATCAGCAGGCCGGAGGCCAGGATGGGGATGACGCCCCACCATAGGGTGGCATTGATCCAGCCGGCGCCGGCGGCGAGGGTGGCGGTGATCAGCAGGCCGCCGATGATCGCTCCGACTTGGCCGGAGGCGTTGATGATGGAACTGCCGGTTGCCCGGGTGTGGACGGGGAAGCTTTCGCCCGTGAAGAACAGCAGGGCGGAGAAGGGGCCAATGAGGAAGAAGAGCCCGGCGCTGTAGAGCCCGATGATGAGCGGGAAGTTCCCGTTCGGTGCCTGGAGCATGGTGAAGAAGGAGACGGCACACAGGATCCAGCCGATCCCGATCGCGTTGCGGCGCCCGATCCGGTCGCCCAACCAACCGTGGAACAGGTAGCCGGCGAAGGCCGTGGCATTGGAGATGACAAGGACAAGCAGCGCGTTGTCGAACTCGATGTTCTTGCCGTCCGGTGCCGTAAGCAGCGACGTGCCGAGGATCGCGAATGCAAGGACGCCCAGCCAGTTCAGGAGGAAGGCTCCGCCGATCGTCAGGGTGGATCGCAGCGATTCCCCTCGGAACACCGAGACGAGTGGGCTGGCCTTCTCCGAGACGTCGATTCCGTATTTGTTTCCGAGCTCCTGCGCCTCTTCCACCCGGCCGTCCTTGATCATCTTGTCGATTTGGTGACGGTGGCCGAACTGGGGACTCTCCTTGAGCCAGCGTCCGGCGAGAACGATGAAGACGGCGGGGAGGGCGGCCACGGCGAAGCAGAGCGCCCACCCCCCGATCGGGAACAGCAGGTAGACGGACCCGGCTGCCAGCACGGAGCCGACCGGCCAGCCGGACTGGACGAGTGAGTAGATCAGGCCGCGGCGGCGGGCTTTGCCGGGGTCGCTCTGGTGGGCGAACATTTCGTTGAGGTAGGCCGCGTTGATGGCCTGCTCGGCGTAGCCGAGGCCCGCCAGTGAACGCACGAGGACCAGGAAGACGAGTCCCAGGCCCGCTGCGATGCCCGCAACCCAGCCGACAGTGGCGGTCAGCAGTGAGGCGACAGCGGCACCGGCGACGGCGATCAGGATGCCTTTGCGGCGGCCGATCCGGTCGACTATCGGGCCGATCGCGAAGGCCACGAGTGCGGTGCCGGCGGTCACCCAGGTGTTGATCCCCGTGGACTGCGCAGCGCTCCAGCCGAGGTCTGAGGCCAGCTTCGGCAGGAGGTTGCCGAACAGGACGAAGTCATAGACGGCGAAGGTCCAGGCGAAGAAGCAGATCCAAGTGGCCAGCCGGACATCCTTGGGCCTGACATCGGACTCGACGAATTGAAAGGTTGAGGCAGTGGACATATCGGTTCCTAATTCACGGGGATGGTTGGGGGGTGTGATGAGGATGTGATGGGTACAAAACGAAGGGGCGGGCTGGAGGCCTAGGTCGTTGACCGGCCCCCAGACCGCCCCCTCACTGCTGTTCCAGTTCAGCTTGTGGGGCTGAGCTCGGAGACCAGGACGTCGCGGCGTTCGGCCGTGGCTTTCAGGTCGACGGTGAGCTGGCCGTTGACCTCCTTGAGGACCACGCCGTAGTCCCTGGCGGCCGCTTCGACGGTCGTGAAGCCATCCAGCACGTCCTCGAGGACCTTCAGCGGGTCCCGCCGGTGCGGGTCACCGAAACCGCCGCCGCTGGGCACGGTGATCTGGAGGGAGTCCCCCGCCAGCAGCTGGCGGCCGGTGACCTTGGAAGGCCAGGACTCCTCGCCCGCCCGGCCGGGGTTCTTCACGAGCGAGCCGTTAAGGCCTTCATGGCCTCCAAATGCGCCCCACGGCACGTCCGACTCGTGGCGTTCACCCTCGCAGGTGATCGCGGTGTCGGTCAGGAACGTGTTTTCCCGGATGATACCGATCCCGCCGCGGAACTCGCCGGCCGCGGCCGGTTCGGAACGCAGTTCGTAGCGGTCGGTGCGCATCGGGAACCGCCACTCGAGCTCCTCGATGGGGTTGTTGCGGGTGTTGGCGATGAGGTTGTCCACGGAGTCCGGACCGTCGCTGGTGGCGCGGCCGCCGTAGGAGCCCTCATTGACCTCGAGGTAGACCCAGTACTCGCCCTGTTTCTCGTCCCATCCTGAGTAGGAGATGAAGTGGATGTGGGCGGAGTTGCCGGCGGTGACACGTTCGGGGATGACGGGGGCGAGGGCCCGCAGGGCCAGGTCGACGGCGCGCTGCACCTGGGAGAACCGCGAGAAGGTCGCTGCCGGGTACTTCGGGTTGAAGATGGTGCCCTCCGGGGCGATCACCTTCAGCGGCTTGAGCATGCCCTCGTTCTGGGGCACGAAAACCGGGAAGGCGACCTCGTCCAGGAACATCATGCGGGTGATGAACGTGAACGCCGAGACCGTCGTGCCCTCGAACGCGCAGTTGTAGGCGGTGGGCACCTGTTCACTCGAGCCGCTGAGGTCGTAGGTGATCTCGTCACCTTCGACGATCACCTTCACGACGATCGGCAGCTTCTTGCCGTAGTTGCGGCCGTCATCGTCCAGGTAGCCGACCTCGGTCTCGTAGACGCCGTCCGGGATCTTGGCGATTTCCTGGCGCAGCATCCGCTCCGAGTAGTCGATCCAGCTCTGGCCGGCTTCGCGAACCGCGCCGAAGCCGTAGCGCTCGATCAGGGCGGTATATCGGGTCTTGGCCAGCTCGCAGGCCGCGATCATCGCCTGGAAGTCGCCCTCGTTGGAGGTAGGCGTGCGGGTGTTGTTGAGGATGTGCCGGATCAGCGATTCCTGCCGGACGCCCTTCTCGGAAATCTTCACCGCCCGGAAGATGGTGCCTTCGGACTGGATGTCCTGGATGTCCACCATCAGCCCGGAGTACGCACCGCCGTTGTCGATCAGCTGGCCCGAAGCGCCGGCGAAGCCGACGAGTTCTCCGTCGTGGAAGATCGGTTCGATGATCGCCACATCTGGAGAGTGCGTGGCGCCCAGGTAAGGATCGTTGTGCAGGATGACGTCCCCGTCGTGGATGTCATCGCCGAGGACCGAGATCACGCCCTTGACGATCTTGGGCATGGAGCCCATAAACATGGGCGTGGAGTCGGACTCGGCCAGCACGTTGCCGTCCCTGTCGAACAGCCCTGCGCCGAGGTCCTCGGACTCGCGGATGATTGAGGAGTAGGCCATGCGGAACAGCACCGATGCCATTTCCTTGGCCGCCGAGTTCAGGGCGCCGCCGATCACGCGCATCAGGATCGGGGTGGCCAGTTTCTCGGCGCTCTGGGCGGCAGCCGGGCAGTCGATGACGAGGTTGCCGGCCGAGTCCACCGCTCCGGAGAACCCCGGAGGAATAACCGTGGTGGAGTCGTACTGCTCGATGATGGCGGGACCGGCGAAGGTAATTCCCACGCCCATCCGGTCGCGGTCATAGAAGGCGGTGTCCAGGGTGACCGGCTTGCCATCCTGTTCGAAGGTCACCGGGCGGGTTTCCACCAAGGCGTCTTCGAGCGAACCGGACTTCGTTGCTTCCGGCGTGGGCAGATCATCCATCACGGCACTGGCCTCCACCCGGATGTTGATGACCTCCACGGTGCCGTTCTTGAAGCGGTGGCCGTACTCCTCGAAGTGCGCGTCGTGGAAGGCTGCCTCGGCCTTTTCCAGCCAGGCCTGGTTGACCGGCCCTGCGGGGGCGGTGAACCGGATCTCGTATCCCTGGCCCTCGTAGCGCGCGTCGGCGAGCCATTCGAGCTTGCGGCGTTCGGCTGGTACGTCCTCGGCATCGAGCTGGGCGTTGGCCTCGCGCTCCAGCTGTTCATAGGAGCCCTGGATGGCGACGGGGTCGGCGTGGGCGAACGTGAACCGCCGGGTCGCGACGAACTCGTACTTCTCGTCGGTGGCCAGCAGGCCGGTCGCGGCCATGATGCCGGGGTGGGCCGGGATCAGCACCTTCGGGACCTCCAGCTCCGCGGCGATCTCACAGGCAAACAGTGCGCCGGCACCGCCGGCGGCGACGAGCGTGAAGTCGCGCGGGTCGTAGCCGCGGCGTACGGAGTTCTGCTCTATCGCCTGCGTCATGCCGAATTTCTGGATCTGCAGGGCGCCGAGGGCGGCCTCGTCCACCGACATGTTGAGCTTTTCCGCGAGGCCTTCCATGGCCTTTCTGGCGCCACCGAGATCCAGATCCATCCCTGAGCCTGCCAGGACGCGGTCAGGACGCATGCGGCCCAGCAACATCTGGGCGTCAGTCGACGTCGGCTCCGTCCCGCCGCGGCCGTAGCAGACCGGGCCCGGGACGGCGCCGGCGGACTGAGGACCGACGCGGAAGACCCCGCCGGCGTCGACGTAGGCGATGGAGCCGCCGCCGGCGCCGATGGTGTCGATGTCCACCATGGGGACCATGGCCTGGTGATCACCGATCTTGGTGTCCAGCAGGTGACGCATGCGGAGTTCACCCTGGTAGGCCACACCGATGTCCGCCGAGGTACCGCCGATGTCCAGGGTGACGACGTTATCGAAGCCGGACTGGCGACCGGCCCACATGCCCCCGATCAGGCCGCCGACCGGTCCGGACATCATCAGTGTGACGGGCCGCTTGGCAGCCTCCTTGATCGGAACCATACCGCCGGAGGACTGCATCAGCAGGATCTCCCGCTTGTAACCCAGACCTTCGGCCTGCTCCTGCAGACGGTACAGATAACGCGAGACCCGGGGACCGACATAGGCATTGAGCGCCGTGGTCGAGAACCGCTCATACTCCCGGTACAGGGGCACGATCTCGCTGGACAGGGACAGGTAAGCCTCGGGGAACTCCTCCGCAACGATCTCCCCGATCCGCTGCTCGTGGGCAGGGTTCAGGTAGGAGTGCAGCAGGCACACGGCAATGGCCTCGACGCCGGCCGCTTTCAGCTCGCGCACGCGCTCACGGACCTCGTCCGCTTCCAGGGGAACCAGGACGTCGCCGTTCGGGGCGGTGATCCGCTCCTTGACCGTGAGCCGATGACGGCGCTTGATCAGGGGCTTGGTCTGCCAGGGCAGATCCTGCTGGAGGGAGAAGTTGTACGGCTTCTTGTGACGGGCGATGTGCAGGATGTCCCGGAAACCCTCGGTAGTGATCATCCCGACCTCCGCACCGGTGTGCGTCAAAGCGGTGTTCGTAGCCACCGTGGTCCCGTGCACCAGCTGGTCGATCTCCGCAAGCGAGACCCCGGCCTTCGCGCAGAGCTTTATGATGCCGCTGATCACCGCCTCGGACGGGTCGTGCGGGGTTGACGGAACCTTTTCCACAACGGCAATGCGCTGGGCGTCGTCCGAAAAATACAAGTCGGTAAAGGTGCCGCCGACGTCTACTCCGATGCGCTTCATACTGGGGTCCTTTCGGAAGTGAGGCTCAGGACTGCGTTGAAGGGGAAAGCCTGCGTCGGCCTCTCGGCCATTAGACCAGCCCCGGGCTGGAGTCCTCTGGGGTTAGACCGCAAATCAATGTGCCATGGGTCACAAGTTGCTTAGTAAGCAATCTAGTTCCCCTGAGAGCAACATGCAATGCTTCACGACTCTTTTTTTGAGTCGCCCCCTCTGCCTACAGGCCGGATGCTGCGAGTGGTCAAAGGCTGACCCTTTTGATAAACCGCCATGCTCGAGAGTTCACGCTTTTTGGAAGATGTCAGCATTGGGTCACTTGGGCAGCGCGGGACCGGAAGCGAATTCCGGCAAATCTCAGAAGGGGGTTGTGCGTTGCACAAACAGCAACTACCGTGATGGCACAGCAACAAAATTGCGGACAGGAAAAGCCTGGTCCCCAAGAGAGTGGAGACAGCCATGACAACAGAGACGTTCAACGACATCGAAGCCCGTCTTGCAGCAGTGCTGCAGGAGGCGTTTGAAGCCGGCACGGACATCTACAACGAGCGGGGCTTCAAGCGTCGGATCGGCTACGGCAACCGGCCCGCCGTCATCCACATCGACCTTGCGAACGCTTGGACCCGTCCGGGCCACCCCTTCAGCTGCCCGGGCATGGAGACCATCATCCCGAACGTCCAGCGGATCAACGAGGCCGCGCGCGCCAAGAATGTCCCGGTCTTCTACACCACGAACGTCTATCGCAACCGCGACGCCACCTCCGGGACGAACGACATGGGTCTGTGGTACTCGAAGATCCCCACGGAGACCCTTCCGGCGGATTCCTACTGGGCGCAGATCGACGACCGCATTGCGCCCGCGGAGGGCGAGGTCGTGATCGAGAAGAATCGCGCCTCGGCGTTCCCGGGGACGAACCTCGAGCTCTTCCTGACCTCCAACCGCATCGACACCCTGATCGTGACCGGCGCCACCGCGGCCGGGTGCGTGCGCCACACCGTCGAGGACGCGATCGCGAAGGGCTTCCGCCCGATCGTCCCCCGGGAGACCATAGGCGACCGCGTCCCGGGCGTCGTGCAGTGGAACCTCTACGACATCGACAACAAGTTCGGTGACGTGGAGTCCACGGATTCGGTGGTGGAGTACCTGAACCGCCTCCCGCAGTTCGAGGACACGGTCCCGAAGACCCTCTCGGATCCCCAGCCCGAGGTAGCGACCCCCGCGGATCCGGCCTGAGCCGCACCACACTCTCGGAGTTCCGCGGCTCGGCATCCCCAGGCCCCCGACCAGACGACGGCCGGCACCCCTCAGCGGGTGCAGGCTGTCGTCTGGACGGGCTGGGCTGCGATGATGAGCGCGTTTCTGGAACACGGCAGTCGCCAAGGATCCCACTATTTGCCGATCCACCCAATGACGTGAGAAGCCGATTCGAGACCAGATCGTCCATCAGAGGGGCTCCGCCGCCGTAGACCTCGAGCCGCTTGAGAACGTCATCCAGTACCTCATCAACCCACCCAACTTCACTCGGCGAAACCCAGTCAACACCCCCTAGCCTAAGCGGATCCACACACCACGGCTCGGTCCCGGATCTTCTGGGACCCGCTGGCCCGCCGTGCCGGGCCCGCAGCGGCCGGCGTCGCGGCCTCCGGCCAGAGGTGGAACGGGCACACCGTTCGATGACTGGCACGGGCGACTGCACAAGTGCCTGGAGAGGGAGAATTCATGCTGGACCCACAAACCACCACTGACAAACCGCAAGGGGCGGCAGCATCGCTGCTCAACGGCCTTACGGTCCTAGAAGCCTTCTCCGTCGCAAAGCGTTCCCTCCTGGGCGTCACGGAGATCGCCGAGCTCGTCGGTCTGCACAAGAGCACGGTCTCCCGGATGCTCACCGGTCTGGATGAAGCCGGATACGTCCAGCGCGACGACGATACCGGACGATACCGCCTCGGGATCGGAATGATCGGCCTGGCCGGACCGCTGCTCGCCGAGCTCGGAGTCCGCCGTGTCGCCCTGCCCCATCTCGAAGAGCTCACCGAAGCCACCGGCGAGACGGCCGCGATCGCCGTCTGGAACGGCACCAACGCGATCGTCGTGGAACAGACAGCCAGCCCCCACCAGGTCAAGCACAGCGCGGCGATCGGCACGTGCTACAACAAGTTCGCCAGCTCCTCAGTCCGCGTGTTCCTAGCCGAACTGCCGCCCCAGGAAACCGACCGCCTACTGACCGGCCGGACGGTACTACGGGACGGCTACCGAGGACTCGAGGACCCGGCACACGAACAACTCGCCCGCGTACGCGAACAGGGCTTCGCCGTCAACGACGGCGAAACCACGTACGAGGAATACGGCGTCTCCGCACCCGTGCGGGACTACCGGGGCGCAATCGTCGGCTGCATCACAGCAAGCGCGCCCCGGGCCCGGGTGCAGCACCGGCAGAGTCAGTCGATCCTGCGCGAAGCCGTGCTCCAGGCCGCTGAGCGCGTATCGACACGGCTGGGCAACCGGCCGGGCGAAACAGCTCCAATGCGCTGACCGCCATTACGGCTCCGCGGGGAAGCAAACCTCCGCTGTTGCGTCCAGCAGCCAGGGCCCGGTGAAGTCCGCGTACTCGTCCGCATCCGCCAAAGTCCTTCCGGATTACGCGGCCGGATAGGCGGCCAAGACGGACTCTCAGGCTTGATCGCTCCCGTAGCTCAGCTCGCGGCCGACCAGCCCAGGCGAACGGATACTTCCGAGGCCGACTGTCGTACGGCTTGAACCAGAGCGTCCCCGGCGGCGTGCTTGTGCACGCGGGAACGGGGAGCAGCTGCAGTGATGCACCCAACCACCTTGCCCCGGTAATCCCGGACCGGAGCGGATACACCAAACTCCTCCTCGGCGGTCGAACCGTCGTTAACGGCGTATGCCTGACGGGCGACTTCCTGCAGGTGGGTCGTGTGATCCAACGGCAAACCGTCTCCTACTGTGCGTAGTATCCGCCCGGATTCGATCAGTTCTGTCGCGAGCGCCGGCGCCAGCTCGGCCAAGAAGACCCGCACCGAGGAACTCTCGAATTTGTTATAACGGGTTCCGATGGTGGCAGTGTGTTTGACCTGATACGGGCTGGCAACCTGCTCCACGACGATGGCCTCGTGACCATTCCAGACCGAGATTGCGCTGGTCTCTTGGGTGCTTTCGGTCAACCGCTCCAAATACGGAACCGCAGCACGGCGGACATCCAGGTCCGCCAGCAAAGGGCCGGACAACGCAAGGAGGCCCAGTCCGAGCCGATAACGTCCCGTCTCCTCATCCCGCTGGACATATCCTGCTTCTGCCAGACCGCCAAGAATGCGTGACACCGTGCTCTTGTGGAGGCCAACGCGCTGAGCAACCTCAGTCACACCAAGAACCGGATTTTGAACGGAAAAGGCCTCCAGTACGGCAAGACCATTCAACAGCGACGCCGCAGCTCCTTGTACCTGCCCGTTGTCCTGCCTCGGCCTGCCTGCCATCTGCATCCTCCCGCGCGGCGTGACCATCCCGCCACTCTTTGGCCATCATATGCCGTATTCCGGGAGGTTGCGGCCGGTACTGCACCGCCCGCGTCGTGGCCCACGAGTAGGGGTCGTCTTTCGATTGTCCTGGCCCGCGCCCGGGATCCGTCTGGCCGAGAAAATCGGTGATCTTGGGCTCTGCGAGAAACCGCGCCCACGAGAAGCCTCTGCGACCGACGGTGGGGGCAGTTGAGGGCGCTTTAAACGGACCCTTATGAGCCAAACCCTCAGCCGGAAAGCGGACGTGGTGCAACGTATGGAATCTAGCGTTCCCGGTCAGGAATCGACACTGGATATCGTCATCAAGCTCGGCCGCCGGTAGTAGCTTCGCGGGCCAAAGCGAGTTGGTCGGAGACCGCGTATCCGTGGTGCGGTGCGGCCGCTGTGCTCAACCAGACGGCACCTGTACCGGCCTGAACCGCACCGGACCACCGCAATCGGGGCCATCAGGATGCTCCCCGGTCGGCTCTGTTTCTATCGGCAGCACGCGCGCAACACGGACACCCGAAGAGTCCACCGCATCCACATAGACAGAGGTGACACTGACGGGCGGCATCAGATAAGGCGCAGACTGTGGCACGAGCCACATGCCGTCCGGGTTCCTGGTTACCGGGGCCAGAGTGCAGCCCTCCCCGAAGCATGCCGAAACCGACGTTGGCTCGCGTGTAAATACCAGCTCCGCATCGCCTGTGTAGGCGTGCCCAACCGCGGGGCAGACAGTGCTGACACCGCCACGGATAAACACACCCAGGGCCAGGACAACGCCCAGCACCCCAAGAACGATCAGAAGTAGTCCCCGGAGCTTCATTCCGCGAGCCTAACCCGCGAACCCGGATCCGGACAGCAATCCCCAAGGTCTCCGGCGTACGCTGCCAAGTCTGGCTGCACTAAGGGTTGGCTCATAGCGTCCACCTGGCATGCACGTTGAGGGATCCCTTACCGGGCACCCATTCGGCCTTCCGCTCCATTCGGTTGGATTGTTCCTACGGGTAGCGAGCACTCTAGCCAGGAAGCTAACTGATTGTTTGCCGTGGCAATCAGCATTTTCACTGTGACGCGTGATCCGGTGCGCGAGAGGACAAAGCCAGAGTGGTTCGATTATGGCCGCGGTGGTAACCTCCCGGACCTGTCAAGTCGCGAGGATTTGGAGGTCACGAACGGATGCCGTGCCTATTATGATCATTGGTCCGCAAAACAGGCATTCGCGCCGTCGCGTTCTGGGAGTCGGCCGCGATGGCGAGCGATAAGGAACAGTCCGAGCTGATCGCCCGGGGCCTTGAGCAGCTTCGAGTCTCGCGGCTGCGCTGGGTGATCCTTGTCGGGGCTTGTGTGGCTGCGGCGGTTCTTTTCGGGATGGCCGGCGCTGTGCTGTGGCGCTGGTGGCCATGCCGGGCATCGATGGTGCCGGCGATGCTCATCCCCGTACTGTTTGTGCTTTTGGCTGTCTTCTCGCTCAACGCCCCGGAAAGAGTCAGAAAGCGTTTGTGGGTCCGTCGTGCGGTCTTGATTGTCCCGCCTCTGCTGGGCGGCCTCCTCGTGGGGTGGGCATTTAATGACTTCATCGGTTCCGGCGGGCTTTACGGCGGGCTGGGCGTCGGTGTAGCCAGTGTCCTTCTCAACATCTTGAACGGATGGCCGCGCAGATCGAACGCCGCCCCATGAGGATCCCTCAGCGTGCGCTGCTTGTTGCTGGAGTAGTGACTGGCTGAGACCATGGCTCATGGAAAACCCGTCAGGGAACCGCGAATGGGTCCGTCGGCTGCTGGGCTTGGACCCCCCTGAGCTTCTCCGCCCGGCGGCAGTGCGCCGTCGCCCGCTTGACCCTGTTGGTTCGATCGCCGGGAACGGGTCGAAATGGACACGAGCGACGGTGACACCTACAACGGGGCGCCGGCATCGCATCGCGGCTCCTCGTACCCAAGTCCCGATCGGGCATCACAATCCGCAACTCCGTATTGAACGCGCTCCCCTTTCGCAACAAGGGACAAACCCCAGATTCGCGGCGATAAGTGGCGGACTTTTCGCAGCGCTCGATCTCACCCGGTGACCGTTAGCCGATCCTCAACCGGACGACCGTGAGAAGCTGAGGGAATGATTCTGGAGCACGCGATCCTCCCCGTCCGTCCCGGCAGCGAGTCCGATTTCGAAGAGGCATTCCGGATGGCGCGACCTCTGATCAGCCGGCAGAAGGGCTTCCGGAGTCTGTCGATTTCACGCTCGATCGAGTCCCCAAACCTGTACCTTCTACTCGTCGAGTGGGATTCGGTTGAAGCCCATTCCGACGGTTTCCGTGGGTCCGCCGACTACGGGCGGTGGAAGGAACTGCTGCACCATTTCTACGACCCATTCCCGGTGGTTGAGCACTTCACAACGGTGCCGTAGCCAGTCCCTCAGCCCGCACGTGGATACAGTTTGAGAGTGAATTTCCACGCGTTCCAGCGTTTCTTCGATCTTGCGCCTGCTCTTTCAGATGCACTGCCTGACATTGAGGTTGAGGAACAGAACAGCGACTACGAATCCGGGGTCGCCCGCATCGGGAACGAGCAATGGCGAATCCGCACCGCCAGGATCACACCGACGAAACCCGGCGCCTTCGTCGCGGTCTGGAAGCGCGGCGAAGGCGGGTCGACCCGGCCCTTCACGGTTGACGAGTCGATGTCTGGACTGCTCGTCTTCGTAGAGGAGCAGGAACGGTTCGGGGTCTTCCAGTTCACCAAGGCCCACCTGATTACGCTCGGATACGTCAGCTCCGACCTTCATCCCGGCAAACGCGGTTTCCGCGTCTATCCCGAATGGTGCACCGACCTGAATCCTCAAGCGTCACGCACTCAGCGAGCGCAGGAGGCTGCGTTCGTCGAGCTTGCTCCGAGTAACTCGTCCCCGGATCGTAACTGACCTTCCGGTCATTCGGAGACAGCTGTCAGCAAGACAGCATCGCCCCTAACGTGCACGAGGGGCTGCCTGCCGACGTCCGCCGTCGAGTGCGAGGCGGTCCCCTCATCGGATGCAGCTCTCCGACCCCATAGGGCGGACCTGGCCTTTCGAACCGACGCGCGGCGAGATCGATGGAACCCAACGTGAGATATAGGCTTCAGGTGGCTCATCGAGTCCTTGGAGAACGATCACGACATGTAGGCGCAGACGACAGGGGCGGGCATGGGCGGGAATTCAATAGCCACCGAATGGAGCGAGCTCAGCCTGGCGCAGGCGTGGAACGCCGCACGACGCTATGCCGCGTTGGGAGACCGGAGCCGTGTTCAGAGGGCCAGCACTGTGGTTTCCGCCACCGTCTCACTTACGCTGGCTTCCCTCGCCGGCATGGTTGTCGGCCGCGGTCCGGTCACGGCAACAGCAGGGACGGAGCGCGAGTACCGCGGGTTGGCAGTGTTCAGGACTCTCCTCGCGGTAGCCATCGTCATCGCGCTCGGAACCCTCGTGTCCACGGCCGTTCCCGCCGCAAACAGCTTCGGGGTGACGGTGGCCCTCGAGTTGATGATCATCGGCTCGACGGCGGCCATCTTGCCGTCCCGAAGGTTCCACCGCTCGCGTGGCCTCAGGCTGAATGGGCCGAGCTGGAAAAGAAGCCATGGTGTGAGGCAGCTGTGGATCGTTACCTCCCTGGTCCACGACCCGGAAGCCACCGTCGACGAGCTCGAAGCCTCGTTGCGGACCCTAGTACCGGATCTCAGCCCCGGTTGGGCATCCATAGTGTTTACGACCACAGATGTACAGGTACAGGCATTGCAGGGCCTCGGGTTCAGCCGTGCCAGCGAGAATTCCGGGCTGACGTACCGCACGGTCACAGCGGCCCAGCAGGTCTAGCTCGCCGACGCCAGGACGATCAACCGCACGCGAGCAGTTCAGCGCCCACCGGACAACATTGATCTGAGTTCTTCTGCAAGGGACGCGATTGCCTGACGCGGGTCCCGCTTGGATCTTCTGACCTGAAGGTCGAGGGCTGCCCGCCTGACGCTGGTCGCGGGTGAGTCTTCTGACCTGCAGGTCGAGGACTGCACGGCTACCAAGCGCCCCCACGCCCATGCCCATGCGCCCGTTCCTACTCGTCGAAGTGGGTTTCGATGCTGCTGCCGGAGAGCTGTTCGATCAGTTCGGCGGCTACGTCCCGTAGTTTGCGGTTGCGGTTGCTGGAGACCTTTGTGAGGATTTCCATCGCTTCTGCCTGGGAGCATCTGTTTTGCGCCATGATGACACCGCAGGCCACGTCAATTGCGGTCCTGCTTTGCATGGCTGACTCCAGGTCCTTCGCCCGATTGTGGGCGGAGTCGATGCGCACAGACAGGTGGAGTATGTCGCGTGCGGCAGCAGCAAATCCCACGGCCTGCTTGAAGACATCCTGGGTGAACACGCCTGGCTTTGAGGCGAAAAAGTTCAGTGCGGCACTGGCCTCGTCACTGATTTCCATGGGAATCCCCAAGGAGCTGTGGACGCCCATCTCGGCGAATTTTTTGGTGAGGTCCGGCCAACGCGCATCGGTCGAACCGTCGTCGATGATCACGGGGGACATCTCCCGAAGTGCCTTGATGCAGGGGCCGTCACCGATGGCCTGCTCAAGCCGGTCAAGCTCCACGGCGCGTTCACTGCTGCCGGCTGCAGTAAGGGGCCGACGCCTGACCTTGACGGTGACTGCGCATTCGATCTCATCGCCGGAAGCTTCAGAAATTGAGGCCGCGGCCAGCTTGGAGAGCCCGGTAAGGAATTCCGATCCGTTCTCTGCACGCACCAGGACAGATTGAAGGTCCAAAATGCCTTGAACCTGGTCTGCAGGTTCGTTTTCCAGTGAACTCGACATTGGCCCATCCTACTGCCCTCGTTTGACAAGGTGAACGGTGCCCGGACGCTGGCAGCCAGCATCCCGCCGTCGTATGCTTCAGGCAGTCCCAGGCTTTCGATCCCCTACCCCGGAGCAGTCACATGCAGATACCCAAACCGTCCGACGCCGACAAAGACCGCTTCCGCGCGGTGGTGCCGGAGAACCCCGATGTGGTCGTCAAGCCGATGTTCGGCAACCTGGGTGCCTTCGTGAACGGGAACATGTTCGCCGGGCTGTTCGGCCCGATGATCGGCGTGAGGCTTTCCGACGCCGACAAAGCGGCGCTGGAGGCCGAGCACCAAACGCTTCCGTTCGGCCCGGAAGGCCGTGCCATGGGTGGCTATGTCGGACTGCCCGAATCCTGGAGCGGCGACGACGAGCAAACGGCGGAATGGGTCGAGAAGGCCTTCGAATACGTCGCAACTCTTCCTCCGAAAGCCGCGAAGCCGCGTTCGTCGAAGAAGTAATGCTCACGTCCGGCGACCGTCAGGCGCATCCGGCACCGGCTACGCAAAAATGATCAACTCGCCAGGACGCTCAGCGGAGTCGCGACGCGGAGCTGCCCGCGTTCGATCAACCAGGTGATGGATTCCAGCACAGCTTCTTCGGGCTCGTACCGGGGAGCGTAGCCCAGCAGCGACTTGGCCTTCTCGATCGTGAAGCAATGGCTGCGGTAGAGGTGGCCCCAGCTCGACTCGGCGTACTCCGGTGTGGTCGATTCGCGGAAGTGCTCCCACGTGACCGTCTCCACCGTCGCGGACTGGCCGAACCAGCCGGCGGCGATGTCGGCGTATCCGCGGACGGTCAGCGCAGTCGGGGCGACGATATTGAAGTCCTCACCGGCTGCCGCGTCGCGGTTCTGGATCGCTTTCTCGAACGCTTGGGCGACGTCGTCCGCGTGCACGTGGTGCATCAGTTCGGAGCCGCTTCCGGGGACTTGCAGCGGCTGGCCGGCAGAGAGGGTGTACCAGACGGCGGGGTCGAGGTTCCCGAGCGGACCGATCGGGTGCCAGCCGGGCCCGACGATATGGCCAGGGTGCACGGACGTGGTGACCAGCCCGCCGTCGTCGGTCTCCTCTTTCAGCATCCGCGCGATCCGGTCCTTCTGGATGCCGTACTCGCCGAACGGGGCTGCCGCCGATCCGGAACCCTCGGCGATCGGCAGCTTGAGGCTCTGGCCGTACCGCCACACCGAGCCGCAGTGCAGCAGGTGCCCGGCGTCTCCGCGGAGCCGGTTGACGAGCAAGCTCGCCGATTCGAGCGTGAAACAGACCAGATCAACGACGACGTCGGCCTGCAGTGCCGCGACCTTGTCACCGAACGTGCCGTCCCGGTCTTCTTGCTGCCGGTCGGCGATGACCTGGCGCACCTGCTGCCACTCGGGCGCGTCGCCGTAGCTTTGGTGGGTGCCACGGCTGATGTTGATGACCTCATGACCGGCGCGCACCAGCCGGGGGACGAGGAAGGATCCGATGTGACCGCTGCCGCCGATGACGATGACCTTCATTGCTCTCCAGTGCTTGGCGATGATTTAGCTGTGAATGTTTGGTTCGGGCTAAGTGTTTGGTTCTGGGCGGGATGAGCCGACGACGGCGGCGCGAACCTTTGCGCGGCGAGCTGGTCGTTGGTGGCGGCCCAGCTGGCGAGGAGTGCGAACTTCTCCGCGGATTCGCTACCCTCCTCGACGCTATAGATTCCGATCCATAGCCCCTTCTCCCCCGGCATCTCAAATACGTCGTAGGTAACGTCAACAACCCCCACTACCGGATGCTTGAACAGCTTCCGGCCGGTGCGGTGCTCGTGCACGTCTCGCTCGGCCCAGTTCGAACGGAACTCCGGGCTGCGGGTGGAGAGCTCCCCGATCAGGGCAGTCAGCTCGGCATTCAGCGGATCGCGTCCTGCTTCCATGCGCAGCATTGCTGCTGTCATCCGCCTGGCCAGCGGCCAGTCCACGTAATAGTCTTTCGCCCGGGGGTCCAGGAAGATAAACCTCGCGAGGTTGGGACTGTCGGACTCGAACTGCGGCGAGTACAGCGCCCGTCCCATGAGGTTCGAGGCGACGAGGTCATGTTGACGGTTCCACACCACGGCCGGAACGCTCATGCTGTCTAATACCCGTTGCACCGATTCGCGCACTACCGGCTTCTTCTGCATTGTCCGGGCGGCGGCGGTCGGCGCAGTGGCGGTCCGGGCGAGTCCGTGGAGGTATTCCCGTTCGAGCTCGTTGAGTTGCAGGGCATTGGCGAGGGCGTTCAGTACATGCTCTGACGCTCCGCGGAGGTTCCCCCGCTCAAGGCGGGTGTAGTAATCGAGGCTAACCCCTGCAAGCATGGCCACTTCTGAGCGTCGGAGGCCGGGTACGCGGCGTTGCCCGCCGAAGGTCTGCAGATCGGTCTGGGACGGCGTGATGTTGGCGCGCCGGGACATCAGAAACGCCCGCACTTCATCTTTCGAACTCATACCTTCCACGGTAGGGGTTGGACCGGCAACAGTGGGAGGCCCTGCCAGGGCCCCTTTTGAGCCCGGGTGAGGGGTTCTAAGGGGGCCTCTCAATGTGCGGTTGGATACCGATACCGTGAATTCGACCCCTCCCCCATCCCCGGCACGCCTCAGGTGTTGCCTTCGGCGTTCCCCAAGAAAGTGGGCCTCAAGCATGTCATCAACGGATCTCAAAGCGGCCGGGTTGAAAAGCGCCGTGCGTTCACGCGGCGGACTTCCTCCTGTGGTGTTCGTTCTCACCGCCGGAACATTCCTGATGCAGACAACCGAGTTCTTCATCGCCGGTCTGCTGCCCGAACTCGCCAGCGACCTCCGGGTCAGTGTTCCCCACGCGGGCCTCCTCATCACCATCTTCGCCGTCGGGATGATCATCGGATCGCCGGCGATGATCATGCTGACCCTGCGCCTCCAGCGTCGGCTCACCCTGATGCTCTCGCTCCTGCTGTTCGCGGTCGGTCATGTCCTGGTCGCCGTCAGTCCGAGCTTCGAGGTCATCTTCGCGGCCCGTTTTGTCACAGCCTGTGCCACTGGCGCCTTCTGGTCCGTCGCCGTCGTGGTGGCGACCCGAGCGGCAGGTCCCGCGGCCGGATCGCGCGCGCTCGGCGTCGTCATGGGTGGAGGAAGCCTGGCGACAGTGGTTGGCGTCCCGCTCGGGGCGTTCGCGGGCCAGATCGCCGGCTGGCGGGCTCCTTTCTGGGCCTTGGCCATCCTCGCGGCCGCTGCCGCGGTGTTTATCGTCCGCTTCGTCCCGCACGAAAAGCCTGCCGGGGCGACGCCGTCCCTGCGTTCGGAGTTCGCGGCGCTCCGGTCCGGTCGATTGTGGCTGGCTCTGGCCTCCTGTGCCTTGATCATGGGAGGCGTCCTGGCAACGTACAGCTATATCGCGCCCCTGCTGACGGACCGTGCCGGCGTTCCGGCTGCGATGCTGCCGTGGGTGCTGTGCTGCTTCGGCGTGGGTGCGCTCCTCGGCAATTACACGGGAGGCAGGCTCGGAGACCACCGGCCGTACGCCACCACCATCACGGCTGCCGTCGCGGCCACGGTTTTCCTCCTCGCATTGTGCGTGTTTTCGGAGCAGGCCCTGCCTGTCGTCATCCTGATCACCCTGGCAGGCTTTGCCGGGTTCGTGGTGAATCCCGTGGCGTTCGCGCTTGCGGTCAAGTTCGCGGGGAAGGCCCCGACGCTTGCGTCCGCGCTGACCACAGCTTCGTTCAACTTCGGCATTGCCGCCGGCTCGTGGGCGGCAGGCCTTGCCCTCAGCTCCGCGGCAGGCGAAACCGGACCACCGGCAGTCGGAGCGGCGATCGCGTCTTTGACTATCGTTTCGCTCGGTGCGCTGGCCGCCGGCCAGCGCCGGGCATCGCGGGCGAGCGCGAACCCTGGCGAGGAGCCATCCGGGGAATCCCGGGAGTGCGTTGGCTTGTCGCTGTAAACCTGGAACCGTTCAGAGTGTGGATGTGTGGACCTCGATGAGGCCGCTCGCTGCAATTTCCCGGAGTTTGTAGATCCCACGGACTACGGCATCCTTGTCGTGGAAGGGGCCGGACACCGCGAGCTCCGTGCCGAACTCGTCAACCAGCCTGACCCGGCAGCTTCCTACGTTGTCGGTGAACACTTCAAAGTGTCCCGCCATCAGAGCGAACCTCCCCGATGGTGTGCGGAAAGACGTCGGGGCAGCCGGCGAACTCCGAGCCCCGGGCTATGGCTGAGTGGTAGATGTTTTTCCGGTTCGCGGCGCCGCTCCAGTTCGGCCGTCACGAGAGCCAGCAACGCCTGGGCGCATTCGGACAAGTGGTGGGTTGCGGCGGGATTGCCTAGTTCATCGCAGTGCAGAAGCACTTGGCGGATGCGTTCCAATTCGCGGGAAGGCACACGCGGCCATCTCCGAAACAGTTGTTGGACCGCACTTTGCCCGGAGAGGGAACCACCCGGACCATGAAGGTGGGTGTGTGTGGGTCGGATCGGCGACATGGCTGACTCCTCGGACGACGTCGGGAAAGCCAGCTGCTTGACTAAATCCAGCATATAGAAAGTGAGATGCATCACGTCAATAATTTCCGCTAGATGACGGATGTGGACTCACTCTGGAAGGAACCCGGACCCGGCTTCACAGGCACTGCGGGAGCCTGAGGAGAAGGCGGCGGGTTCGGTCTTCGGGGTTGAGGTGTACGACGGCGCGCGGCACCTGGGCGGTTGCGTTCACTTCCCGTGTGGTTCCGTCCCGCCACAACGACCGGGTGCGTGGCACGTAGACACACGTTGTCCCAAACACGTAGACGCCGCCTCGCCTCCACTGAATTTTGCGAATTTCACACGGAGATTCGCCCAAAACGCACGGAGATTCGACCGAACCCACACTGAGACGGGTTTTCGCGGGTTTATCTTTCTCTCAGGATGGGGCCGTCAGCAGCTCAACAACTGACCACTCTTTCCTAACCAAGATGTCGACCTGACCCTGGGGGGAATTATGAATTGGCACCAACTTAGCTGCGTCCTGCAAGAAAGGACAAAAGCACGTCGAGCAGTTGTGGCCGGTACAATCGCACTCGGGTTGTGCCTCAGCCAGCCCATATCGGCATCTGCAGCGCCACCCAATTTGGAAGACGCTAACCAGATCTTGGCCGAGACGTCGACCAGAATGCAGGTGACGTCGAACTTGGTCAACCCTGCGAATGATGGCGTTGTTACACCGCGAAATTTGCAGCCACCCGATACCGGTAAGAACGGATACGTCGCCAGCAAGGTCGAACTCTCAGCTTCGGGAACGGCTCAGGTTCTCGTCTCCTCGGGGAATGGCCAGGGGCGGCCGGACAGGAAGATCACTGCCGCGTTTGCTCATGGAAAAGCCAAAGTATCCGGAGACACTGCGGTGTATTCAACGTCTGGCGTGGACAGAAAGTTGTATGTGCGATCCGCGCCGAGCGGTGCCGAGGTGTTTGTTGCCCTCGGCAGTCCCAAGGCTGATCGGACAGCGGCCTTTGACTATGACCTTCCGCCCGGGTTTACTGTCTCGGACGCAATCCCTGGTTTCAAAAACTTCTACTCGGCTCAAGGCAACTATTTGGGTTCGGTGAAGCAGGGTAGCGCCAAGGACTCTGCGGGCAATACAGTCCCCACAACATTGGAAATTAGCGCTGCCACCGTAACGCAGAAGGTACAGCCCACAAGTGCGACCGCGTATCCGCTCGTGATGGCCGCCCCGTCGTGGACTTACAACTTAGAGTTCCCATTGGGTTACGGCAATAACGTGGAGCCGTTCAATCTCCTTCGAACGTGCTTCAACTGCTACTTCCCGATAAACGGGGCGACATCAACCTACCCCTATGTTGGGCAGGTCTTGGATCTGAAGATCCTCATAGCTGGGGCGATTCAGGTTCCCGCGCCGGTGAGGGTTGGATATGCGGGAAACTTCTATTTCCAATTCACAGCGATGGCAGGACACTTCGACGGCGAGGGATCGGTCATCAATTTCGCATCGATCCCCAAGCCCAACGGCGAGAGGGCCTTGAACGTCAACGCGGCCATCGTCATTGACCGCGGAGTACTCAACGCCGGGAACCAGTACGCCGCACGTGGGCAGTGGTATCAATTTGCCAGCAACATGTGCATGGGGCTTTGGAGGATGAATGCTTCAGCCTGCAACTGGCCTGCGCTCTACCCTCCCTACTAACTAATGAACTGTCGTTGGGGAGTCTAGCGAGACTCTCCAACGACAGTTTTCGTCCGGGGCCACGCCAGTCCACCAATAACGGCTGCTGCCCCCGCCGAAACAAGGTCCGTCCACCACGGCCACCTTGAATCCGCTGCCGAAGCCAAGGCCATAAGGATCAGCAAAGTCGAAAACCCGGCTATACAGGCGGCCGTGGCCTTTTCATGGTCACGCCGAATTCTGGTCAGGCGACACACCCAAAAGGTCAATACGGCAATGACACAACCCGAAACGGCACCCACCATCGCGCCGCCGAGCCCGCTGAGTATCGCCACTCCGGGGCCGCCGGGCCCGCTCAAGAGGAGAACAACCAGCACGTAAGCACATCCGAACCCTGCCCCGAAGAACAATCCCCTGGTTACTGATCTGTTCAACGTTTCCTCCATCGCTGGCGAGCGTTCCGAATGCCGCAAACACCCAAAGTCTATTGCCTCCACGATTCGGTTCCCGAAGCCGATGCCAGCAGTGGGACCCTGACCGTATCCGAGTGTCGAAGACTTCGGCCTGTAACTACGCGGCAGGTTTCCGTGGGCGGTGGGCTCACACGGCAGCTAAGCGCCCCGATTTCCGGGTCAGGTTTCTTCGCTGCCATCTACAATGGCAGAAATTGCAGGTAAACAGTGGCATAGGAGCCGCGAAATGATCACCGCAGAACAAGCCCGCCATGTGATGCGTCAAGGCTGGAGCGGCTTGCTGACGCTAGCAATAGCGCTCTTGGGTGTTGCCATGATTTTCATTAGCCACCTTCGCGAGCTGCTTGGACCGCTATGGACCGGATACCCGGTCATCGCGTTTGGGTACATCTTTCTTGGGGTCCCGGCGATTCACCGTCACCGCTCAGGAAAAGCCGGTCAAGGCCGCTCTCATTAGCGCTATCGACCGGCAAAGAGTCAAACCCGCTGTCGCCTGAGCGCCACCCACAGCCTGCTCTACGGCACGCCCCCTACTCCGATGAGCGCGGCCGCCCGAATGGCGACTCCCCGAGGAAGGAACCCGGATCGGGGACGCAGGAACTGCCGGAGTCTGATTCCGGGGAGTAGGCGGCGCGCTGCGTCGCCCGTGGTGAGGTGTACGACGGCGGCCGGCGCGGTTGCGGACTATCTTTCGTTTGAGATCCGGTCGGCAGCGCGAAGTAGGAAGAACGCCAGCAGCAGACCTGTGAGGCACCATGCGGCCGCGAATCCATAGCCGCGGGTAATTTCCAAGCCTTCGGCCCTGAGCCAAGCCACTTGATAAGTAAGCGGGTTGGCTGCCGATAGCCATTTGATGTAATGAGGTGCCGAGTCCAGAGGATAGAACAGTGGAGCCGCCAAGACCACGGGAAGTGATGTAAGCGTGATGACCAAATCACGTTTGGAGTATGACTGAATCCTGGCGCCAGCTGCGGCCCCGAATCCTACCCAACCCACAACAATCACAATGCCTAGCGCTACGAGTTGGAACAGTTGGTCCGCTTGCATGACGTCGGCTCCGAAAAGGACACTCGCAACTCCGGCAAGAGTTAGGACTTGGACCAGGAAAACAGAAACGGCAAATAGAACGAGACTTCCAAGGTAACCGGCAATGCCGCCGCCCTGCATGACGTAGATTGCAAATATTCCCCATTTCCTGTCATTCGCAACATCGCTCACTGTCGAGGTTCCCGCCCTGAATGCGACGACACATATCAGACCAATAAGCATGAAGGCCGGGTAACTTCCTGCCCTGGTAGCGACCGAGCCGCTGAGCCCGCCGCCAAGAAGGATAAGAAAGGCGATGGGTTCAATGAACCGACCTAAGTAAACCGAACGCCAGTTCCACATCGATAGGAAGTGGAATTTGGTCAGAACCAGACTGCGCATAGATCAGACTCCCGTCCGGGCCAGGTAGCCGTCCCAGAGATCTTCAGACAGGGGTGCGGCCCGCATGAATTCGTCAACGGGAAGGTCGGCTATGAGTTCTCCCTTATGCATAGCAACCACCCGGGTGCATCGTGTGGCGAATCTCGAGGTTTCATGCGTGCTGATAAGCGCCGCCGCGCCCTCCCCCATCCTGCATTCCAGATACGCGAAGACTTTCGAGATGCCGGTGGGATCGAGACCGGTAGTCGGCTCGTCCAAGATCATCAGCGGAGGATCTCCAGCCAGGGCTCTGGCTATTTGTGTTCGCCGAAGTTCCCCGCCGGAGAGTGTTTCCGCAGTTCTCTCCAAGTAGTCTGTAAGTCCCATGGCGGCCGCCAACTCCTCAATAGCTTCACGCCGCTTCGTGCGGGTGGACCGCTGGCGGAGTTCCAAACCGATGGAGATGTTCTGCCGAACCGTCAGTGACCAATCAACGATCTCTCGCTGTGGGCACCAGCCGATCTCATTCGAGGAGACGTGGAGTTCGATCTTGCCCTG
Source organism: Arthrobacter sp. NPDC080073 (assembly GCF_040686575.1). Lineage (NCBI taxonomy): Bacteria > Bacillati > Actinomycetota > Actinomycetes > Micrococcales > Micrococcaceae > Arthrobacter > Arthrobacter sp. NPDC080073. The sequence continues at coordinate 111,784 of NZ_JBFBKR010000011.1, forward strand.
ATCCGGCCTGGTTAACCCACCCAGAATGTCGAACAGTGTGGATTTTCCGGCGCCGTTGTGACCGACGACTGCGATAATCTCGCCTCGCGAAATTTTGATCGAGGCATTGTTGACGGCCTTGGCGGTCCCGCCAGGGTATTGCTTTGAAATGCCTCGCGCTTCGATAAGGATCATTTTCGCGCCTCAACCTCTATCCGGTCTGCTAGTTTATCGGGACTTATGGAGTCAGCGCACACAATGTGTATGGCTTCTGGGGGAAGCAACGAAGCCGTTCGCGACGGTTCACTTCCGGTGAACCAGCCCAAGGGCGGTGTCGGTGCGATTCGCACCGACAACTCGGAGTCAGATCGGCTGAGGACTACGACGCGGTCCACGGCGCCTCCTCAACATTGGCCGCTCCGAGAACTTGCTCAGGTTGAATCAAAGCCACCAGCCCTGTGTCTGGAGACACGGTAAGTCTGTAGTCAAGGGTGTGCAGAGACCAAGCGCACCAATGATGATGGGGGCTGTTCGGTTACTCATTTCGTCCCCACTTCCGTATTACCAATTGCACCGGTACCTGATGAAGTCGACCGGCTCGGTCACAACTCGGCGCCAACGTCGATCATCCCGATCGCTGGCTTCATTGCCTTCCTCCTCGGCCCGCTTGCCATCATCTTCGGTGTCATTGGGTTGACCCGTAAGTTCTCCAAGAAGGGAACCTCTGCTGCCGGACTTATCCTGGGCGTTCTGTCCGTGATCGTCGCGATCGTCGTCACCGCCATCATCGGCGCTGCGGCTCAGAGCGTCAGCGACTCGGTGAACAAGGAACACAAGATCGAATACATCGTCACCGTCACCGGTCCGGCTCACGTCTCCTATTGGACCGACGGAGACACTTCCAACGAAGACATTACGGCCGACTGGAAGAAGGACGTGACCGCCAAGGGCTTTAACCTGAGCTCTTTGACCGTCACGGGTGATTACAAGAGCCCGACCAACGTCACATGCGAAATCTTGGTCGACGGGAAGAGCGTGTCAAAGAACAGCGGCTCTGGAACGACTGCCATGGCTTCTTGCACCGGCAGCAGCAAGTAGCGGCTGTTTGCTCGTATGATCCAGTGCCCTAGTCCCTGCGGCTAGGGCACTGGATCCCGCCCAGCGCACTGACTCAAAAACGCCGACCGATCGCCAAAGACTTTTTTCTCTCGGGGAATGTTCAATCAGGTTCCTTTGTGGGCCCGCATTGTGGTGCCGTAACGCTTGTCGCCGGTCTAATCGTCGGGGGCAGCACTCGGTTCCGCCGCGCGGCCAGCCGTCAGTTGAGCTTCCAATCCTTTGGACGGACTCCAAGGCATGCGCTGGATTCTCCGCGGCAGATCTCGAAACGAGAAACGACGTCCTGTTCTCGTAGCCGCCGTTACATCGGAAATTCGGCCGGGAGCGGGTTTCCGGCGCCGCGTCCGGCGCCGCGCTTCTTCCGTGCCCTTGGCTTGCAAGTGCCACTTGTCCAACAAGCCCGTATCACTTGCTACGCTGAGAATCCCCGAACAATACGCAAGCGAGGCATAACGTGCACGACGACGCCGTCCGGTTCCTGTCCCAGCCGGTAGAGGTCCAGCCTGGCTCGCCGCTCCGCGTTGTCGTTTACTCGCGGATCGCCGAAGCCATCCGCAACAACCTCCTGCACCCCGGCTCCATGCTCCCGACTGAAACCGAGCTCGGCACGGACATGAAGGTCAGCCGCACTGTGGTCCGCGAAGCACTGATGCTCCTCGAGGAAGATGGCCTCATCAGAGCCCGCCGCGGCGTCGGCCGGTTCGTCGCCGACACTCTCCCCCGCATCGGCATCGAACGCATCCGCCCATTCGAGGAAGTCCTCGGCGGCCCCGGCAAACACGTCGAAATCAAGCGCACCCAGGTAGTGAAGCAACCCGCGTCCGAGTTCGCAGCTCCCGGCGTCGGGATCAACCCAGGCGACGACTGCTGGCTCTGGGAGTCCGTCCTGATCCGGGACGGCGAGCCCATCGCCCAGCTCCAAGAAAACATCTCCGCCCTCCCGGTCAGCTTCGCCGGCGGTGCCGCCGCGCCTTTGGAAATAGACGACGACGGCGGCACCACCTTGCTTGCCGCGCTCAACAAAGCGGCGGGCAACAGGTTGGGGCCGGGTGAGTGCCAAATCGGGCTCAGCCAGGTCGGCCCGAGCCGCGCTAAATTGCTCGACCTGCGAGCCTCGGACCCGGTTCTGGTTTTGACACAGTACGTCCGGCACGCGAACCGGCCGTTCTACTTGGCCAAGTGCCTCATCGCAGACCGCGCGGGTCACCTCTCGGTGATGCAAACACTGCAGTCCTAAGCCGCGTCCAGCCCAGTTCGCGCCGGGCCAACTGACTCAGTTGGGCCGGCTCAGCAAGACTGGGGTCGCGGGGATGGCCTCGGAGACTCCAAACGCAAGCAGCGTATCCACCAGGTGCGGAGCGAAGTCGTCCTCGAGCGATAGGACCACACGGCAGCGGGCGCCGAGCTGCTCCGGGTAGTCCATGTACAGGCCCCGCAGCTCGCAGATGGTCTGTCCGCGGCCCGGCCCGGACGTGGTGTCGACCTCGACATGCACCACCGGCGCAACCGCAGCAGAAACGGCGCCCACCGCGAGCGCCGCGGCGAGGGGGTCGTGCATCGCGGAACATGCGCGGCCGTAGATGCCCTCGTAGAATCGGAAGTAGTAGCCGAGCATCTCGCCCAGCGCCCGCGGAACGGGCAAAGAAGAGGCGAGCAGCTCCTGCCGGTGGCTCTCCTCGAGCACGTTAGCCATGGTCACGTCGAGCGGCACGAGGGTCACGTTCCAGTCCGCGGACAGCACAAGAGCGGCGGCTTCGGGGTCGTTGGCGATGTTGGCCTCGGCCACCCGCGTGATGTTTCCGGGGGCCAGGGCCGCCCCGCCCATGATGGTGATTTCCTCCACCAGCCCCGGCAGCTCGGGGTCCAGCCGCAGGGCCTCGGCGATGTTGGTCAGCGGGCCGATGGCAAGGACACGCAGCGTGCCCGGGTACTCGTGGGCGAGCCGGACCAGCATCTCCGGCGCGGTTTCGGACGCAAGGTGGGCCTCCGCCGTCGTAAGCGTTACCTCTCCGATCCCGTTGCTGCCGTGCACGTGCGGCGCTCCTCCGCCGAACGAGCCGGAAAGGGGGTCGTGCGCGCCGAGGGCCACCGGGATGTGTGCGTGCCCGGCGAGCTCGAGCAGGTCCAGGGTGTTGCGGGCGCCGACGGCGGCGCTGACGTTGCCGCTGACGGCGCCGATCCCTAGCACGTCCGCCTGCGGGGAGGCAAGGAGGTAAGCGAGGGCGAGGGCGTCGTCGATTCCGGTATCGCAGTCGAGGTAGAACGGGCTGGTCATGTTGTTTCTCGATTCAGTTAAAAGGGATTAGAGGGTTTCGCCCTTGGGGGCAGCGACGAAGAGGCTGACGATGAACGCGACGGCGGTGATCGCCACCGAGATCCAGAGGGCGGTGGCATAGCCAACAGACGTGGCTTGGGCGGCGAACGGCGCAACGAGCACGACGCCGAGGCTCGCCCCGATGCCGAATGACGCACCGTTGATGCCGGGCAGCGCAGCCGGTGCCTCCTTGGGCGAGAGCAGGACAGAGAGTCCGTTGATCGCGGTCAGGAAGAGACCGTTGTAGAAGATGCCGAGCGACGCGACGGCGATCAGCACCGCCACCTGGTTGCTGGAGAACGTGGCGGCGACGATAGCGCTTGCGAGGCTGAGTGCGGTGCCGGCGCGAAGTGTTTTGATCCAGCCGCGGCGATCGGCCAGCCAACCGGCGAGCGGGGCGGCGAAGACGCCGATGAGCGCGGCCGGGGTGAGGAACAGCAGGGCGGAGAGCGAGGCGCTGAGCCCGAAGCCGGCGTGCATGTCCTGGCTCAGCAGCACCACGGTGAAGTTGATGATGGCGAAGATGCCGGCGAGGGTGAGGACCGTCGTCGCGATGACGGGCCAGACCTGGCGGGAACGCAGGTGGTGGACGGCGATGAGCGGGTTGCGGCGGCGCTTCTCGATCATCCAGAAGGCGACGAAGGACGCGATGGTGCCGGCCAGCAGGCCCAGGGTGCTCGGCGCGGTCCAACCGGCGGCCGAGCCGTCGGACACAAAGTAGGTGATGAACACCAAGAACACCGAGAGCGAGCCCGCTCCCCACCAGTCCATGGCGCCGCGGATGCCCTGCGGCCTTCCCTTGGGAACGGTCTTGAGGATGCAGGCCGCGGCGATGGCGGTAAGAATCAGGACGACGACGAAGATGGAGCGGAAGCCGAGGGTCTCGGACATCAGACCGCCGAAGTAGCCGTCGACGCCGCCGATCCCGCCGTTGATGGCGGCGATGATGCCCACGGAGGTGCCGAAGACGCGGGCATTCAGGTCTTCGCTGAGCACGATGTAGGCGAGGGCGAAGACCGCGCTGGACACGCCCTGCAGGAACCGGCCGGCGATGAGGATCGGCAGGGTGGGCGCTGCGATGCAGAGGATGGTGCCGGCGCCCATGATGGCCAGCACCAGCAGGAGGGCGAAACGGCGTCCGATGAAGTCGCTCCACCTGCCGATCACGGGTCCGGCGATGGCACCGGCGAGGAAGAACATGGACTGCACCGGAGCTGCGCTGTCCGCCGACAGGCCGAAGCTTGCGGCGATGTGCGGCAGCGCCGGGGTGACCATGCTGGCGTTGAGCTGGAAGGACAGCACGCCGAGCAGCAGGGCGGAAATAAGCATGGCCGCTCGGCGACCGCCGAGCTTGCTCGTGTCAGTTTCGAGTACGACGGCGGATGGCGGCGAAGTGGTAACGGTGGCTGGGGTGTTCACAACAAACTCCTTTGTCTGCAGGCGGGTCTGCCATTGGGATGTGAGTTGTTATACAACCATGTATGACACACAAGTACAACCATCCCGTACACTATTTCTCAATCCAGCCCTTCCCGTTAGGACTTCCCATGAACACTCGACTTCCTGCCGTCACCGTTGTCGGCAGCATCAACCTGGACATCATCGCCACCACAGACCGGCTGCCCACCCCCGGGGAAACTATTGGTTCCGGTGTTCTGAGCCAGCAGCCTGGCGGCAAGGGAGCCAACCAAGCGGTCGCTGCGGCACGGCTCGGCGGTAGTGCCCGGATGATCGGGGCCGTGGGTGGCGATGGTCAGGGGCGGGTGATGCTTTCTTCGTTGGCTGCTGCTGGGGTGGATGTTTCGGACGTCGCGGTGCTCGACGGTTTCGCAACGGGAACCGCCCTGATCGTGGTGGACCGCGACGGCGAGAACCAGATTGTCGTGTGCCCGGGCGCGAACTCGGGGTTCTCCTTGGAGGGGATTTCCTTCTCTGCTGAGGGGGCGGTGCTGTGCCAGCTCGAGGTCGGCCTGCCTGTGGTCCTGGAGGCCGCGCGTCGTTCCTCGGGGTTCTTCGTGCTGAACGCTGCTCCGGCGATGGACCTTCCGGCCGAGTTCCTGGAGCGGTGCGACCTGGTGATCGTCAACGAGACCGAGTATGAGCTGATCCCGGCTTTGGCTGGCGCGAAGCTCGTGGCTGTTACGTATGGTGCGGATGGCTCGGCGATGTTCAAGCGGGGTGTGCGGGTCGCTTCGGCTCCTGCTGTTTCCGCGACGGTGGCGAATACAATCGGCGCGGGTGATGCGTTCTGCGCCGCGCTGGTGCTGGCGCTGCGGTCGGGGCTTTCTCATGAGTCCGCGCTGGCGGTGGCGAATGCTGTCGGGGCGGATGCCGTTGGTGATGCTTCGTCGCAGCCGGCGTTGGGGCGGTTGGAGGAGTATGTTGCGCGGGTTGCCGGGGTCAGGGTCGCTAGGCGCTGAGTCTGGGTAGAATTGACAGATTGTCAGAATGACAGGGAAAAGTGTCACCTTTCCTTTTGCTGCCAGTTACGCCTGCGTCCTTGGGTGACATGAACTTCAGGAAAGCCCGCCCGAGCACACGGATTTGGCTTTTATAGCCTCCTGAACAGCAGGTGTAGCCAACGTCAAATCCTTCCTTCCCGTTCTTCAAGCCCCACAGGCTCCGGTGACCCCGACTGGCAGCCCCTCGACCCAGCACACACGTGTCCGTCGAGATACAAATTAAAAGAAATGTCACTGCGTCAGTGTGAGGGGCTTTCGACTCTGTGATGGGATTCCGACAGTCCTGGTTAATTGCGTAGGGCAGGTCACTAGTCGGCGTCGAACACGTTGAGCCGCCAGCAGGCTCCTCATGAACGCTGCACCCCCTATTCCTCCTCGCTTCGCATGCCTAACACAGGGTTGGCTATCGAACGCGCTGAATGTCCGAGGCTCAAGAGAGGATTGAACTCACCACTTAGGTCCCATCCTCAATTAGAGAAGGGCGATCGGGCTTCGGTCCGTAGTCCCTAACACTACCCGGCGCGCCGTTCGGACTCTGGGTCAGATATACGACAGAATGTCGGGTGAACAACCCAGATAGGACATGATGGACAACGTAACCACGCTTCTTGCCCGAGCCCGTGCCCGGTACACCCAACGCCAGCTCGCCGAGCAACTCAACGTCTCGGACCGGACCGTGGCCCGCTGGGAAAGCGGCGAAACACCATGCCCGACCATGCTCGCCCCTGCCCTGAAGGAACTCTTGGGCATCCGGACAGCCTCCGGGGCGGATGATTTCAAGTTCATCGACCTCTTCGCAGGGATCGGGGGCATCCGCAAAGGTTTCGAAGCCCACGGCGGACAGTGCGTGTTCACGAGCGAGTGGAACAAGTACGCCGAAAAAACCTACCTCGCCAATTTCCCTGACGACCAGGAAGAATCCCACACCTTCGTCGGCGACATCCAGCCGTTCCCCGCCGAGGACGTCCCGGACCACGACATCCTGCTGGGCGGATTTCCCTGCCAGCCGTTCTCCATCGCCGGGGTCAGCAAGAAAAACTCCCTCGGGCGCCTGCACGGCTTCCAAGACGCCACCCAAGGCACCCTGTTCTTCGATGTGGCCCGGATCATCGATGAAAAGCGCCCTGCCGGGTTCATGCTCGAGAACGTCAAGAACCTCCGCTCCCACGACAAGGGTCGGACCTTTGCAGTGATCATGCAGACCCTGCAGGAGGAACTGGGCTACGAGGTCCACACCAAGGTCATTGACGCGATCAATTTCACGCCACAGCATCGGGAGCGCATCATAATCGTCGGCTTCCGCGAGCCCACGGACTTCAGCTGGGACGATCTGGAAATCCCTCCGGTCGGACCCAAACTTCACACCATCTTGCACAAAACCGATGGCACCGAACCGGTCTTGGAATGGGACGGGGACCGCTACTTCGACCACGATAACGCCGAAGTGCAGCCCAAATTCACGCTGACTCCCAAGCTCTGGGCCTATCTGCAGGCGTACGCGGCCAAACATAAGGCCGCCGGCAACGGCTTTGGATTCGGTCTGGTCCACCCCAGCGGGACGAGTCGGACTCTCTCGGCCCGGTACTACAAGGACGGCTCCGAGATCCTCGTCGCCCAGGACGGACTCCGACCCCGCCGGCTCACCCCGCGCGAATGCGCCCGCCTGATGGGCTACGAGGACACCTTCCGCATCCCCGTCAGCGACACCCAAGCGTACAAGCAATTCGGCAACAGCGTCGTCACACCCGTGATGAGTGAGATCGCACGGATCATGACCCCGCACGTCCTCAAAATAATGAATCAGCCCGCCACCACTGAGGTTCTGTCCGCCTGACCCGCCAAGACCTCGCGACCGTGTCGTGGCGCTCATTTGAATGGGCGCCACGATACTGTCGGGTCCGGAACATAAGCATCTGGATTTCAGCTGGGGGAATGTATGGATTTCGGTGACTTGGCCGACCACTTTGACGGCGTAGCCGCCAAGATTCTCAGCACGGTCGAGACAGTCGGTAAGCGTTCCAACCAGCACGAGCTTGACGGCGTCAAAGCCCTCCAAGGCCTCTTCGGGCGCCCCAGCGAAAAACTGGTCATACCCACACGGTTCCTGCTGGTCTCCGATGACACCGACGAGCCTGTTGCTGAAGACGGCACGCTGACGTTCTACGACGCCCGGCTCAACATCCCGAACCGCTCCGAATACCGCCTCTACTACCCGGCATCTGTGGACGCTATGAAACAAGCCCAACCCGGCGATATCGTCTTCATCGCCAAACAAAAGACCGGTGGAGCCCTCTTCATCGTCGCCCCATCCGGATCCAGCATCGCCGCCCAACTGGACTGGCTCTTCGGCACCGACGTCTTGGAACACCGCGGATTCTCCATCCGCTCTGGCTTGGAAACCGGGCACGACAGCCTCGGCCTGACCGCCATGTACCTGCTGGACATGCTTGGCATCGCCATAGAACCTGCCGACGACGTCTGGCTGGACAAGATCCTTGCCAAATTTGGCGCCCGTTTTCCCACCTCGGCGGAGTTCGGTGCCTTCGCCCGCGCTACTCTTCCTGGTCTACACCCTGCCGATGACCCCGATGGGGTCCTCATGGCGTGGCTGGAACAAGAAGAAATCCTCTTCAGAACTCTGGAACGCCACTTGGCGACCGGCACTCTCGATGCCCTCTACCGTGACGGCCACGTGGACGTAGACAGCTTCATTGAGGTGTCCTTGTCCCTGCACAACCGCCGCAAAAGCAGGGCCGGGAAAGGGCTGGAGAACCAGCTCATCGCGCTATTCGACGCCTTAGACGTCCGGCACACCTTCAATCCGGTCACCGAAAACCGGGCACGCCCGGATTTCATCTTCCCCGGCATTGAGGAATACCGGGCCCCCATGTTTCCGGCACTCGATCTGACCATGCTCGGCGTGAAAACCACTTGTAAGGACCGGTGGCGGCAGGTCCTCAGCGAGGCCAAACGCATCGAGGACAAGCACTTGCTGACCTTGGAAAGCCCGATCAGCCCCGCCCAGACAGACGAGATGAAAGACCACAGGATCCAGCTCGTTATTCCCAAGGGCCTGCACGAACCATACAAACCGGAGCAGCGGCAATGGTTGATGAGCGTAGACGATTTCATCACGATGGCAAGGAAACGGGACGGCCGCGGCCCTACACAGCCGTCGCTGCTCTGAGCTCGATCACGGTGACACCAGCCCCAAGCGGATGATCAGCCGTGGAGTCCAGCCCGCCCCAGTGGGCGTTTCTCCCGTTTGGCCTTGCATAGCGTTATTCAAGTGCCTACACCAAGGTTCATTCAGCCATATGTACTGCCGTCAGCCGGGCGATACATCTGATCTTCGGAAAAAACATTGACTATATCTCGCATACAGTGAATCATTGTTGAGTTGGACCGACTACATGGGGAAGATATGGAACAGGTTTTGAGACCGGTCAGGTTGCTGATGAATGCTCAGTTGATCCGCCGTGTCGACGAAGTCATTGCCTCAGGTTTGGGAGGGTTTACAACTCGCGAGGAACTCATCGAGGAAGCCCTCAACTCGTATCTCCTAGAACTGCGAGACATCAACTTTCGGTCGCCCGACCTTTCAGTAGGGAAGCCAGTTGCAGGCACACTGCAGGAAGGAACAGAAGTCGTCCGGGACGAGGGACGATCAAGGAGTGTGCCGACTAGGATCATCTCGCTACCGAGCGGCTTCGCGACCCAAGGCGATGAAATGTTTGTGGAAGACGTTCCACTGCTTGGGCTGCACAACCGGGATTGGCCCTCGCTCTGGGCCTTGAGCCGACTGGCACACGTTTCAGCCGCTGGTCCCGTGCCCTTTGCATCGTTTTTGGAAGACGTAACAGCGGAAGCCTGGCGGCTTGCAGCCTCTTTGCAAGCTGAATTGGGCGCGCATGCCAAGCCCGCCACGCTAATGCTGCCGACCAATGTGCTTAAGAAGCAATCAGCCAACATTGGCTTCCAAAACTTCGCCGTTGGCTCGGTATCAAGCAAGCCCCATCACCGCGGACTGCACAAGGTTACAGGCCCGTTGCCCGTTTGGCGGGCAATCGCTTTTCTAAAAGGCGCTAAGGGACTCCAAGTCTCTCTCACTAAGCAGGGCTGGGAGCTACTCAAAATCGTCGACGGGCTAGGAGCCGATCAACCACACAACCGCGGAGTTGCCGAAGCCTTCTTCAGCTACCTTCGAGCCAATTCCCCGAGCGACTGGTGGGGATTCGAAACGATGCTGCGCGAGGTTTCACATACGCCTACACGCGATGCGCTGCTGACAGCAATGGCGGACGCGCGGGAATGGAGTCCTTCGATCGCCTCATCAGCGACCCAAGGATATATCGCTCGCAGTCGTGAATGGGGCTTGGTCGAGCCCAAACTTACAGGCGGAACGTACCGGCTCACAGACTTCGGAAAGGAAACTCTTCACAATGTCCAGCGTTGATATCCCCGCGTGGCGCTTCGTCAAGCACCATCCCGAGACCAAGTCCCGGGATCCTCTCCAATCGGAACTTCTCAATCAGGAATCGTTCAAACCGGCCGATGCTTTGGTGAGGGAAAGCATCCAGAACTCCCTCGATGCCAAGCTCCCCGACCACGAGAAAGTCCGTGTCCGGATCCACGTTTCAGGGAACACCGGAAGTCTCAGCCCATTCGAGGCGAGTCCATACTTCCGGGACTTTTGGCCGCACGTTGCCCAGTGCGAGAACGGCGGCCAAGTTGCCGCCGACTTGGAAGATGGACGCTGCCGTTTCGTTGTCATCGAAGACTTTGGGACCTGCGGACTCACCGGCGACACCGAGGCAGCACGGGTCGCAGACGGAGAATCGAATAACTACTACTATTTCCTCCGAGCAGAGGGAATTTCCGGCAAAAGTGCAGGGAATCTTGGACGATGGGGCGTTGGAAAATACGTTTTCCCAAAATCCAGCGGTGTCAACGCATTCCTTGCCTTGACTAATCGGTCCGACGATCCCGGCAACAGTTTGCTCGTCGGCCAGTCAGTCCTAATGAATCACACCTTGGATGGAACCGACTACGATCCCGACGGTTGGTGGGCAAAGCCTGGAGAAGGCATACAGATGCCGATCACTGATGCTGACCTAATTGCTCAGACGACACGGCGCTGGAACATCACCCGCACCGACGAATCGGGACTGAGCATAGTCATCCCATATGTAGACGAAAGCCTCGGCGGCGTCGACTTCATCCGCTCCGTTATCCGCGCCTACTTCGGGGCGATCCTTTCCGGTGGGCTAGTCGTTGATATCGACGACGCGGATGCCGAGGAAATCGTTACGCTGGATGAAAACAACATCTCCACTCTTGCGGAAACGTATTTTGAAGGGCCAGAACGCGATAAGGTCGTCAGCGAAATACATCTGCTGCAGGTGCGAAACTCCATCCCAGCAGAAGGTAAGTTCAACACAACGACCGTCTCAGCAGAAGCGGGCAAGAAATGGTCCTCAGCGACCATCGGGACGGACACAGCCAACGCTATCCGAACGAGACTCGAAACGGGCCAACCTGTCGAGGTGACCGTTCCTCTCGAGTTGCAGTTGAAGGAACGGCCGAGTAGTCCTGTGCGCACTCATTTCCATGTTCTCCTTCAGCAAGACGAATCCCTCAGACAAAAGCCGCTCTTCCTGCGCAGGGGTATCGTCATCTCCGAGGCCTACCGCTTCAAACTGCCCGGGGTCCGCGCCATCTGTCTTGTAGACGACGAGCCACTCACCAAAATGCTCGGTGATGCGGAAAACCCGGCCCACACGACGTGGACTTACAACGACAAGGTCAAAGCGCGGTATGTCCGGGGCGGGGATGTCCTCGACTTGGTAAAACAAGCTCCGCACAAGATCTATCAGCTCGTCTTGGACGCCGCTCTGGAGGAACAACGCATTATCTTCTCCGACATTTTCGCTGCACCCCTCGACCCGCAAAAAGGGCGCAAGAGCCGAGGAGGCCCTGAGCGGACCGGAACGACCACAAAACGCACTCTTCTAGGTGGCCGAAAACGCAAGGCTCGAGGCCAGTCTCTCATCATCCTAAATCGTGAGGAGTCCGGGGGCTTCTCGATCATGCCAACCGAGTACGGGCGCTCGGGGCAGCTAAAGAGGGTCGAACTTGCGGTCGGCTACACCACGCGGCGCGGTGACGCGCTTGCTAAGTGGACCAAGGACGACTTCGAGCTGTCCACACTAGCATCCGGCATTTCCGGCGGAAAGCTCGCCAAGGTCGGCGGGAACACCTTGATCGCCGAGATCGATGACCCAGAAAACTTCAAACTCACCGTTACCGGCTTCGATACCAACCGGGACCTCACCATCCGTTCGAGGGGGTTTTCAAAGTAGATGGCAACATATAACTTCACCGGTCGCCGAGACATAGACCGATCGCGGATCCGACTGCGCCTCAGGGAAACCGAAGGAAAGATCTTGCTAGAAGTACAATCCGTCGATTTATCTGGGCTGGACTTTCCACCCACAGCCGAAGTTGCTGTGGAAGCCTACCGGCAAACCACCAAGGTCCGTATTCCCTGCGGATCGATTGGATCACCGAATTATCCCGAGGCTGTGCATCTCAGCGCATTCGACATCATCGAAAATGTTCAGCTGCGCTTACGTGTTGTAGGTACCGAAAGCGGTTCTCACGGGAAAGTCCTTGCTGTTGCAGACCGCCTTCTTGGCGCTGGAAGCCGCGACGAAGATTCTGCCGAGCCGCTCCTGAAGCTACAGCGGGCAGAACTCGGAGAACGGGTTTGGAGGTTCGGCATCGACGGTGACCAACCGATCCTTTACATCAACAAGTTCTTGGAAAACCATGACCAGCTCGTCCATTCGGCTGCATTCAAGGCCCTTGTCCTGCCCGAGTTCTTCCGTCAGGTTGCCTTGTGGATTGCCCGGAATCGGGATGATGCAGATGAACCAAATTCGACGATCAGCCATTGGCTGCTCTTTTGCGACAGCATCGGGGTCGATCCCTCCGACCTAGATTCCTCGGAGGAAGGCGACTCAGGTATCGCCGACATCATTGACGAGTGGGCGACGGAGGCTGCCTCGGTATTTGCGGACCACATCGGTGCTCTTTCCCTGTTGAATAGCCCGATCGACCTAGAGGAAGAAGACGACAATGGCTGAGATACGTCGATTCAACGAGCCTGGACTGGCAGCCGCCCGGGAGCTACTCGACAGTTTGCGGAAGGGAAAAGCCGCCGACATTGATGCACTCCTGGAGAACGAGGAATACACAACACTCGTCGCGGAGTCCGTCGAATACGAGGTCATTGATTTCGAAGACAGGATGCACGCCGCGCAGTTCTTCTTCGACCTTCTGACGCCACTAACCGAAGAGCATCCAGACTTGGAATTGGACGCCGGGCTGTGGTCTTGGTTGACATTCAAATGGCTGCCCGTCCTTGCGCCCGAAGACCCGACCACCGGGGCGCGGACAGTACGGTCCACGGCTTATTACATCCTCAACCCTCACGACTACAAGACCTACTACCGACACTATTTCTCAGGCCCATACCGCATATATAAAGCTCACCAAGAGCACCCAGAGGAGGCCTACGGCGTATTGGCCACGCCGGTGAACAGCCCTGGCGAAGTGGTCGAACAAATCGCATCTAACCAAGAGATCGTCAGCAACTCGACCCTTCTGGGCGTAGTCACCCGCCTATATCTCGATGGCAAGACCAAAAAGCTCAAACGGGGATCGGGCGGCAGTAAGGGAGGATCCCCGCGCCGCCTGGCTGCTGTTCTTGCTCAATTCGATTTGACGTGGGATACGTACGCCATGACACCCGACGAAATCATCAACCTTCTTCCGCAGGAGTTCGCCAAGTTCAAGTCCTGACTTGTGGCACTGGTTACGTTCGACGCGTTCCGTTGAAATTTCGCTGACCACTTCCTCTGAAGTGAAACGTTTGCTTTGAAAGGGCGATCCACCATAGTAGAAGGGTTGGAGAGTGTAGCTGGCGCGTCACGTATAAGACATCCCGGACAGGGCAAGAGTCAGGAAGGTCGTGCGCGGCCGGTGAGGCGGGAAGTACGCGGATCTGAGCGGGAACTTGGAGTTTCTGGGAGGCATCCGGTGGACTGCCAGCTTACGTGCGCCGGGCTACAGATGCGGTGACAAGCGTCCGGCGCACACACCGGGAACGTCTGCCGGGATTCATCGGTACCGTAAAGATGTTTTTCCTAATAATGGTCCTGTGTATTTGGTCGACGCGCGCCGCAGTCGGCTCAACGGTCGTCGCCATAGATTCTCCCCTACCGCAGATCGGCAGGCTCACAGGAACGTCTCGACGTGTTCGTGCGTGATCGGTAAGCCAGTGGGTTGCTAGGCGTGCAAAGCAAGGTGATCCCCATTCTCCAATGATGATCGGTCACGCACACGTACCGGGCGAGCGGCCCCGGCTTCGACCACAGCCAAATCCGGGTAGCGGTTGATGACTTCTGTCACGACGAACACTCATCTCCCTGAGATGTGTGACTACGGCAGGCTAACGGCTGGGCCTAGGCGAGAGTGTTGTGTTAAGGGAACGAGGCTCCTACGGTTCGATCTGGCTTGGGAGCGAGCTCCCCCAACCTAGCCCTAACAGACCCTCCCTCACGCAAAGCAAAACGGGTAGCTTGGACGAAGGACTCTGGCATAGGCGCCGTCCTCCTTCCCACCCTTTTGAATGGATCTGCTCCCCCATGTCTTCCGCCCTGCCCTCGCCTGCGCCCAAACGCTTCCCGATCGCCGCGATGCTGGTCCTTGCCACCATCGCCTTCACCGCGATCACCACGGAGCTTCTGACGTCGGGTCTGCTCCCCCAGATCAGCGTCGGCTTGGACGTGTCGGAGCCCGTGGCCGGGTACCTCGCTGCGGCTTATGCCGCCGTCATCGTGGTCACGGTGATCCCGGCCGCGCGGCTGTTGGCCAGGGTCCCGCGGAAGACCCTGCTCGTCTCACTCGTCCTCACCTTCGCGTTGAGCAACGTGCTCGTCGGCCTCGCACCCAACTTCGCCGCGGCCATGGGCGGCCGGCTCGTTGGCGGCTTGGCGCACGGGCTGCTCTGGACCACTATGGCACCGTTCGTCTCACGCGTGGTCCCGTCCGACAAGGTAGGCAAGGCCCTTGCCATCGTCTTCAGCGGCAACAGCTTGGGCATGGCCATCGGTGCTCCCGTCGGAACGGCTCTCGGTACAGTTCTCGGCTGGCGCGCGGCCTTCCTCTTCCTGGCTGGCTTCGGCCTGTTGCTGACCGGTCTGGCTCTCTGGCTGCTCCCCCAGGTCTACCGGACCTCCGATGCCGCCCGGCCCTCCATGCGGATTGCCATCGCCCAGCCCGGCGTGAAATCGGTGGCGATCGCTTGGCCATTATTGGTGCTCGCCCACTTCGCGCTGTTCACCTACGTCGCGCCGTTCATCCGCGAAGCCGGCCTGCCCGACTACGCCATCAGCCTCTCCCTCACCGTCCTCGGCGCGTCCGGCCTGGTCGGCATCTGGGTCGCGGGCATCACCGTGGACTCCCGGCCACGCCGTTCACTGCTGATTACGACGGCGGCAATCGCCATCGCGATGCTCCTCCTACCGCTCGGGGGCGGAACCATGCCCGGCGCCATTGTGCTCATGGCAGTCTGGGGTGCGGGCCTTGGCGCGGTCGGCATCTACAACCAGGCCGCTATCCTCCGCGCGGGGGGCGAATACCGGGATGCCGCCAACGGACTCACCGTGCTCACCATCCAGCTCGGCATCACCATCGGAGCGCTCTACGGCTCCGCCGCGCTGGTTCTGGCCGGCCCGCTCATGGTGCCCTTGGCCGCGGCGCTGCCAGTCGTCGTCGCACTCGTCATCACGCTGACGGGCAAGCGGCATGCCTACCCGCCCGGGCGGAAAGAGGCCGGCTGGTCGGAACCGAAACTCAAGGAAATGGCGGACCAGCACTAATCCTGCAAGTGGGCTTCGAGGCTCAGGCTCCGGCGCCTCAACACCCTCGTCCGCTACCCCTCGGCTGACTCCACACCCAGCACCACGTTCACCGGTTCCTCGCCAGCCAGCAGCAACGAGATCTGCTTCTGGATCAGCCGGACCATCCGGGGGAACATCGCCGAGCTCGCCCCGCCCACGTGAGGCGTGATCAGCACGCCGGGGGCCGTCCATAAAGGATGGTCGGCGGGCAACGGCTCGGGGTCCGTCACATCCAAAGCAGCGCGTAACCGCCCAGAAGACGTCTCCCGAAGTAAGGCGTTAGTGTCCACCACAGGACCCCGCGCCACGTTCACCAACAACGCTCCCTCCTGCATCGACGCGAGGAACCGGGCGTCCACCAGCTTGCGGGTGTGCTCGGACAACGGCACGCTGACCACTACGATCTCGTGCAGAGGCAACTGTTCATGAAGGGCATCGATGCCGTAGATCCGGCCGTGGTCATCGTCCCGTGCCCGGCTTGCCATGCGTGTCACGTGCGTTTCGAACGGCAACAGCCTGGCTTCAATGGCCTTCCCCACACCCCCGTAGCCCACCAGGAGAACGCGGCGGTCCGCCAAGCTGGGGCGCTGGCCGTTGGCCCATTTTCCGGATGCCTGGTTATGCACAAACTCCGGAATCCCGCGCTGGCTGGCGATCATCATCCCCAAGGCAAGTTCCGCCGTCGACGTCTCATGGACTCCTGCCGCGTTCGCGAAAACGCAGCCAGATGGCAAGACGTCAGCGACGCCGTCGTACCCTATCGACTGGCTCTGCACCAGCCGGACCGTCACGCCCTCCAGCGCCGCAAGCGCGTCTGGCCGGCCCAAGTAGGGCGGCACCAGCATGTCGAAACTGTCAGCCGGCGCTGGGCCAGCCAGATCCCACACAACGAACTCGACGTCGGCGGAAGGTTCCATGGCATCCAGGAGTTTCTGATCGGGCAGACACACCCGCAGCCGGGCCGTCATTGCGCCACCATCAGATCGACGTTCGCAGCACGCAGCGCGGTTTCGCTCATTTCCCTTTTCCTGCTTCCCTTGGCGGTCGATTTAGCCGGACGGCAAGTCGTGTTCCAACACCAATCTACTTTCCGCCGCGGTCCGGCGGCCCGTTCCCGCCCTCACGTTGTCCCTCCTCCGCCAACGTGCCTATAGTGGCCCTACCCGCACCCCTCTCTGAGCACCGTCCTGCCGTCCAGCACGTTCTGCCACCTATAGGAGAGAACCCCATGGAAAACCGCACGCTTGGTTCACTGACCGTTTCTGCCCTCGGCCTCGGCTGCATGGGCATGAGTGAGTTCTACGGGGAAGGAGACGAAAGCGAATCCATTGCCACCATCCATGCATTCCTCGACGCCGGCGGCAGCCTGTTGGATACCGCCGATATGTATGGGCCCTTCACCAACGAAAAGCTGGTGGGCAAGGCCATTGCGGACCGTCGTGACGACGTCGTGCTGGCCACGAAGTTCGGAAACGAACGGCGCGACGACGGCTCCTTCGTCGGCGTCAACGGCAGGCCCGAATACGTCCGCTCCGCCTGCGACGCCAGTCTGCAGCGCCTCGGCGTGGACCACATCGACCTGTACTACCAGCACCGGGTGGACAAGACCGTCCCCATCGAGGACACGGTAGGAGCCATGGCGGAACTGGTCCAGGCAGGGAAGGTCAGGCACCTTGGACTGTCGGAGGCCGCGCCGGACACCGTTCGCCGCGCCCACGCGGTACATCCCATCACCGCATTGCAGACCGAGTACTCCCTCTGGGAGCGGGAGCCGGAAACGAAGGTCTTTCCCGTCCTGGCAGAGCTGGGCATCGGGTTCGTTCCCTACAGCCCGCTCGGCCGCGGCTTCCTGACCGGGCAGATCCGCAGCGAGGCCGACTTCGCGGAGAACGACTTCCGCCGCCACTCCCCTCGCTTCCAAGGCGAGAACTTCAAGCGCAACCTGGAACTCGTGGATCGGGTGAAAGAACTCGCCGACCAGAAGCAATGCACCCCGGGGCAGCTGGCCCTCGCGTGGCTGCTGGCACAGGGCGAGCACATCGTCCCGATCCCCGGCACCAAGAAGCGCGAACGCCTGGCCGAGAACCTCGGGGCCACCGCCGTCGAACTCTCCGAAGATGATCTGAAGCGCCTCGACGAACTGGCCCCGGCAGGATCCACTGCCGGAGCGCGCTACCCCAACATGGCCAGCATCGACACCTAAGGCCAAGCGTCCCCGGAGGTCGCTCACCAGGAAGCGGGCAGGGTCCGCTCGTATCGGCCATGGATCGAATTCCAGTTGTATGGAAATAACACCGCGTCGCATACTAAGGGCGTCTGACCAAATCTAAGCATCGAGGGCTGTCTGGGGGTCTGCAAGATGACTGGTCGTGCTGTTGTATTTGCCGCAGTGGCTACGGGATTACTTGTGTTCGTCGTTCCATACGTTGTCTCGGTCCTGTTCGGTGTTGCACCCAACGGGACCGAGACGTTGATCGTCGTCATTCTGCTCTGGATCGCTGTGTGGACGGTCAGCAGAACAAGATTCAAGCGCGATACCCAAACGAGATGACGATCGCCCGTCACCCACAAACAAAACATCCGGCCTGCGTGGATTACCACGCAGGCCGATTGTCAGGGGCTGGCTATACAGGGATGAGAGATTAGCCGTCGTTGCCGGCAGGGGTGCTGGTGGCGGTGTAGCCCTCGAGCTTGAGAGCGGCCTGGGCGTACTTCTGGGTGAACGTGTCGGCGATGTTGACCTTGGAGGTGTCAACGCCGATGGTCTTCTCCTCGTCGAAGATCGTCTTGGGGCCGCCTGCAGGCATGATGCCGTCGGGGAGGAACTGGCCCTTGTCCTGGTTCAGCGCGGCGACGTACTGATCCTTGGAGATGGTGCTGTTTTGGACGTAGGACTGGGGCAGTTTGTCGGCGATGTCCTGGGCGGAGTGGGTGCTGATCCAGTGCATCGTGTCCACAAGGGCGTTGACGACCTTCTGGGCTGCGTCCTCGTGGGTCTTGACCCAGTCCGCCTGGGCGAGGAGGCCGGCGGACGGCAGGGTGCCGCCAAGTGCTGCCTTGGCTCCGTCAGAGGTGGCGAGGTCGATCGCCGAAACGGCGAGGTTCTTGTTCTCAAGGGCGCCCACGGTCGGCTGGGTGGTCATGACGCAGTCAGCGGATCCGCGCTGGATCGCCGCGATGGCGGTTGCTCCGGCGCCGACGGCGATCGTGTGGTAGTCGCTCTTCGCGAGGCCGGCCTTGGCAGCGATGAACTGGGTGAGCTCATCGGTTCCCGAGCCGAGGTCGGTGACGCCGACTGTCTTGCCCTTGAGGTCTGCGCCCGTTTTCACGTTTGCCTTGGGGTTGCACATGATGCGTTCGCCCGGCGCACTCGAGAGCTGCACGAGGTTGATGACGTTCTTGCCCTTCGACTGGAAATCGACGGTGTGGACGTACCACGCACCGGCCATGTCCACCTGCCCTGATGCCATCGCGTCTTCGGCGCCAACGCCACCCTGGGACTCGGTGGAAAGCTCCATCTTGACGCCGTACTTCTTGTAGTAGCCGAGCTGCTCTGCGAGCTGGTACGGCAGGTAGATCTGCTTGTCGATGCCGCCAACCATCATCTTCACGGTGGGCATCGAGGCGGCGTCTGCAGAAGCACCGCCGCTTGCAGTGCTGTTGCTGCTTGCGGAGCTGGTGCCGCAAGCCGCGAGGCTCAGTGCGATCACTCCGGCAGCGCCGACGGCGTAGATCTTGTTCTTCATCATGGTTGTGCTTTTCCTTCTATTGTGAGGATTCGAGCGTTGGGTCAGTGGTATGGGAGACGGCGGGCGTCAGATCGCCTGCGCTTCGGAACGGTTTGGTGGCCGCCATTTGAGAAGCGTGTGCTCTAGCAGGGCGATGAGGTATTCCGCGCCGAGCGTGATGACTGCGATGATCACCATGCAGGCGAAGACAGTGTTGGGATCGAAGGTTCCCTGTGCCTGGCTGATGATGAGGCCGATTCCTTGCTGGGCGCCGAGCACTTCAGCAACGAGTGCGCCGATGATCGCGAAACCGAACGCGGTGTGCAAGCTCGCGATGATCCAGGTCATTGCCGAGGGAATGGTCACGTGGATCGCCACCTGAAGCGGCGATGCACCCAAGACCCGCACGTTTCCGACCAGGTTCTGATCCACTTCACGGACACCTTGGAAGGCGTTGAAGAAGACGACGAAGAAGACCAGTACCGCTGCGAGCAGCACCTTCGGGAAGACTCCGAGGCCGAACGCCACGATGAAGATCGAGCCGAGCACGATTCTTGGGATCGAGTTCACGATCCGGATGTACGGGCCGACAACTTCGGACAGGTACTTGTTCGAGCCCAAAAGGATACCGAGCACGACGCCGACGAGCGTTCCGAGCGCGAAGCCGTAGATGGCCTCCTGCATGGTGACCCAGAGGTTCTCCCAGATGGTGCCGAATGCCGTGCCCTTGGTGAAGAGATCCACCAGGCTGTTCCAGATTTCTGACGGCTGGCCGAAGAAGAACTTGTCCACCCAGCCCTCCGTGGTGAACCACTGCCAGCCACCGATCACGATCACCGCGAGGATGGCACGGCCGGCCCAAACCCACGTGGTGCGGCGGTTTAGGGCACGCCGGGCGGAAACCTTAAGCTCACTCGCTTGTGCTTGTTCTTGCACGGGAGCACCTCTACTGATTGTGGTTGTCATGCTGCTGCACCCGCCGATTGCTTGTAGGCGCGGGTGACTTCGTCCTTCAGGGACTCCCAGATTTGGCCCTGCAGCTCCAGGAACCGCTCCTCGTGCCGGATCTTCTGGACATCTCCGCGCGGCCTGGGCAGATCGATGTTGAAGACATCCTTGATCGTGCCGGGGCTGCTGGTCATGATGACTACCTTGTCGGCGAGCGCCACTGCCTCGTCGAGGTCGTGCGTGATGAACAGGACAGAGGGGCGCAGCTCCTCCCAGAGCTGCAGCAGTTCGTTCTGCATGATGGCCTTGGTCTGCACGTCGAGGGCGCCGAACGGCTCATCCATCAAGAGGATCCGCGGGTTGTTGATCAGCGCCGCCGCCATGGCGACGCGCTTGCGCATGCCGCCGGACAACTGGTGCGGGTAACGGTCCTCGAAGCCGGCCAGGCCCACGCGGCGCAGCCAGTCCCTTGCGAGCAAGGTGGCTTCCTTCTTGGGGGTTCCGAGGAGGACCGGGCCGATCAAGACGTTCCCAAGCACGGTCTTCCAGGGGAAGAGCGCGTCCGCCTGGAACATGTAGCTGACGCCGTTGGTGATGCCGTCAACGATCTGGTCGTGGACCCTCACTGAACCGGCGCTTGGCCGCTCGAGTCCGGAAACCTGAGCCAGCGTGGTGGACTTGCCGCAGCCCGTCGGTCCGACGATCGCGCAGAACTCGCCGGGTTCGACCCTGAGCGTCACATCGCGGATGGCAGTGAATGTCTCGTGCTTGGGCGTGAGGTAACGCTTGGTCAACCCGACGATGTCGATACCCGCGGCGACCTCAGCCCTCTCAGGGTCCCCGGGCGGCCGGTTGGGGTGGTTAGCATTCATAACGCTAAGACCTCTCTGTCTTTCGTTCGTTTTTCCAGCTGCAGCTTGCGCTGTCACCCGGATCCCTTCATTGGGAGTCCGGCGAATTCGTGATGTGGATCACTGGAACTGTGTAAAGCTTAGGAAGGGACCATCCGGGCCAGAAGTCTTCAGTAAGTTGTGCGCCTTAGCCGCAAAAGTGCACGTTTTGTGCGTTTTCTGCCGTCGCTTCAACTACCGGGGAAATGCCCGCACCATCGCGGAAAGGACAGGAGCGCAGACGTTGATTAGGACATTGGTGGTTGACGACGATTTCCGGGTCGCCGGAATCCACGCTGCCCGCGTGGCAAGGGTTGACGGATTCGAATGCGTCGGTCAGGTGTACAGCGCCGCAGCCGCCCGGGAGGCAATTGAGCGCCTCAACCCGGACCTGCTCTTGCTGGATGTACACCTTCCGGACGAGGACGGGATCTCGATGTTGCGATCCCTGCAGGCTTCCGGAACCGACGTTGATTGCATCATCATCACCGCTTCCCAGGACCTGGCCACCGTCAAGTCAGCAATGACTAGCGGCGCGGTCTATTACTTGGTCAAGCCCTTCAGCTTTGACCGGCTCCGCACGCAGTTGGAGGCGTACCGGAACTGGCGGCAGGAGCTGGATTCCGCTTCAACTGCCGACCAAGCCACTATTGACGGCCTCTACAACGCGCGCTCGGCGGGGGTCAGGACCACCGCCCCGGCGCCGCGCCTGCAGCCCACCATGCAGAAAGCGCTCGACGCCGTCCGCGCCGCCGGGGGTCCCGTCAGTGCTGCTCAGATCGCTGAGCAGCTCGGTGTGAGCCGCCCGACGGCCCAGCGTTACCTCAGCGTCCTGGAACGCAAGGGCCTTCTGGCACTGGATCTCACGTACGGAAGCACCGGCCGCCCGCTCAACTCCTACACGGTGAGTTGAGCGGGCGGCCGGGCTTCGTCTTGACTACTCGGCTGCGGGCTCGCCCTGCTTCACGAGCGCAGCCTCGAGGTTGATCTTTACTTTGTCGCTCACCAGGAAACCGCCGGTCTCCAAAGCTGCGTTCCACGTCAGTCCGAAGTCCTTCCGGCTGATCTCGGTTTCGGCGGAGAAACCGGCGCGGGTCGCGCCGAAAGGATCAACAGCGACGCCGGTGAACTCAACTTCCAGCTCCACCGGCTTGGTGATTCCCCGGATGGTGAGGTCGCCCGTCAGAGTGTAATCCTCGCCGTCGCCCTCTACGCTCGTGGCTCGGAAGGTCATCTCCGGGTACTTCTCGACGTCGAAGAACTCGGCGCCGCGGACGTGCGCGTCGCGGTTGGCATCGCCGGAGTCGAAGCTCGCGGTCTTGACGGTTGCGTGGAGCGACGCGTCGGCGAGGGATTCGCGGATGCGGGCCTCGGCGCTCGCGTCAGTGAACCGTCCGCGGACCTTGCTGATGCCGGCGTGCCGGACACTGAAGCCAATTTCACTGTGGGACATGTCCAGCAACCACGTGCCGGGGGTCAAACCTTTGGGAAGAGTCATTGTGGATCTCCTGTTCGAAGAATCTCGCTTGGATCGATCCCTTCCACCCTTGTTGAGCCCGAACTTGAAGTCAAGGACTCCGGCTCCCTATCTAGCCGACAAGGTCAAGGTCCGCGCTGGTGCCCGCCTGATCAGTGGTGAGCGGGTGGCGTCGACCACCGCGTTGCGCTGCGGCGCCGGCGAGGACCACCAGCGTGATGCCGACAAACTGGATGAGCGAGGGCTGCTGGTGGAGCACGAGCAGCCCGAGGAGGACGCCGAAGGCGGGTTCGAGCGCCATCAGGGTGCCGAAGGCGGCTGAAGTCATCCGGCGCAACGCGAGCAGCTCCAAGATGAAGGGCAACACGGGCATCAGGACAGCCACTGCGACTGCGGTAGCGAGGACACCGAAGGTGAGCTGACCAGCGGCTTGCGGGATACCTACCACCGCTGCCGTGAGGGCAGCCACGGGAACCGTGAGCGAAAGTGTTCCGATGCCAGTGAAGCGATCGCCAACGCGTTGGGTGAGCAGAATGTAGGCAGCCCACCCGGCGGCGGCGAGGCAGGCGAACCCGATACCCGCCAGGTCGACTTGCCCTTGCCAGGGGTCGGTGAGCAGTACGACTCCCACCAGCGCGAGCGCAGGCCAGAGAAGGGCCCTCGCGCTGTGGCTGCGCAGGGAGGCGACGGTCAAGGGGCCAAGGAACTCGATCGCGACGGCGGTGCCGAGCGGGATGCGCTCGATAGCGGCGAGGAAGGCAATGGTCATCAGTCCCGTGGCGACACCCAGTGCGAGGAGCACCGGCACATCGCGACGGCGAACCGCACGCAGCGGAGGCCGGGCCACGGCCAGGAAGATGAGCGCTCCCACGCTGAGCCTCAGCCAAGCGGTGCCGGCCGCACCCACCACAGGGATCAGGTCCACCGAAAGGGCGGACCCCAACTGGACCGACAACATCGCGGCAACGGCCAGCCCCCATGGTGGCACTGCGGCACCGCCGATTGCGCGTTTACTCATGCCTGTGTCCGGACCCTACGCCGGGTTCGAAAACGGCCAGGGAGAACCTCGCCGGCTCCGTGCCCGGATTGGCATAGGAGTGCGCCACGTTGCCCGGGAAGCTCACGGCGTCACCGGTATCGAGGGTGATCGCTTGCCCTGCGACCTCGACCACCACGGTGCCTTCCTGAACCTGCAAAAGTTCCTTGGTACCCGGTGTGTGGGCCTCGCTTACGTGATGGTCACCAGGGCTCAAACTCCAATCCCACAGTTCAACCACGTCCGGCGATTCTGTGCCGGCAACCAGCATCCCTCGGCCACCGGAAGCACTGCTCCACAATGCCGCTCCTTCACCGCGGCGGGTGACCTTCACCGGCTTGGGCTGGGGCGATTCGACCAAGGCCGGCAGCCCGACTCCGAGCGCGTCGCTGATCCTCAGCAGGGTTCCCACGCTTGGATTCGCAGCGCCCTGCTCGACGTTCACCACCATTCGGCGGCTCACACCGGCAGCATCCGCCAACTGATCAAGGGTCCAGCCCCGCGACTGCCGCTCCTGCCTGACCCGGGCGCCGATTGCGGATGCCAGGGCAGTTGTACTCTCATCCATAAGTGCATCATACTGCACTCATAGTGCACTACAAATTGTCGGATACTTACCGGTGGAGCGCCCGTCCGATATCACTTTTCACAAGCCTCCCCTTGACTGGCGGGCACCCTCAGTCGAGAGTGACACTTGTGAGGCGTGAGGCCGTTCGGGAGTATCTGGCGAGTGCCCTGTGGGCGATGCCGACCTGCGCCGTCATCATCGCGATCATCGCGGGGGCCAGCCTTTCCGCGGTGCAGCTCGACGCTACGTCACCCTTCGCCGTCCTCCTCTTCCAAGGGACATCCGACGACGCGCGGAACCTGCTCATCGGGATCGCGAGCACCATGGTGACTGTCATCGCCGTCGTCCTCGGACTGAGCGTCGTGGCACTGCAGCTCGCGTCGACGCAGTTCAGCCCGCGGCTGCTGCGGAACTTCCTGCGCGACATTCCCAACCAGGTAACGCTCAGCGCCTTCGTGGCCACGTTCGCATACAGCACGGCGGGCCTGTACACCGTCGGCATCGCCGCGGGACAGCGCACCCAGGACTACCCTCGCCTCGCGGTGAGCGGCGCACTCCTGCTGCTGTTCGTCAGCATGGTCATGCTCGTCTTCTTCGCCCATCATCTGTCCCATTCGATCCAGGTGGACCAAGTCATGAAGGGCGTCGAGAAGGCCACCCTCAAGGTGATCGAGCGGTCCTTCGTCCCCGGTGATCCCGGAATCCGCATGCCAAACCCGCCGCCCGGCGCCACCGCTTTGCTGGTGCCGCAGTCGGGATATGTCCAAGCCTTCCATGTCGACGCGTTCGTCAGGGTGCTCGCGAGCCGGGGCCTCACTGGCCGGATGGTGCCCATGATCGGCCGGCACGTCGTCGCGGGGTCCCCGCTCGCGTGGGTGTGGGAGACCACCGGCGACAGCGCGCGTCCTCTTGCCCCCGACGGCGGCACTGAACTCCGGCGGGCGCTCGCCGAGAGCGTGCGGATCGGTTACGAGCGGACCCTTGAGCAGGACGTCGCCTTCGGGATCCGGCAACTCGCCGACGTCGCGTCCAAAGCGCTCTCGCCCGCCATCAACGACCCCTACACTGCGAACCAAGCGGTGGACCATCTCGCCTCGATCCTCGCGGCCCTCTCACTCCGGCAGCACGGGCCGCAGGCCGTGGTGGACGCGCAAGGCACCGTGAGACTTTACGTACCGGCCCGCGATTTCGCCTATCTCGTGGATCTGGCCCTCGGACAGGTGCGACGCTACGGCGCGAACGAGCCTCGCGTCGTCAGGGCCCTGTTGCGCGCGTGCCGTGAGCTTGTGTGGTTCGGCGACGCAGCCCACCACGCTGTCGTGCGGCATTACGTCGAGACCCTCATGAGCGACGTGGCCCGGCTCGTGGCCCAGCCAGCCGATCGCGAACCCCTCCTCGCGGAAGGCGCGGCGCTGCTCGAAGCCTTCGACCACGCCGAGGGCGCGAGCGACGCCGAGGAAGCGAGCGACGCCGCGGGAGCGAGCGACGCCGCCAACTAAGGTTCGCGTGCGTCATTCGATTTCTGCTTCGGCGGCCACGTTGCGGATGCCGCGGGGGCGTCCTGCTTTGGTCCAGGCCCGGTAAAGGAGGCCTGCGACGGCGACGGCCGCGGCAAGGCTGACGATGGGGAACCCGCGGGAGAGATTGGCAACGAGGGTGAAGGCCACCACGAGGGCTCCGACAGTATTGAGGATGAAGACTCCCGGCTGGCGTTCCTTGCGGGCCAAGAGCGCCATGGAGACCAGACCGCCGAGGAAACTGAGGAAGACCGCGACTGCGTAGAACAGGACAAGCTCCTGGTCGTTGCCGCCGTCGACGGCTGTCACGGCACCGGCCAGGACGATGAAGACCACCACACCCCAATAGGGCGTGTGATGGTGGTTGGTACGGCCCAGGGAGAGGGGAAGGACGCCGACGGTCTCACCGTTGGGGTTGATGTGGCGCGCGAGGGCTTTGAGTAGGCCCGGCCCAGCCTGGAAGCCCGAGGAAGCCGCCGAGAGCAGCAGCAGGGCAGTGACGAGCTGGAACGCGGCGAACACGGGCGCGGGCGCAGCCAGGCGGGCGAGCTCGGCGATCTGTGTGCTGTCTTTTGGAGGGACGCCGACGTGCAGCTGCGCGGCCTCGAGGGCGAGACCCAGCGTGATAGTGCCGACGATGGCGAGAGTCAGCCAGAGGGTTAGCTGCCCGAAACGGCGCTTCCCGTCATTGCCGAGCTGACCGAGCTGGGCGACCGCCGACGTCGCGGCTTCCACACCGGTGGCCATGGCCATGGCGACCGGGAACGCAAGCACCACGGCAAGGACTGGTGGAGGCCCGGGAGCGCCGACGATCGTGCCGAGCGGTTTAGGTGCTGCGCCCAGACCGTAGGCAAGGACGACAACGGAAATGACGATAAAGGCCACAGTCATCGCCGCGAAAACCAGTCTGCCAAGGTGACCGAACCAGGTCGCGGCACCGACGAGGACCACCAAGCCCAGCGCGAGCAGCAAACGCCAGGGTGCAAGAGCGGGAAAATAGGCGATAACCGCCGAGGATCCCGCCGAGACACTGATCGCGATAGTGAGCAGGAAATCCACCACCAGCGCACCAATCGGGATGAAAGACCAGCCGTCTCCGAAGGCCTCACCCACTGCGGCCGGTGCCCCGCCGCCTCTCGGGTAGCGCGCGACGAGCTGCCGGTAGTTCACGATCACCAAGGCGACGATGGCCACTACCAAGACCATCGTCGGGACCAGCAGTGCCAAGTCCCCGTTCAGGGCGCGCAGAGCCGCTTCGATCGCGTACGCGACGGAGGAGACAGGGTCGGCCATGACCGCGAAGGCAAACGCCAGCAACAGAGCGGTGCGGGAGCGCAGGCCTCTTGCCAGTCCACCTCCGGTGGACGCTCCGCTCGGAATTTTCACGGGGATCTCCGGTTCCAGGACAGACGTATCGACCTGCCGACCAGACTTCCCGGCTCACCTCCGAATGCCTCCCGCCCGCAGCTAGGAGCGCGGGCGGGAGACGCTATTGCGGAATCGCACCGATCTGCTGCATGAGGCTAAGGGTGTCAGTTGATCCCCAGTGCTCAGCAACCTTGCCGTCCTCGACGCGGATGATGTCGGTCCCGCCGAATTCGACGCTGTTGCCCGACGCCGGAATGCCCGCCATGTCTCCGCGGTGCGTACCCGTCATAACCACGTGGCACGCCTCCAGGTTTCCGTCAGTCAGCCACGGCTCCATCGTCTTGACCTTGATGTCCGGGAACGCTGCGCGGATGGCGGTGACGAAGAACCGAACGCCTTCCTTCCCAGACGGTTGCCCGGGGAGAGCCTCTTCATGATCGACCATGTTATCCGTTGCCAGTTCATCAATCAGATCGAGATTTCCACCCTCGATGATTTCTTTGTAAAAACGCCCGATCAGTCCAGTGCCATCAGTCATTTCCGACTCCTTAATGAATGAGACCGTCCAATTTTTCCCAGCATTTACATCCCGACTCCCGGCGTCACCCCGGGCGCGAAGGCGACGCCGACAGCGATCAGTACCAGCGCGACCGCCACCGATCGGTTAGCGAGGCGCCTCCACGGGAGCATCTTCTCCAAGGCGATGAACGCCCCCACCACAGCCATCCAGCCGACGCTCATCACTCCGAGCGCGAAGAGCGCCACCATCAGCGCCCAGCAGCAAGCAACGCACCAGGCGCCGTGCTCGAGTCCAAGACGCAGCGCACCAAAGGTCCCGTAGTGGATGCGGCGCAAAATGAAGTCCATGGGCGTCCGGCACTTCATCAGGGAGACGTTCTTGGCCGGCGTGAGTTGGTAGACGGCCGCGACAAAGATCACTCCAGCTGCCAGGTAGCGACCACCCGGATCGGAGACAAACAATCCGGGGATGAGGGATGCGACTATTGCATAGAGCGCATAGGCAGCGAGACCGAAGATCGTCCACGAGATCAGGTAGCCCGCAACGAATACGGCCGTGGAACCCGACGGAGCGTAGCGACCGGTCTCCCGGCGGTGGTGGGTGATCCGGGCGTAAGCGACAACCATGGGCGCCACCGACGGAAACATCATCGCCGCAAGCATCACCACCCAGGTGGTGAGGAAGAAACCGAGCGGCCCGGGATCGGTCCAACGCCCCATGTCCATCCCGGACGTTTGTGCGGCAGAAACGATCCAGCTGACTGCCGCGAGGACGAGTAGAACTGCGACCAAGCCGGCCTCGCGCACGTCCATCCTGAAAGCTGTGGCGGGCGGCGTACCGCCCGCCACAGTTCCACGAATCAACTTTCTACGAGGCAGGTGCGCAGTCATGCCCTGCCCTTGGGGGCGCCTTCAGCCATTTCGCTTGCGTAGGCGAACTCCCCGCTTTCCCCATAGATCCC
Source organism: Arthrobacter sp. NPDC080073 (assembly GCF_040686575.1). NCBI lineage: Bacteria > Bacillati > Actinomycetota > Actinomycetes > Micrococcales > Micrococcaceae > Arthrobacter > Arthrobacter sp. NPDC080073. The sequence continues at coordinate 140,639 of NZ_JBFBKR010000011.1, forward strand.
GTCGAATTCCAGACCGAAGAGATCCGAGTGCCCCGGGGCTTTCCCGATCATGTAGTCAGCCGCGAAGGCGTACATCGCGTTCTTGACAGTTGTGACGCCGCCACCGGGTCCGGGCAGCGTTTCCAGCGTGTAGTTCACACTGTCTCCCACCGCGCCGGACGGGTTATCGCCATCCGAGAACGTGACCCGTGCCCTCTGAACACCCAACCATTCGCCGTACAGGGCCGCTAGATCCCCGAACGGTCCGCCGACCTCGCCGTGCAGGATGCTCTCAAGGGCGGTCGCCTGGCCGTCCGAGGCGCCTTCATCGACGACGACGCCGATCTTCCAACCGCCCGCTGTGAGGTTTGACGGGAAGAAATTGACGAAGGCGAAGTCGACACCGGAAAGGTCGGTATCATCGAGCTTCCCGTCCGCAACATGGAACACGGCCACACCGCGGCACTCGCCGTTCGCACTGTTGGGCCTGCCGTCCACCGGACACGGACAGATCAAGGCACAACTGCAATTGGCAACATATTTTCCGGACATTTCCCAAGACATTGAGGACTCTCCTCGCTAGCTCATTCGACTAGCGGAGCTCCCCCAGAGGCAGCGCCGAAAACACTCAAATCGAGACCACGAACCCCGTAAGGCCGAGAATATTCCCGCCCCATGAGGGTGTCAACAAGCTCTGCAAACCCAAAGGATGAGCGCGCCGGAGAAGCACTTCAAGGCGTCCGGCTGCCCGATAAAGCCGCAGGTCAGGGCCGGGAGTTCCCCGGTCGTCATTTCCCCGCGGCCGGAACCACGCCCCCCCCGTTTCGAGGCGGACCGGACAACCGAGCTGCGCTTCGTAGGCCGCGGCCAGGGCACTGTTGTCTGCGCCCTCTGAAACAGTGACCACCACATGGGATCCGTCCTTGGACATCTCAACGACCCGGACTCTTGCATCTTCTGTCAAAAGGATTCCCGCCCGGTCCATGGCAGTTCCCGGAACGCACGCTGCCGAACGGATCGAGATGTCAACGCCCGGGAGTTCGTCGCGCAAGCGTGAGATCCGGTCGCTCTCGGCGCCATGCCACATAATGACGAGCTTCCCCTGTTCAAGGGCGACTGACCCGAAGTTGGGGTCGCCACTTAACTCTTTGGTGATGAGGCTTGCCGCTGACGCCAGCGCCCCGTCTTGCGGTGCCGCTTCGGTATTCTGGACCGGATCGGTAACTCTTACCGGGCCGACGGGATGGTGGACGTTTCCGTCGCAGGCAGTCAATCCGGCTCCCAAGAGGAGCAGGAGCATCGCAGAGACCACGCCGGCAGTGTTTCTCCAACGCACAGCAACCCCCAAAGCTACAGCCCCCTCACGAACGATCGAACAAGGAGATCGTCGGTACTGTAGCTGCCTGCCCACGATGCGAAACTTTCGTTGATGGCCAGCATGTACAGGCTGACGCGGAAGGTAGCAGCTGGCGTCTGCTTGGTGCACTATTTCTAGCCATAAGATGTACTGACCTCTCAGCCGAATTGCCCGGCCCCGGTATTGAGGGAGGGCTGCATTTCTAGATCCTGGCCGGGCGTCCTTCCAAGCCCCCTTGGGAGAGGGCTGCCGCCGCCAGAGGCCACGTGCGGCTCCTCAGCGCGAAGAAGGTCCCTATCGTTGCGATTGAAATAAGCAGCAACGACTCACGAAGGAGTATGCCCAGGGGTGCGAGCACGATAGTGCCGTTCTGCAGCATGTGTTCACCCAGATCCGTTCCATGGATCAGCAGAACGAGCGCAGCAGCGGCTACGAAGATCCGCGTGCGCGTCCGTCCCAGGAACCAGAGCACAATAAGGGCCGGGATCAGATATACCCAGTGGTGCACCCAACTCACAGGTGAGACAAGATTGGCAGTCATTCCGACAGTCAGCACCGCCGCCAGCATCTGTCCCGCACGGAAGATCTCCGCCGCAGCCAACAAGCCGAGGACGGCCACAACGATAACGATGATCTTGGAGGGCGAGACCGCCCAATGCCCGATCGCTCCCGCCGCCCCCTGTATGGAGTTGTTGCCCGCGCTGGCGAACTGGGTGCCGAGATCAACCTTTGAGCTGAGCTGCCACACGTTTGAGAACCAATAGGTGACTGACATGACGGGAAACATGATCCCGCCCATAATGACAGTCCCGGCGAAACCGACAATGGCGGAGACCGCCATATGCCATTGCCTTGTCATCAAGAGATATGGGATGAAGATGGCCGGGGTCAGCTTGATACCGGCAGCGACCCCGATCAACACCCCTTTCGGAACGAACCGGGACCACCTTCTATTGGCGTGACGAACGAAATCCGCGAGACAGAGTCCAGCGAGGAACAAGTTGATCTGACCCCACACCAAGTGCTGGGCGACGACGGTGGTACAACAGCCCAGCAAAAGAAGCGCGAGCCATATCGTCCGGCGCCTAGGCAAAGACCGCGGCAGGCAAACACCAATGATTAACGCCAAAATTGCTACGGAGCCCGTGGTCCACAGCATGAAGGACACCTGGGGAGGAAACAAACTCGTGACAGACAGGAGCGCAGCTGCAAACGGCGTGTAAACGAAAGGCAGACCCTCGGACGGCAAAAGTTCCCCAAAAATGTTGCGGGAATAGATGTCTTCCCCGCGCCAAGACGCTGCCGAAGCGTACCGATAAACCAGGAAGTCCACCGGAGGGTAGACGCCGAGATTGAGCAGATACAGGCTGGCAAAGACGACCCCCAGCGCCGGGACCATTGTCATTATTGGCCACATTCGCACAAGGCTGCTCACGGTTTCGGCTAGTTCGAAATAGCGCCCTTGTGGAAGCGCCCGTACCGGTGAAGGAACAGGTATATGCTTACGAACGTCACCAGGCCAAGAACGGGCCCGGCCGAAAAGGCAACGGGCGTACCGTGGATGAGAACCGCGGCGCCCCCGAAAACCGCAGCGACGACTCCAACTCCAGGATTGGCCGTAGCCAGTCTCCCCTGGATTTCGCGGCCCAGTTGGCGGTAGTGAATGGCTTGCAGGACAGCAAAGAGGATGAAGGCCGCGACCATGATCAAAGACCATGGCGGGTCTGTCATCGACACTACGCTGACAGTTACCCCGAACAAGGCTGACAGTGCGAGCCAGTAATTGCGGACGGTTGAATCGGTCCCGGAGTTCATCGGCATCCCCTTTTGAAGTCAATAACGGACCCGGCGATCTCAGTGGTGGCGGCGCCAACTGCACCGACCCTCTTCAAAATTCTTGACTTCGAATTCACACTGTCCTCCTGCGAGTGATGTTGGGTGGCGCCCGGCGAAGCCGATGCTTCACCACGAAAGTATGCAGGCCAGATAAAATAGTCAAGACATTTTAATAACAGGTCGGAGGACCTTAATCTTAAGGTCAATACCCGGAAATGATTGATGCATCCGTGCAGACCTCGACCCTACTCAATTCCAACCTTTGAACCACTCAATTTGAGGTCTATACATACTCAATTTCGAGTATGTACCACTCAATATGCGCAATAACCTGACACTGGCGCATAGGGAATGCACTCATACTCCCAGCTGAATTGCAGTCGAGGATCTGCAGTCGCGCGTTCTGTTACCCGTCATCTGGTTGGGAGTTTCGAGCGTGCTCATAAAGGGACTGGCGCGTGGTGGTTCCGGTCTTGGCAAGGGCTCTGGAGATGTGGTTTTCCACGGTCCGGGGGCTGATCCCCAGGAGGGCAGCGATTTCGGGGGTGCGTTGGCTGCCCGCCAGGATGGCGATTTCCCTCTCCCGAGGAGTCAGACCCTGGGAATGCCCTCCCGTGTCGAGGGTCAGTTGTGCCTCTTCTGACGGGAATCGGTTTTCGAAGGTTGAGATGATCTGATGAAAGGACTTGGCCAACCCCCGGTGGCGTTTGAGGAGGTGACCCTTGACCACGCCTTCCAGGAGCCTGGTGATCGCAGGAAGGTCGGAGTCGGCTTCGTATTGGTCCAATAGGATTTTTAGCCGATGGTGGTCGCGGTCACGAATGGCACCGGCGATGGCGAGGAACTGGGCATGGGTGCTCACGCCGTTTTCCAGCAGTAACCGTTGCGTGGTCTCCAGGATCTTGTGTCCGGGGTAGAGGGACAACATGAACAATGAGGCATACACGGCTTCGGTGATGTAACCGCGGTCCAGTTGTTGTTCCAGAAGGTTCGCAGCCTTTTCGTCGAAGTCGGATGGATCGGCGTATTTCCGGGTAACGAGCTCATAGACTGCTTTCCCGGTTCCAGGCAGGGGGCCGATGTCCGCGACGTTTTTGCGTGCCTGTATCCCGAGGGAGGCGGCATTCTTGCCGGGTCCAGCCAGGGTGCGAAGGCCGGCGATTCTGAGCATCGCGTCGTGGAGGAAGCTCACGAGGAAGCCGGGCCGGCCGAGCGCGAAGACGCCAGTCATTACACAGTCAGCTTCCTTGCTGCGGCCTTGTTGTGTCATGGCCAGTACCGCAACGTAACTGCTCGCGACGAACCCGAACTGATCAAGGCGCCGCCGAGCCGCGGCACGTTGACTGAGGGAGAAGATCACTGCTTCGTCGCCGTGGCCGGCAATGTGGAGCGCGAGTCCGCGGACGAAGGGTTCCATGCCTGCGGCAAGGTCGAAGCCGTCCGCTGAATCCAGGGCCCGGAGGGCAGCCTGGGCGTCGAAGCGGTAGAGCTCCAGAATGCCCCGGATAACTGGCAGAACGCCGCTCTCGGGGTGGCGGCTGCGGAGCCTGTCCAGGGTTTCGTCGAGGTTCACAGGCATTCGGTCAAAGGACGCCTCAAGGTAGAGCGCGAACGCTTGGGCTTCTGCCTTCCAATCGGGGTGAGCGTGGCCGATCGCCTTGAGTATGCCCGTCGCGACAGATACTTCCCTGCCGCTGACGATGGCCCACAGCGCCCGGGTCATGGCGAAGAAGAAGTGATCGCCAGAATCAGCTCCTACCGCCTCAGTTTCGCTGAAGACTTGTTCGATGCGTGAGGGATCGACCGGACCGCCCCAGTAGAACTTGAGGAACGCTGCTGCGTTGGACATGGTCTTTTCGGACTCCCAGGCGCTGAATTGTGATTCCTCCAGTTCCCGGAGCTGTTCTTGGAAATGCTGCGTCGCAGCTGTGCCGCCGCGGGCTTCACTCCGCAGGTCTCTGATCAGTTCGGCCAGAAGCTCAGGCGAGGAACTCTTCATGGGCCGGTCATGGGAATCGATCTCCCGGCTCATCCGATCCGCCAGCACCCTGGGGGAGGACCGCACCTGAGGGTCACGGAAATGGTCGACAACAATGTGGGGACTGACGCTTACCCACATGGCTCCAGTGCTGTCTTCGGTGAGCGCAACCAGCCCGCGCATTTCGAGCCTGTCCAGGACGCCTGTCTCAACTATGTGCCTTAGGGACTCCAGCGGCCGGGCTCCCACCACAGACAGGGTGTGCAATCCCTTCCATTCATCGGCGCTTAGTCCGTGAAGGAGTGCCTGGACGGTGCTCTGGATGTATTCGTTCCAGAGTGTGTGCCCACTCATGCTCCACTGTCCGTCATGGAGGACAAGCTGCTTGCTTAGCTCCGCGCTTTGGGCGATTCTGACCGCGAGTCGCGGGTTGCCTCCAGATTTCATGAGCACGGCGGTGGTCAAATCCACGTCCGGCGGCGACCCGAGCGTCTGGGCCAGGAGTTTATTGACTTGATCGTAGTGAAGTGGACTGAGTCGTATCGTTATCTCCGGCCACCGGGCAGGCGTGAACACAGAGCCCCCTGAGTACAGTGGGGGATCGTCCATCGTCACCACCAGCGGCCTTTGGGTCCGGCCCTGAACAATGTCGATGACTGCCGCTGATTCCCTGTCGAGCTCATCGATATCGTCAACAACTATTACCCGGGCGCCTCGCTGCGCCAACTGTTCGGCGAGCACGTTCGCGACTCCTAGCGGCCCATCCTCTTGTCCGCGCCCTTCCAGTCCGAGTGCGCCAATCCCTGCGAACGGCGTCTCATTCAGGAGCCGCGAACCCGAGAGGCTGTAGACCGTGAACCCGGCCTTTTCGAGGCCAGCAGCGATCGACTGCAGGACCGTTGATTTTCCGCTTCCGGGGCCGCCGACGATCCGAACACTGACACCGCGAGCCACGTAGTCAAGTGCCCGTAGGACTTCCTCTTCGAACACTTCCCAACTCCTAAGGCAGACACCCCAGCTTTGAATGTGAGCCCAGTGGCCTTCCAAATCTGAGAGCGCCCCAGAGCCCTTAGCCTGACAATCTATCCAACGCTACGGTCGAAAATGATCACTGAGTGTGCATTGCACAGAAATTGAGTGGGCTTGGCACTGAAAATGAGTGGTTGAGGTGCGTCGGAGTAGGTATAGGGGTTGTCCACCCGCAGCGGGGTCTCGGGGCCGCGCGATTGGACCTATCCCACGGCCCCCGGCTTCCGCCAAGCCAGGGCCAACACGAACACCACCGCGCTCAGCCCCAGCATCACCAACACCATGAGCCCCCAGTTCGCCTGGTTGACTCCGGGCCCATACAGCACACCAATGAGAACTGTCGCCGTGATCGCCCCAAGGTACCTGCACGTCTGGAAAATACCCGCTGCCACTCCCCTGTCCTCAGGCCGTGCGGACACATACAAACCTTGGTTCGACGCCGTGCTGACTACGCCATACGGAATACCCATCAACGCCGTGAGTATGAGCACCAGCGGCGGCCAGAAGGACAGCGTCAGCCCCCCGAGCGCACCGGAAGCCAGCGCCAAAAGCACGACGCCGGCGATCATCACGGACCGTACGCCGAACCGCTCAATGAACCGCACCGTGACCGGCGTCATGAAAACCGACATGGCAGCAAGGGGCAGCATCAGCAGGCCGACCACGCCGGCGTCGTACTTTCCCGCCTGCTGCAGCAACTGCGGGAGCCCGAAGAAGGCAAAATAGTAGACCGCGCTGAACACCGCGAATCCTAGGTACAACAACAGCAGCGGCCGGTTTCGGCCGAGCAGCCGCAAATCCAGGAACGGCGGACTGAACCGGAACTCGCGCCATGCGAACAGCCCCGCCAGGACAACGGCGACGGCGATGAACCACCAGCGGTAGGCCGGCATCACGTTGAGCAGCGCCATCATCGCCAGCGTCAGCGATGCGATGAACGCCAGGATGCCCGGAATGTCGGAATCGCGGAGGAGTGCCGAGAGCTTGCCGCTTTCACGCCCGACGTCGGGCGGTGCCACCTGCCGCACCACGATCAGGGCCAGGAGCGAGACCGGCACGTTGATCGCGAACAGCGCCTGCCAGCCGACCAGGCTCACCAGAAGGCCGCCGACGACGGGCCCCACCGCGGCCGCCGAGGTGTTCGCCATCTGGATCCGCCCCAGGGGGCGGGTGGAGCTGATGTTCGCCTGCCGGCTGAGCGTCGAGACCATGACGACGGCGCACGGGTACGCCGTCGCGGTCCCCACCGCCATGAGCGCTCGAGCCACGCAGACCAATGCGAAGTTCGGCGAGAACGGCGCCAAAAGGCAGGAAACGGCAACTACCGCCATGCCGAAGGTGAACAACCTCCGCGGGCCGAACCGGTCCGCAAGCCGGCCCATGAGCGGCTGGCCAGCGGCCGAGGCGAGATAGAAGGATGTGATCACCCAGGTGACCGTGGCGACGTCGAGCGCAAAGTCTCGGCGCAGGACCACGAGCGCGACCGCGATCATCGATGAGTTGAGCGGATTCAGCGCCGTCCCGAGACTAAGTGCAGCGATCGCTAGGCCGGGGCGGGGTTTGTTGGTCACGTCCCTAAGTCTGGTCCATCGTTGCCTGAGGTCACGAAACGACGCGTCACGAAGGTCGGCTGGGAGCCGTCAGTTCTGCGGTATCGACTGCACCGGCTTGCGCTTCCCGCTGACATCTTCAGTCAGCGTCGGGACCGGGGGCTTCGGCGGGGCCACTACGGGAGCAGGTGCCGGCGGTGGTGGTGGTGGCGGTGCGGGCGGAAGGCAAGAGTAGTTGTAGTCGAAGTCCGTGGTGAATTGGGTGAGTACAACCACACCGCCTGCTGTCAGCGGCGGTGCCGAGCAGAGTTCCGCTGAGCTCTCCGGTGACGTTGCTCCGGCCAGCCAGCTCTTCAGCCCGTTCAGATTGCTGTCAGGATGAAGCCGACCGGCGATAAGTCCGAACTGGTACGAGGTGGAATAGATGCCCACAGCCGCGCCGATGCTTTGCAGAAACGCTGCCATGCCTTCAATATCGGCGGCGTTGGCCACGGTGTCCGAAGACCACGCATTCCCGGTCTCCACGTCCAGCCACCACAGGCGCTTGGCGGGATCGGGCACCCCGTACCGGGTGACGGCGTCGAAGGCCATTCCGTAACCGTAGAGGTAGGCGCAGGCCGCCGAAGCTGACCCGTCGCAGCTGCCATATGGGTTGGGTGCGCGCAGGCCCACCTCCGCGTCGGATCCGGGCCACCAACCGCCATAGCCTGCGGGATTGGCGGTATTCACATACACGGCGGCTGCGGGTTGGCTTGTCCCGCCCGCCGAGCCGCTGGCCCAGCCCAGCTGCTCGGCGAAACAGGGATTCGCAGTGCCCGGACGGCCGCCGTTCACGCCGACGATCGCGAACGCCTGGCCGGAAGGTAGTCCGCCACCACATTGGGGCCAGGAAATATCGCTGCCCAAGACAATGCCCGGAGCCTCCATGGGCGCGGCATTCGCGGCCGATAATGGTGTGGTTGTCGAGGCAAGCAAAAGGCAAGCGACGGCCATGATTTTTCCAGTTTTCATGATGTGCGTCCTTGGCATGGTTCAGGGCCCTGCCGGGGTTGGTACTGCCGCACATTGCATCCCAAAAGCAATGGCAGTGAGCCATCTTCGGCTCACTACGGATCCTACGGACGGGCTCCTGGGCAGCCTTGAGTGATCCCTACTGGACTTGGTTAACGACTTTGCGAGTAAGTGGCGTTGTGCACTTGGAGTACAGCTCGGATGCTGGAGTACTCATGGCCGAGCCGGTGCCGATAGTGTCCCACCTTATGGTCGGATCTGGAAGGAGTCAGTTTTCGCAGGATCACGTTCAATCACAGGATCAAGGATGTCGTCGATCTGCTTCATCAGGGCGTCCTCAAGCTTCCGGCCGGCAGCTGCGGCATTGGATGTGATCTGTTCGGGCCGCGAGGCTCCGACAATCGCTGCCGACACGTTCGGGTTCTGAAGGACCCAGGCCAAGGCCATCGTGCCCAAGCTCATTCCGGCGTCAGCGGCAATCGGCTGTAGTTGCTGCACTTTGGTGAGGACTTCCTCGCCCAGCCACCGGGCCACCGTGTCCTTGCCGCCCTTCTGATCGGTGGCACGGGAGCCCGCCGGGGCCTCTTTGCCTGGGAGATACTTGCCGGTGAGCACGCCTTGGGCAAGCGGGGACCAGACGATCTGGCTGATTCCCAGCTCCTCACAGGCCGGCACGATTTCCGTGTCGATAACCCTCCACAACATGTTGTACTGGGGTTGGTTGGACACTAGTTGTATGTTCAGTTCCTTGGCCAGAGCGGCCCCGGAACGGATTTCTTCAGCCGTCCATTCGGAAACGCCGATGTAGTGGGCCTTGCCGTCATGTACGACGTCGGCGAAGGCCTGCATCGTTTCCTCCAGTGGCGTCTCATAGTCGAAACGATGTGCCTGGTACAGGTCGACATAGTCCGTCTTGAGTCTGCGGAGGCTGGCGTTGATCGACTCCCGGATGTGCTTGCGCGAAAGGCCCCTGTCGTTACGTCCCTCTCCGGTCGGGAAAAATACCTTGGTCAGAATCTCCACGCTTTCGCGCCGCACCCCATGTAGCGCGTCGCCCAATGCACTTTCCGCGCGCGTGTCAGCGTAAGCGTCCGCGGTGTCGAAGGTGGTGATGCCGACGTCGAGGGCGGCGTGGACGCACGCGGCGGCCGTATCCTGCCCAATTTGGGACCCGTGCGTCATCCAGTTACCGTAGGCAATTTCGCTGACATACATGCCGCTTCGGCCCAGTTTCCTGTATTCCATGAAAAATCTCCTGCGGTCGGTTCAGGGGCGGACTGCGAAGATGCCCTTCATGCGGTCCCAAGCTTCTGCGCGTACAAATACGGGGATGCGGTTGAGCGGAGCGGGCACATCTACTGTTTGTTTTCCTGCGTAGCTGTCCCCCGTCCATGCGTCGATCCACTCGCCGGAAGGAAGGTAGATTGTCCAGGACCTGGTCCCCTCCTGGGTCACCGGCGCAACCAGCATGTCATCGCCGAGCATCCATTGCAGCGGGTGGTCCCAGACCTCCTGGTCTTCGGCATAGTCGAAGTACAGGGGCCGCATGAGTGGGGCGCCGGTGGCTATGGTCTTTCGGGCTTGCTCTGACAAATACGGGATGAGGCGTTCGCGAAGCTCCGTCAGTTCGCGGAATATCGGAATCACGGTTTCGTCGCCGCTTCTTTCCTGGATATTCCATGGGGTGCGGTCACGCGATGGCGTGCGGTGATGGTTGAATTCGGAGTGGTACTGCATGATGGGGACGAACACGGCCGCCGCCGCCGAGCGCAGATACAGTTCGGCAGTCGGCACGTCACCGGAAAACCCCGCAAAGTCCCAGCCCCAATACACGACGCCACTCGCAGCAGCGGATAGGCCGGCAAACATTGACCAGCGGAATGCATCCCAGGTGGAGTCCTCGTCACCCGCCCAAAAGGCTCCGTGGGCCTGGGAGCCAGTGAAACCAGCGCGGCTGAAAGTGACCGGCGCTTTGCCGGCAGACTCAAGCAGATCGCCATAGGCTTTGGCGTACGCAACCGGGAACAAGTTGTTCCCTTCGTCTCCCTTCATCCCATTGAGGTAGTGAAGATCCTCGCCCCAGGCGTGCTCCCCTCCGTCAGTTTTGAATCCGTCGATGCCAATCTCCTCAACCAGGTATCGCCGTTTCTCCGTCCACCAGCGTGCCGCCTCCGGATCGGTCAGGTCCGGCATAAGTCCAAGTGGGAACCACCATCCACGGTTCCGGTAAGGCCGCAGACTGCCGTCCGGCGCCTCCTCACGGATGAGCCTGCCTTCACGGATCGCGGCCTGAGCGTCGTTCAGAGCCTGACCGTGGGGGTGCGGCCGCATCTTGATGAGCGGGATCTGCCACAGGACCACGCGGATGTCCCGACTGTGGAGCTCGTCGACCATCGCTTTCGGGTCCGGCCACGCCCCCGCCTCAGGGAAAGTGAAGTCATTAAGCCGGAGAGGGCCGCCGTCGGGAGTGGGGTCATAGACGCCGTCACGGAACGCGGTGAAGGTTGCCTCGTCACTCCACGCCTCAATGACCACTGATCCCACAGGGATTCCAGTTTCGCGGTGCAGATCCATCTGCCGCATGACTTCTGCCTGGGTGTTCCACTCATTCCCGCTCGCCCAGAGCTTGAAGACCCAATCTGGAAGCTCCTTGGGAGACCCCACTTTGGAGAGGAAAGATTGCAGCACTTCGGTAGGCGTTCCGTCGAAGATCTGCAGGCCCAGGAGTGCGTCTCCGCGCACCGGCTCGGGCCCGACTTCGGCTTCAATGATGAGCCGGCTTTCGTCGGAAACGCCGATGTCGTACCACGTACGCCGCGAGGTCGCGACGTGGAATCCCCAGCCGTCGCCGCCCACCACATGGGCGAAGGGCATGGGCAGGTAGGTCTTCCGGTTTGCCCCCTGGCTTTTGTATTGCTCAAAGACGACGGCGTCCAGCGTGGTACCCCGGTGTTCAAGGGCGTCGAATCGCTCACCGAAGCCGGTAACCCGTTCGTTCGGGGCGAGTGCCAGCGCGAACCTGACCCGAAGGGGCCGGGAACCGTCGTGCAGTACTTCGACGGAGTCGCGGATCACCCGGTCGGTGCCGGTAATGTCCAAGGCACGTTCGGCAGGTTCCCACGTTGCCACTTGATAGCTGAACCATCGGGTACGTTCCGTCCGGCCCGCGGGGTTGTCAGCGCTGAAACGATACTTGTAGCTTGTCAAAGGATCGGCCGGGGCTAGCGTGGTCTGCCAACCGCTGGCAGCTCGAGCCAGTTTGGCCTGGGCTGAGGCGAGGTGGCCGCCGTCGACCACTTGTCCGCGGGAGGCCGCAGGCACTCTGGTGAGGGGCACGATCGAGTTGGTTTCTGACCCGTCGCTTCGAATTTCCGCCAATTCACAGACCACATTTGTCAGCTCAGGTGAGGTTCGTACGCCCAAGGTGACGGACTCGCCGGCTTGGGGACGGACAGGGCTGCGCTGATCGGTGTCGTTGACGTAGGGGTGTCCTGAGCCGAATGGTTTGTGGCGGATCAATTCAGAGTCCTTTTTCGTTCGTCTGGGGGCCGGATTCCGACCGGTCCATGGGGTGGATGGTGTCGAGGGCAATCGCGAGTCGGATGAACATGGCGTGGCTCCACAGCAGCGGACTGGCCGAAGGCCCCCAACGATCGATCCAGGGTTGCAGTTGTTCGGCGTCCAGGAGGTTCCCTTCCACCTGTTCGGGGAGTTCGGTGTTGTCCCGCGCAACGGAAGCAACCCAGAGAAGCAGTTCCCGTGCCCGTGAGCGGTTTCCGGCGGCTTCCTGCGCCAGTCCGAGAAAACAGCTGAGGAGGGGCCATTGGCCGCCGCCGTAGTAGCTGTCTGCCAGATAGCGGTGAACGCCGTTGCGGACCGTGAGCTGCTCTTCGACAGCGGAGATGGTCCCTTTTCCTACAGGGCTTACCGGCTCGAGGAAGTTCATTGGAGCGATGAGCGCCAGGAGGCTGCCGTCGAGCGCCTCCGTTCCCAGCCACTTGGTGAGGTGCCTGTTCCTGACGCCATCGTTCTGGACGCGACGTCGGATCAGTTCCACTGTCTCGGTGGCTCGCAGGGCTCTTTCCTCGTCCAGATGCCCGGCAGCAACAATGCTGGCCAGCCCCGAGGAAATGCAGCCGAGGGTGCTGACGTGCACTTGGTGGGCAGCTTCTTCCCACCAGTCGTAGCAGGGCCGGTCCCAGGAGCAGACCAGATAGTCAACCGTGAGGGCAACGGCCTCGTCCCACCGTTCAAGTGACCGGCCGTACCGGGTGCTGTGTTCAGCCAAGGCCCAAAGCCACGTACCGTAACCGTCGAGCTGAAAATCCCACCACTCATCGTTTCCGTCATCCCCCTCGAGGGTGAATCGGGCTGGCAGCATCTGCCCATCGGCCGGAGGCCTGCCGGCCAGGCTTTCCGCCACGATGTACCGAATTTTTCCGGAACGGGAACTCAAGACGTTCGAGCACCAGTCGAAGAACAGTTCGGCGGATTCAACATGCCCAGCGGCGGACATGGCGTCAGCAATGAACGAGCCGTCACGAAACCAGCAGTACCCGGCGTAAGCGGAAAACGACGGGCTCGCAGGGTAAGCGCCGCCTGGGGTCTGCTGTTCCAAAATGAGCTTGGTGCTTGCCAGGACTAGCGAACGGACAGTGGCATCGCCAATGAATGTCAACGTTGAACCTGGCATGGACTTGTCGATCATGTGCTTCTCTTTCAGGTCTTCAGGCAGCGAGCGTGTCGCGGCGCCAGCGGTCAGGTGACGCCGCGACTCGTGCTCCGGCCGCGTTCGGATGTGCCGGGCCTATTTCAACAGCGCGTTGATTTGGTCGGCTGCACCCTTCAGGGCATCAGCAGCCGTGGAGCGCTTCGCTTCGACTTCGCCTAGGGCGTTGTTGATGATGTCGACCATCTTTTGCTGGTTGTCGCCGATGACCGGCGGGAGGGCCACGTGGTCAAGGGCGTCGAAAATGGCCTGGCGGTTTGCCGGCTTGTCCTTTGCGAGATAGGGCTTCAGGACTGAGTCATCGGAGGTGGCGGGGAGTTCCCATCCGGCGCTGATGCGGGTCTGTGCCATGACGTCTGAACTGGTCATGTATTCGGCCCATTTCTGGGCGGCGGCCTTGTTCTTGGAGTTGGCCGCTACCGCAATGGCGTTGGAGAACTCCGCGCTTGCCTTCTGCGTGTCTCCGGGCTCGACGACGATGTCCCAGCTTTTGGGTGAATCGGCGAAACTGCTGGCCACCCAGATGCCGCTGTGGAGCATGCCAAGTTTGCCGTCCTTGAACAGTTTCGTGTCGAAGTCCGGGGTCCCGGCGCCTTGGGCGGGTGTAGGCATGGTGGTTCCGCTCTTGCCTGCCAGCCACTCGGCAGCTTTGATGCCCTGGGGCGAGTTGAAGGCGACGGATTTGCCGTCGTCGTTGAGGAATTTGCCCCCGGTTTGGGCCAGCGCTTTGTAGAACTCGTAGAAGCTCACGTTTTGGAAGTCTCCAAAGACGCCCGCGGCGCTGTCCGTGATCTTCTTCGCGGCAGCCGTCTCATCTGCCCATGTCCAGCTGGACGTGGGGTATGCGACCTTGGCAGCGTCAAAGAGCGCCTTGTTGTAGTAGAGGACGACGTCGGAGAAGGAGCTGGGTAGCGCGTACTGCTTGCCGTCTGACTGGTAGGACTGCAGCAGTGACTGCTTGTACTTTGAACCGTCGACTCCCTCGAGGGGGGCGACAGCCCCACTGGACACGTAGGATCGCAGGTTCGCGTATTCGATATCGAAAGTATCCGCTTGCGTCCCAGCCGCCAGATCAGTCTGGAGTGCTGTGGCGTAGTCCTTGTAGGGCAAGGTGGTGACCTGGACGGTGATATTGGGGTTGGCTTTTTGGAAGGCCTGAACAATGGTGTCCAAGTTCTTCTCGTTGCCACCATTGGACGTGAAGTTTGCATATCTGATGGTCACTTTTTCACTGGTTGACGCGTCGGGGCTTCCTGCGGAGCCACAGCCGGTCGTTGCCAGGATTGCGGCCAGGGCGAGGCCTAGAGCGGCCAAGGGCTTCTTTTTCATGTCTATCTCCATTGATAAAGGGGGGAGCAGGGCGGCCTATTTGAGTCCGGTTCCTGCAACCCCTTGGATGATGTACTTCTGGGTGAAGATATAAAGGGCAAGCATTGGAAGGATGCTGACCACAGATCCAGCCATGACGATGTCCCACTGGGTTGTGTACTGTCCTTGGAGCCCCGCCAACGCCACGGGGAGGGTCTTCATTCCGGGGGTGCGCAGGATAATCAGCGGCCACAGGAAGCTGTTCCAGCTGTTCAGGAACGCGAACACGGTCAGGGTTGCAAGTGCCGGACGGACCAAAGGCAGGACGATCAGCCCGAAGATCCGGAAGTGGCCCGCACCGTCCAGCGTTGCTGCCTGGTCGAGGTCGGTGGGAACGGAATTCATGGCTTGGCGCAGCAGGAACACCCCGAATGCGCTTGCAATGCCCGGTAGCAGAACGCCCAAGTACGTGTTGATAAGGCCGAGGCTTTTCATCTCAACGAACAATGGAACAACGAGGACCTGCAGGGGAACCATCATGGTGGCTAGATAGACGGCGAACACGGCGTTGCGCCCCTTGAAGGGCATCCTCGAAAAAACATACGCCGCCAGGGAGCTCGTAACGAGCTGGAACACCGTGGTGAGGATGGCAAGGATCAGGCTGTTAAGGACGATCTGGACGAACGGGAGCCGTTGGAGCAACTCAGCATAGGCGGAAAGTGAAGGGTTCTCCGGGATCAGCTGAGGAGTGGCAGACAAGCCGGACCCGGGGCTGATAGACGTTACGAGAGCCCACAGGAAGGGAAACACCATCACAGCGGCCCCGGCGACCACAAGGATGTTCAGCGCGATCAGGCGCGGGAACTTACGCATAGTTCACCCACTTCTTTTGGCCCCGCACCTGGATCAGGGTGATGACCAGAATGAAGAGGAACAGCAGCCATGACAGGGCGGATGCTTCCCCTGCCCGGCCGTAACGGAACGTGAGGTCATAGATCTGCTCAACTACCACTTGGGATGAATTGTTTGGCCCGCCTCCGGTCATGGCATAGACCTGGTCAAACACTTGGAAACCATTGATCAGTGACAGAACGATGACGAAAAACGTTGACGGAGACAACATCGGAAGCGTAATGCTGAACAGGCGCCGCCACGGGCCGGCGCCGTCGACCGTCGCAGCCTCATACAGTTCTTCAGGGATGGCCTGCAGCCCGGCAAGCAGAATCACCATGACGAACCCAAGATCTTTCCACGCGGAGGCGAGGATGATCGCCGGCATTGACCATGACGGGTCTGTCCACCACCCCGGACCGGCAATGCCGATCAGTCCAAGGAGCCAGTTCACGATGCCCGTGCTGGGATTCAGCAGCCAACGCCAGACGAGCGCCACCACGATCCAGCTCGTTACCACCGGAAGGAAATAGAGGCCCCGAAGCATGCTGCGCCCTTTGATCCGAGTGTTCAGGGCGAGGGCGATAGCAAGGCCGCCGACATACACGAGGGGTAGGTATCCGACAATGTAGAAAACGGTGTGAAGGAACGCGCCCTGTGTACCCGGATCCGACACGAGCCTGGCGTAATTGTCCAGGCCCACCCACTTCATCGGGCCAACCAAGTTCCACTGGTTCAGGCTGATCCAGAATGCGGACACCATGGGAACGATCGTGAAGAACAGCAGTGGCAACGCACTCGGCAGCAGGAACAACGCAACGGTCAATGCATACCGTAGACGCGGCGCGGCCTTCCGTCGGATAGGTGCAGGATTGCCTCCGCTTGTGGTGGTGACCCTGAGAAGGCCCGGCTTCGAATTTCCAACAGTTGTCATGACCCGATTACCTCCCCTACGGGCGTGCTGAGGCGGGCCCGTACCCTACGTCCCTGTTCGCCGGAGCTTTCTCCGCTGTAGAACGGGGTAGATGCGACCAAGGCCGCCGCACCGCGGGCCCAGCCCTCGTCGTCCCAGGACTCGACGATCACGGGAACGCTCCGGCGGTCGGAGGTGAGCGCAGCCCGGAATGCCTGCTCGAAACCTGCCTTCCAATGGCTCCAGGCCAGGGTGCCCTCACCGCTGACAATCACGATTTCCGGGTCAAGTACCTGTACTAGACCCGCAACGATCCGTCCCAGGGGTTGGCCTGCTTCGCTGAAAATGTCCTGTGCCATGGGGTTGCCCCTGTCGGCCTCGGCCTGCAAATCGGCCACAGTTCCTGCAGGCTGGATCACGCCCGACCGGCGTGCCTGAGCGACGAGCGCCGCTTCACCTATCAAGGCCTCAATGCAGCCACGGTTACCGCAAGTGCACAGCGGCCCTCCCGTCACCGCAGCGATATGCCCGATTTCACCGGCACCGCCGCGGCTCCCGCGGACGACCGTCCCCCCGGTGACGAATCCAGCACCGACGCCCTCACCGATGGTCACGACGAGGAAGTCGGCATGATCGCGGCCGGGCCCATAAAGCCGCTCCGCGACGGCGAGAGCGTTGACATTGTTTTCGACCAGCACAGGTACGCCGAGCTCCCGGCTCAGCACAGCGCCGAGGGGAGCCTGCCGCCAACCAAGGAGGCTCGAATCGACCACCCCGCTTCCCTGCGCGTCGACGGACCCAGGAACGCCAACCCCGACCCCCAGGATGGGAGCGCCACTGCCCGAATCCCGGAACGCGCGCACGAGTTCGACCAAGGCCGACAGGAACGTGACCGAGGAGGCGTTGAACGGCTGGCTCTCGGCCCGCAGCACCTGTCCCCCAAGCTCTGTTTCAACCAGCGCAACGTGGTCGTTGGCAACTTTCATGCCGACCACCCGTCCTGCGGAAGCCGCCAGCCCCAATAGACGGGCAGGACGCCCTCCGTTGGATGGCGACATCGCCAACTCCCTCACGAGACCATCCGAGATGAGGTCTTTTACAAACTGGGTCATCAGTGCCGGCGAGACCCCTAGCCCCCTGGCAAGGTCGGCGCGGGATGCGCCGCCAGAGGTGCCCAGAAATGCCAAGATCGCAGAGCGGGTAACGTCAGCGTTGCCACTCGGTCGCGACATGTGAACTCCTTTGTTTAGAACTAAATAAAGATTAGAACTATGGTGCGGGTCACGTCAAGGGAAGGTTCACAAATATTGGAGAGGGCTGGGCGATAGCCTGTCGGCGGGCACCTAGAGGCCGACGGTCAGCTCGCGTATGTGAGCGAGCGAGTGCGAAAAATGCCCCATAAGTGAGCGAGCGTCGCCCAAATCCCAAAGCGCTCCGCGCGGCAGGAGGGTCGGGAGCGTCGGGAGGGTCGGGGACCGCCGTCGGGAGGGCCGGGGACCGCCGTCGCGCGGTCCTCTAACCCGCGTCAGGAAGCGATAAGTCCGTCAGCGACTACCGCGAGCATCGATGCTGCTGCATCGGAGGGAAGTTCGCTGCTATCCACAACCACGGCCACGCCGCCGACGAGCCGGCTGATCTGCATTGCATCGACTCCAGGACGCAAGGCCGAGTCCAATGCTTCGATCACGCGCTGATTGGCCCCAAGGTAGGTCTGGCACTTTGCTGCAAAGGGGGAACCGGGGTCGCCGAGCGCGGCGGTAATCCGTGCAGCGGCGCCCTTGTGTTCTGTCAGCATGGACGCATAGTCGGTCAGCCAACTCAACAACCGCTCCCGCGCGGGAGCGTCGAGGGTAAGTGCGTGGCTGACGGCGGTGTTGACCTTCTCTGCCCACGCCTCGAGGACCGCGTCGTACAGCGACTCTTTGGTCGGGAAATGCCGGTAGAGCGTGCCGGGTCCAACCTCGGCCGCTTTGGCGACTTCGTCCATCGAAACGGCTTCGTAGCCTTTGACCCGGAAGAGTGCACGCGCAACCTCCACGATCCGGTCGCGGTTGCGTTGAGCGTCAGCGCGCACAGAAACACCTTTCGATACATCATTGCAAAACGGAGAGTGCCTCCGTATAGTTCTAAGCGGAGCAACTCTCCTCTTAGTGTACGTCAGCCCCTTCGGCTAGAACAGGACACCTCCCATGACACCCACAATCGCCACACGCGCTCCCGCCGGGATCACCCGGATAAGCGGAAATCCGCGCGGCCGCGCCGGCAGCCTTGGCCTCTGGTTGGTCATGCTCGCCCAACTCATGCTTGTCCTCGACGCGACCGTCGTGAACGTCGCGCTCCCCCACATCGCCACCGACCTCCACTTCGACCGGGCCGAGCTCAGCTGGGTCTTGAACGGCTACGCGCTCGCCTTCGGCGGCCTCCTGCTGCTCGGCGGACGGATCGGTGACGTCCTCGGCCGTCGTCGCACCTTCCTGGTCGGCGTCGCAGCCTTCACACTCTTCTCACTGCTTGGCGGCCTGGCCACCTCGCCCCTCCTCCTCGTCATCGCACGCGCACTCCAAGGCCTTGGCGCGGCATTCGCTGCCCCGAGCGTTCTCGCACTGATCACCACCAGCGCAAAGGACGACGGCGCGCGGAACCGCGCGCTCGCCCTGTTCTCCGCCATTGCCTCAATGGGCGGCGCCCTCGGGCTCATCCTCGGCGGACTGCTCACCGACACCACCAGCTGGCGGTGGACCCTCTTCATCAACGTGCCGATCGGCGTCGTGGTCCTCATTGCGGTGCCGCGCCTCGTCGCGGAAACTCCCCGGCGCCCCGGCCGCTTCGACATCCTCGGAGCGGTCACCGCGACGGGCGGCGCCGTCGCGATCGTGTGGGGTCTCATTCAAGCGGGCGACGTCGGCTGGTCCAGTCCGCGCACGATCGGCGGCTTGGTTGCCGGGGCAGTACTGATCGCAGTGCTCGCCGTCACCGAACGGAGGGTGGCCCACCCCCTGCTCCGTCCGCAACTGCTGCGCAGCCCGAGCCGCGTGGCTTCGCTGGCCGCGATGGCGGCCACCTACGGCGGGATGCTGGCGATGTTCTTCCTCATGGTCCAGTACCTCGAAGACGATCTGCATCTCACGCCCATGGTGACCGGGCTGGCGTTCCTGCCGATGCCGCTGAGCATCTTCGCGATGTCGCGGATCGTCCCGCGGCTACTCGAACGCTTCGGGGCCGTCCGGCTGGTCATCTTCGGTACCGCCCTTCGCGTCGTCGCCTTCTTGCCGCTGACGCAATTGAACACGGACACCCCGTTCGCCCTCGTTTTGCTTGCACTTCTGGGAACCGGAATCTCCGCCGGCATGACGTTCATGCCGCTCACGACGCTCGCGCTACGCAATGTCGAACCCGAGCATGCAGGGTCCGCCTCCGGGCTGTTCCAGACAATGCAGCAGCTGGGCGGCGCGGTCGGGCTGGCGATCGTGGCTTCGATTTACGCGGCCTTCGCTATCCCCGGCGACTTCCTGATCGGCGGCCGGGCCGGGTTCTGGTCGGCCACCATCCTCTCCGCGCTCGCGCTGGCAGCCGTCCTGGGGTTGGTCTTCAAACCCCGGAACGCGGCATGAGGAGTACGCTCACAGGCCGCCTAAGCCCTTGGCATAGGCGGCCTGCCCCACGTGTTGAAGGCAATCGGCAATAGTGCTGACCAACCGCACGCCTAGAGTGACGGGCGGATCCCAGCGGGTGTCGACAATACGGTCAAGGTCTTTGTCGCCGAGGGTTTCCAGGAACGCCACGGTCTGCCGGTGGACGGCGTCGTAATATTCGAGCAGCAGCTCCGGCGGGGCCTGAACCGCGTCGACTTTATCGCTCGAGTGGCCGTATCCGGTGTCGCGTTCAGGGAGCGGAAGGTTGAAGCGGCTTGCGAAGTCCTGCGAAGTCCACACCTGCTCGACGCCGGCGACGGAAGCGAGCTGCACGTCTTCCACCCGGCTGAGGTGCCAGATCAACCACGCAATCGAGTTTCCGTTCCCTTCGGGCCGACGGACCAGGGACTCGTCGTCGACCCCCTCAAGGGTGGCGCCCACGGTGTCACGGATCCGGCCAAAGGCATCCTGCAGCAGTTCGTTGGATTTCATCGCGTCCCTTCACTGAGTTCCTCGTCGAGACCTCACGAAGTCCCAGGCCTCATGTGCCAGGGCCAGCCATGACTCTTCATCGTCGGCAATGACGGTGAGCCATTCCTTCATCGCACGGCCCTTTCCGGCGTCAAACGGTGCCCCAACTCCGGTTCCGATCAACGTCTCGACCCGTTGGCGCGGCAGCTTCACAACAAGCCTGCCTCCGGAAATCATCGCAAAAATCGAGCCGTGGACCTTTAGTGCGTTCGAACCGAATCCGCGCTGCCCGGGTTCTCCCGGCACGCTCACGCCCGGGTTGGCCCTGAATTCATCGATCAGTGCGTTGAAACGCTCCTCCGGCAGCATGGGAACATCTTCCCGCCCAGGGTGTCGGGGAACAACCGGTAACCGTCAGCGAAGTGGGCGGTCCCCAGACACCATGCGGATCGGCAGGCATAAACTACAAGCAGAACGTCTCTTCCGACGCCGGGGAGCTCAAATGGACACTGAATTCGCTGATGTCATCGGTCATGATGTCACCACGATCACTTGTCTCTGCGGAAACACCGTCAGCAAAGAGGGATTGATCCAGGCCAACTCACAGGGCGTCCCTGTCTACGCGGGAGCAGACACACCGGTCCCCGCCGGGCTGGCTCCGTGGCCCGACGATGAGGACCTCTACACCTTGTGTCCGTCATGCGGCCGCGTTTACCACGACACCGTCATTGAAGAGACAGGGACCGCGCCCGTTGCCTTCCAGATCGACATCAGCGGCCCCATTGCCGAGGCGATCCGGGTTCATTGGGAGCTCAACACCTGATTTTTGAGACGTGTTTTCCTTGTTTCGCTTTTCGCGGGGTCGATTGGCAGCGCGGGGGCCTTAAATGTCAGACCCCCGTGACAGGGTTTATTCATGGAAGGCATCGGTCAACTCGCGGCACCTCGGGCAGTAGTCGCCCCCGAGGTCGGGATTGCGGCGTTGGGACGTCTGTCCCGCCGCCTGACGCCCGTTCCTGCCTGGCATGCCGGGCAGCAAAGCCCGGCCGCCGTGCCGCCGCGGGCCGCGCTGCCGCCGGCAACAGCCCTTGACCAGGCCCTGGCGGCGATGGATGCGCTGCGCACTGCGGCTGTCTCCGAGGCCCGCGTGTTCGGTTTCCGTGATGCCGCCGATTTCGCCGGCACGGTCGAGGAGATCTCCCGCACCGTCGAGTTTTTGCAGCTCGTCGCAGCCCAGGCCGTGGAACGGACCCGGAGCGAAGCCCAGACGGCGCGGCAGTCCTCGTCGGTGCCGGGGTGGCGGACCGGCTGGACGGAGCCCACGGCCGCGGAAGACCCGGCCGCCGCCACCGCGGAGGCGGGAACTGAAGCCGATACGGCAGCCGCGGCCGGCCCGCAAGGCTCCGCTGCCGCCTTCCCGGCAACCGCCGCGTCCAGCCTCACGGCCGCAGCAGACCCGGCCTCTGCCGCCGCCCTCACGGCAGCACCCTGCGTTGCGGAGGCGGCCGACGCGGTCGATGACGGGTACCGGAACGCGGCCGAATTCCTGCGCGCCAGGCTGCGGATCGGCATCGGCGAGGCCAGGCGCCGGCTCGCACTGGCCGCCGGCGTGCTCCCGCAGACCGGGATCGCCGGGCAGGACGTCCCCGCCCGGCACGAGGTGCTCGCCGCGGCCCTGTCCTCGGCAGCCGTGCCGTCCCGTTCGGCCACGGTGATCAGCACGGCCCTGGACCAGGTACGGCACCTCGCGGACGCGGAAACCGCCCGGCAGATGGAGCACTCCCTGACCAGCACCGCGGCCCAAAGCGACCCCGATTTCGTCTCCCGGATGGCCGGACGCTGGGTCGATGCCATCGACCAGGACGGAACCGAACCCGGCGAGGACGAACTGCGCCACCGCCAGGGAGCGTTCATCCGCAAACCCCGCCGCGGCCTGCACCACCTGGAAATCTTCGCCACGGCCGAACAATTCGAAACCCTCGCCACCGCCATGAACACCGCCGCCAATCCGCGCCTCCAACCCGACACCGCCGGCACCGGCACCGACGGCGCACACACCGGCACCGGCACCAGTCAC
This sequence comes from Arthrobacter sp. NPDC080073, assembly GCF_040686575.1. Classification (NCBI taxonomy): domain Bacteria; kingdom Bacillati; phylum Actinomycetota; class Actinomycetes; order Micrococcales; family Micrococcaceae; genus Arthrobacter; species Arthrobacter sp. NPDC080073. The sequence goes on from NZ_JBFBKR010000011.1 coordinate 163,400, forward strand.
CCGCCGTTGGACCGCCGCTCCCGGGCCCAGAAACTCCTGGACGGACTCACCGGCGCCTGCGCCGTGGCCCTGGCCACCGGCGAACTGCCCGCGAACGGCGGCCTCCGGCCCCAGGTGATGGTGACCATCGACTACCAAGACCTCCTCAAACGCCTCGAACGCGGGCGCCCCGAACGCGTCGACGGCGAAACGCCCGCCGGCCCGCGCCTCAGCAGCGGCGCGTCCACGTTCCAGGGCCCGATCCACCCCTCGGTCATCCGCAAGATCGCCTGCGACGCGGACATCATCCCCGTCCTGCTCGGCAGCGAGGGCCGCGTCCTGGACATCGGCCG